>JBDTWM010000228.1:0-2501 GCA_040006675.1 Dermatophilaceae bacterium | reverse complement strand
GCTGGATGTCGATGCCGTTGTCGATGACGTCGCCGACCCATCCCATGAATCCTCCTTGCATGCGCAGCAGGAAGGCAGGATCGATGAGGGCGAGGTCATCGGGATGCTCGGCCACATGACCCATCAAACGCCTCGCGGCCTCGGTGAGAGCGTCCCAGAACGCTTCGGGGTCCGCGACCCGCTCCCACGTGCCAAGGACGGCCCGCAACCGGTCCGCTACCTCGTCCAGGACGATGCCGAGCAGGTCTCCACGTCCGTCGAAGTAGTTGTAAGCCGAGGATTTTGAGATTCCGGCGCTGCGGATCACGTCGGCGTCGATCGCGTGCTCGACGCCGTCGGCGGCGAACACCGCGCGCGCGGCTTCCACGATGCGCTGTCGCTCGTCGGCAGGCAGCCGGGTGAACCGGGGAAGGGGCATACGCGGATGGTACCAACCTTGAGTGTGCATCACATGCGTGTACTGTGGGTACACGCATGTGATCCGCGGAAGGGAAATCGCGATGGCCACCGAACACCCCATGGAGAACCCGATCATCCGGACCGCGGGCCTGCGCAAGAACTTCGGCGACGTCGTGGCTCTTGACGGGCTGGACCTCACGGTCCGCGCTGGGGAGGTGCACGGCTTCCTTGGCCCGAACGGCTCCGGGAAGTCGACGACGATCCGCATCCTGCTGGGCCTCGTCCGCGCCAGCGGCGGCGAGGCGCAGCTCTTGGGTGGCGACCCGTGGCGCGACGGCGTCGAACTACACCGACGTCTCGCCTACGTGCCCGGAGACGTGTCACTGTGGCCCGGGCTGACCGGAGGTGAGTGCCTCGACGTCCTCGCGTCCTCCCACGGCGGGCCCCGCCCGGAACGCCGCGCGGAGTTGATTGAACGGTTCGACCTCGACCCATCCCGCAAGTCCCAGGGCTACTCCAAGGGCAACCGGCAGAAGGTTGCACTGGTCGCGGCACTCGCTGCCGACGCCGAGTTGTTGATCCTGGATGAGCCGACGTCCGGGCTCGACCCGTTGATGGAGCAGACGTTCCAGGACATCATCCGGGAGCGCCGGGCCGAGGGGTGCACGGTCTTACTGTCCAGTCACATCCTCGCCGAGGTCGAGTCCCTCGCCGACCGGGTCAGCATCATCAGGCAGGGCAGCACCGCGATGACCGGCACCCTCGCGGAGCTGCGGCGGCACACCCGCACACGTGTGCACGCCGTGACGAGGTCAGCGCCCGAAGGGATCCGCGACATCGACGGTGTGGTCGGCCTCGACGTCGGGCGCGCCGGCACGCTGTTCGACATCACGTTCGCCGTCGATGTCGAGCACCTCGACGGCGCCATCGGGGCACTGCACGCCGCGGGCCTGCACACACTCACGGCGACGCCGCCCGGCCTGGAGGACCTCTTCCGCCGCGCCTACGAGGACGACACGACCCAGTCCACCGGCGGAGCGCCGTCATGAAGACTCTCGCCTACCTGACAGGCGGCGAGATGCTGGCCATCTCGTGGCGCAGCAGTCGACGACAGATCATCACGTGGGTGCTCGGCATGATCGCCGTCTTCGCAGCCACCGCGGCATCGATCAACAGCCTCTACGGAACTGCGGGCGAGCTAGGAACCTACGCGCAGGCCGTCTCGACGGACTCCTCGCTCTACGCGATCAACGGCCGGCCGTTCGGGCTCGACAGCATCGGCGGACCAATCGCCTACGAATTTGGTTTCATCGCCGCGATCGCCATTCCCCTGATGGGGCTCATTCTCATGACGCGGATGACAAGGCTGCAGGAGGAGACCGGGCGGATGGAGCTCCTGCGTGCCGGCATCGTAGGACGCACGGCGGCCCTCAAATCAGCGCTCGTGCTGACCTCGGCCGCGTTCCTGCTGATGGCCGCCGGGATGGCCGCCGTACTCGCCGCGCTAGGCCTGAACTGGCCAGGGGTGGTGCTCTACCCGTTGGCGTTTGCTCTGCTCGGCATCGCGTTCACCGCCGTGGGAGCCCTCTGCGCCCAGCTTGTCGCGTCCTCGCGAGCGGTGACTGCCCTGGGACTCGCCGTTCTCGTCATCGCCTTCGTTATCCGCGGCATCGGCGACGTACGCGACAACGCACTGGTGTGGCTCTCACCACTGGGCTGGGCCGAGCAGACACGCGCCTTCGGCGACGCCCGCTGGTGGCCGATGCTGCTGCTGATCGCCGCAGCAATCGCGTCGTCCGCCGCAGCCCTGCATCTGGGCGAACGACGCGACCTCGGGGAGGGCATGTTCGCCCGGCGCCGCGGCAGCACGACAGCGAGTCCCGTCCTAATGGACAGCTTCGGCTTCGCCGCCCGTCGGCACCGCAACGCGGTCGTCGGGTGGAGCGCGATCTCCGCGCTCGTCGGAGCGGGTTTCGGGTCCGTTGGCGGTGCCTACAACACCGTGACCAAGGACAACAAGACGCTGCAGGACGTCCTGGGCGGCGGGAGCGCCGCTGCCAACGCGTTCGTCTCGTTCCTGGTCATCCTGATCGCCCTCATCT
>JBDTWM010000227.1:0-2504 GCA_040006675.1 Dermatophilaceae bacterium | reverse complement strand
GACGCGGCGGTCGGGCCGTGCCGCGGCACGGGTTGCAGCGGTCCGGCCGCGGCCTCGCCCAATGTCAACTAGAAACCCGCATCGGCGTCAACTAGAAACCGGCATGGGCTGATGGTCGGTGGAGGTGGACTGATTCCGGTGGGCGGCGTGCTGTGCTCGGATGCTGGGCATGTCCTTTCCGAACTCGAGGATGACGCTGTGGTGGACAAGGCGGTCGATGGCCGAGGCGGTGGTCATGGGGTGCTTGAAGATACGGTCCCACTCGGAGAAGACGAGGTTGCTGGTGATCATGGTGCTGCGGCGTTCGTAGCGCTCGGCCAGGAGGGTGAAGAGGACCTCCATCTCGTCGCGGTCCTGCTGGACGTAGCCGATGTCGTCGAGGATCAGGAGCTCGAAGCGGTCCAGGTGGCGGAGCTCACGTTCGAGGTCGAGGTCGCGCTTGGCACGCAAGAGGCGGCCGATCAGCTTGAAGGTGGGGATGAAGAGGACGCTGCGCCCGGCGTGGACGAGCTCGTGGCCGATGGCGGCGGCGAGGTGAGTCTTGCCTCGGCCCGGCAAGCCGAAGATCAGGACGTTCACGGCTCGGTCGACGAACATGCCGTCCCGGAGCTGCTGGAGCTGTCGCCGCAGGCGCAGGGTCAACCGGTCCTGGTCGAGCGCCTTCAGTGTCTTGCCGACGGGGAGTCGGGCCGAGCGGTAGAGGCGTTCCACCCGGCGCTGCCGACGTCCCTCGACCTCCTCTTCGAGCAGGGCGGTGGTGAAGCGCTCGATGTCCCAGTCGTTGCTGCGAGCCTGATCGAGTAGATCCGCGACGACCGCCGAAGCAGTGGGCATTCGGAGCGTCTTGCAGTGCCCCTGGAGCGTTTCAAGCGGCGTCACAAGCCACCTCCTGTTCGCTCAGCAGGGCGTCGTACGGCTGCAGGTCCACGGATGGCATGGTGAGCACCGGCATCGTCGCCGGGGGAGCCTGACGTACCAGGGACTCGACGGCCGCGTCGTCCCAGGCGCCTCCGTCCTCGATCAGAAGCTCCAGCGCGTGGTGAACGTCGGTTTCGAGGCCGTCGGCCGCCAGCTTGAGCACCCGCAGGTACGCCAGATCCGCGCGCCGCGGGCTCATCCGTGCGTCGAGGACCTCCCACGCACGCCGGAACGCGGCGGTGGGGAACAGATACTCCCGGTAACGATAATGCCGGAACCCGCCGGGCTTGCGCAGGAGCGTGGGCAGGACGTGTCGGTAGTTGACATCGGCCCGTTTGCGTCCGACCAGCCGATGGCCACGCTGGATGAGCCGACCCCCGACGTAGATCGAGACCGACCACTCATCGACGTACGCGACCACGATCCGACCGACCAAGCCGCTTGGCACCGTGTAGACGTTCTCCAGGATCCGCACCATGCCCTCGCGGGAGACCCGCGGCCGAAACTCCCGCGTTGATCCCAGCGGCGCTTTGTCCAACGGCCTCATCGCGGCGACCTCGGTCGCGATTCCCTCGTGCCGCAGCGCGTTGCGCGACCGCAGCACGTCGGCCAGAAACGCCTCGTACGCCGCGCGACCCGCGAAGTCGCGGCTCCCACGCAGCAGCAGGTGCTGGTGCAGGGCGCGCTTGAGGACTCCGTTGATTGCCTCCGCATCCCCATTCTCGTCCGACGCACCCAGGTGCGTCGTCCGCGGTGTCACCCCGTAATGCGCCATCACCGCCAGATAGCCGTCGTTGTACCCGCGGCCGCTCTCGGTGCGCAGGGTCTCTGCGTCGGCGGCTGCCCCAAGCGTGTGCGTCGCGGCCGTGGAGCTGTCCGTCTGATGCACCTTTGGCAGGTAGCCCAGCTCCTGCACAGCCGCCTCGAACCCCCCCGTCACCGCCATCAGCGACTCCGACTGCGCGACCGTGCCCCACGCCCAGTTCGAGTACGGCAGCACGCTGACAATTAGAAGGTGCGGGAACGCCGTGCCACCGAGCGTGATCCCCAGCCCGTTCATGCACGTCCCGTCGGTCTGCATCACCTCCCCCGGCACCCGATCCTGCGCCAGGGCCACCATTCGCGGCACGTTCAGCGCGCGCCACAGGGCCACCCGGCGCTGGAACGTCCGCAGCTGCCCCTCGATGTACCGGCCCGGTCGCTCCCCGCAGAGCCACTCGAAGAGCGCCTTGCCCTCTAGGTCCGAGGCGTCCTCCAACATCGTCTCGACCGCTCGCCAGTCCGCCTCGAACGGATCTGGCCGGGTGCGGTACTCGCGCGGCGCCGCCGCCTCCCACGGAGGACGTGCCCCCCGCTCGTATCGCGCCACTGTCCCGCGGTCTCGCAACCCCGCCTTCGCGGCGGCCTGCTGCTGCGTCTGTCCCTTCGTTCGCTCTCGCATTGCTATCCTCACTTGGGTGCCCGTCGCTGACATCGCTTCCTCCTGGGTCGTGGTTGATCCAGAAGGGTGCCATGCCAGGCGGCGGGCGTCTCCGTGTGCGGGGTTCTTGTTGTCGTCCGTGCGGGTTTCTTATTGTCGTTGGGCG
>JBDTWM010000226.1:0-2543 GCA_040006675.1 Dermatophilaceae bacterium | reverse complement strand
ACCGACGAGACCGACGAGACCGACGAGACCGACGAGACCGACGAGACCGACGAGAATGGCGCGGGCGGTGGCGGCGACGAACGCGACGAGGACGAGGACGGCGGCTGGGGCGGGGACGCGGGAGCCCACGACGCGGGCGCGCCGCGGGAGGAGGCACGATGACGCCACTAGCCGCACTCGGCCTCTCGGTCGTGCTGCTGTTCGGCAACGCGTTCTTCGTCGGCGCTGAATTTGCCGTGATGGCCGCGCGGCGCAGCCGCCTTGAACCGCTCGCGCTTGCGGGAAAGCGCCGCGCCCAGCTGGCCCTGCTCGCCCTCGACCGGCTCGCCTCGCTGCTCGCTTGCGCCCAGCTCGGCATCACGATCTGCTCGGTGCTCCTTGGCGCGCTCGCCGAGGAGGCTATCCATCACCTGATCTCCCCGCTCATCGATCGGGCGGGGTGGCCGCCCGCCGCCTCCCACGGCGTCGGGCTCGCCGCCGCGCTGCTGATCGTCGCGTACTTCCACATCGTGATCGGCGAGATGGTGCCCAAGAATCTCGCCATCGCCGACCCGGAGCGTGCCGCGCTGCTGCTCGCTCCACCGCTGCTGCTGATCACACGCGCGCTCCACCCGGTGATCCGCATCCTCGAAGCCGTCGCCAAATTCCTCGTTCGCCGCCTCGGGATCGAACCCCTAGACGAGGTGACCAGCGCGTTCACCGCCTCGGAGGTGACGGCTCTCGTCGCCGAGAGTGCCCGGGAAGGGCTCATGGAGGAGGACGAGCAGTACCTCGCGCGGCGTGTGCTGGCCTTCAGCGACCGGGTCGCCGCCGACGTTGCTGTGCCCGTCGACGAGCTGGTCACGCTCGAGTACGGGTGCACGCCCGAAGACGTCGAACGCGTGGTGGCCAGGCACGGCTTCAGCCGTATCCCGATCAAGGGAAGCACGGGACAGGTCACCGGATATGTGCATCTCAAGGACGTCCTGGACGTGGCCGACGCCGCGCGCCAGCGCCCGCTGTCGCAGGGTCGTATCCGACGCCTGGCGACGGTCCGTCCCGAGGCTGAGGTGGAAGACGTGCTGGAACGGATGCAGGCGACTGGCGCGCATCTCGCCCGCGTGATCGGCGAAGACGGCCTCACGAGCGGCGTGGTCTTCCTGGAAGATGTCCTGGAGGAGCTGGTCGGCGAGGTGACCGACTCGACCCAGCGGTGACGTCCGATGCCGCGCTCCGATTCTGTGCCTGCGGTGTACCCGCGCCGTATTTCCTGTGAACTAGGATGAAATTCGTTCACCGTCAACGTTTTTCGATACTGGGGGAGTGCTCGGGGCGTGCACCGCGGGCGGGTGGGTTCCGCGTCGGGGTCGCTGTCGGCGATCGAGCGCTCGGGGGATGCGACGTGGGGTTGTCCCGGGTTGTCCGGGGACGCAACACCGCAGCCCGTCGTTCCCGCCCGGCGCGAGGGGGAGAGTTCATGAGACGACGCACCCGCCTGCTCGGCATCCTCGTGGCCGCGGGGCTGAGCCTGGGACCCGCCGCCGCAACGCACGCGCTGAGCGCCGGCGTGAGCGCGCTCCCCGGGGCGGACGTGGCGGAGGCGAGGACGGCACCGCGCGCCGCCGGGTTCACCGTCGTGCGCACGACGCCCCGCGAACCCGTCGGCCTGTACGCGCCGCGACGCAACGAGGTGTGGGTCCTCGAACGCGACGGCGACAGCGGCATCGTGCTGCAGCATCTCGTGGGGGGGCGCTGGACGACCACGCGCCTGGCAGGGCAGCTGCCGAGCGACGGGTATCGGCAGGCCATCGACGGATCCGCCTGGAACGAGGTGTGGGTCGCCGCCGGCGAGCGCATCTGGCAGTACGACGGGCGCGCGTGGAAACACATCGCCAACCCCAGACTCCTCTCCGGGGAGAGCCTGCCCGTCACCATGGTGGCCGACGGTCCCGGCCCGGGCGCGTACGTCGCCACCCCACACCACGGCATCTTCCGCCACGACGGCAGGACGTGGACCTCCCTCGGCCATCCCCGCCCGCAGGGGACACCGCGCTACCCCGGCGAGATCCGGGACACCTACTGGCCCCTCGCGATGGCCGTCCGCGACGGACGGCTCTACGTCTCCTTCGAGTGGTTCCTGCAGCGGGCCGTGCACCAGCTGTACCGGTACGACCACGACACCTGGACTCAGCTCGCCCAGGGCCTGGGCTCCCGGGGAACAGGCGCCAGCGAGGTGCCCGGCGCGTGGATCCTCCACGACGGTCGCCACCTGAGCGTCCTCGGGGCCGTCCGGGTCTCCTCGGGGTCGAGCATGGTCATCGGCGGGTACTGCGCCGCCTGGACCTCCAGCGCCGCGACGAGCCGGTGCACCACCGGCGAAGCGGTGGGCGCCGGGACCCTCCGGCCCGACGGGACGGTCGTGGTGGGCGGCGTCGACCGCGTCGACACCAGCGTGGCGGGCACCCCCACCGTGCAGGGTCGGTTCGTGCTACGTGACGCCACAGGCCGCGAGAGCGCGATACCGGGCGATCCCGGAGACGCGACGATCGCCATGGCCTCCGAGC
>JBDTWM010000225.1:0-2640 GCA_040006675.1 Dermatophilaceae bacterium | reverse complement strand
GTCCTGAGCACCGGCGTTCGCCATTCCGGGGACGTTGATGACGCCGTGGACGCTCACCTGGACGATGCCGGCCAGGACCACGACGAGCAGGTACACGGCACCCACGGCCCGGTCGAAGCGCGTGGCCGCCGTCATGAGCCTTCCGAGATCGACCGTCATGACGTCACCATCACGGGACCTTGTGACGGCGCGTCCGTCTGCGCGCTCGCGCTGCCCCGGGCCCGGGGACGACCGGCGCCTCCCACTTTCGGCTGAGGTGTCACAGCCGTTGCCGCAGGACGGCCCGCGAGCCGATCAGGTCTCGACACGGCCCGTCTCGTAGGCCCACATGACGATCTCGACGCGGTTGCGGGCATTGAGCTTGCGTATCAGGGCGGCGACGTGCGTCTTGACGGTGCTGAGGCTGATGGACAGCTCATCGCCGATCTCGCTGTTGGTCCGCCCGCGAGCGGCAGCCAGCAGGACCTGTTCCTCGCGGGCGGTCAGCGGCTCGACAGGCTCGGGTGGCACCGAGCGCGAACGGCTGTTCGCGAAGGAGGACAGGAGCCTCGCGGTGATGTTCGGTGCGATCAGGGCGTCGCCGCGGGCGGCGGCATGGATGGCCTGGGTGAGCATCTCGGCACCGGCGTCCTTGAGGAGGAAGCCTCGGGCGCCTGCCTTCAGCGCGCCGTAGACGTACTCGTCGAGGTCGAAAGTGGTGATGACGACGACGGCCAGAGGATCGGCGACGTCGGCCCCGGCGAGCTGCCGGGTTGCCTCGATCCCGTCGACCTCGGGCATGCGAATGTCCAGCAGGCACACATCGGGACGCAGCGAACGGGCCATGGCGATCGCCCGGCGGCCGTCGGCGGCCTCGCCGACGACGGCGATGCCCGGTTGGGCGTCCAAGATCATGCAGAGCCCTGCCCTGACGATGTCCTGGTCGTCAGCGACCAGCACGCGGATAGTCATGACGCGCGCGCTGTCCGAGGCAGCGAGGCGTCGACGCTCCAGCCGCTGTCCGGGTCAGGTCCCGCCCGGAGGGTGCCGCCGAGCAGGCTCGCCCGCTCGGCCATGCCGCGCAGCCCGTAGCCAGCGTGCGGGGAGCTGGTCGTACTCGCCTCGCCGTCATCGCGCACTCGCAGGTGCACCTGGCTGCGGGATGCGGTGACGTCGACGGTGACGTGGGTGGCGCCGGAGGCGTGGCGGGTCGCGTTGGTGACCGCCTCGGCGGCGATCAGGTAGAGGGCGGTGCTGACTGCTGGCTGAACGGCCTCGACGTCACCGGAGACCTGCACGCGGACGCCCAGCACCTCGCCGCCGGGGCGAGCGAGCCGCTCGATGTCCGCCACGCCACGGCGGGGGGCGAGATCGGCGTCCGTTCCGTCGCGCAGCACACCCACCAGGGCGCGCATCTCGTTCAGGGTCCGGGACGCCTCTTCCTCGATGGTGACCAGGGTGGCCAGCGCGCGCTTCGGATCTGCGGCCGACAGCGCGCGACCTGCCTGTGCCTGGACGGCAATGGCCGAGACGCGGTGGCCGACCGTGTCATGCAGCTCGCGGGCGAGTTCGTTGCGCTGGCGCAGCCGCACCTGCTCGATCTCGCGGTCGTGGCTTCTGGTGCGGTAGCGCACTGCCGCGCCGAGCGCGGCCGAGAACAGGAAGAAGCCGTAGCCGGCTACCATCTCCGCGGGTGAGGTCGGGACCGCGGCGAGGGTGACGGGTAGCCAGATGAGAATGATGCCGAGTCCGAGGACAGCCTCGCGACCTGCCCCCCAGCGCAGCAGGGCGTAGGGCAGTACGAGCACCGCTGCGATGCTGTCCAGGCCGGTGGCATCGATGGCCACGATCCTCGCGATGTCGAAGGCGAGGAGGGTTCCGAAGGCAGCGGCGACTGCGGCCAGCGGCCGGGTGCGTCGCCACAGCAGGCACGCCGCAACGACGACGCTGACACAGACCACCAGCGGCGCCCATGCCCTGTCCTCGCGCAGCAGCACCTCGATGAGCGAGATCGCGACGAGACCCGAGAAGAGCGCCCAGTCCCGCCAGACCCGCACCGGCGGGCACGCGGGGCGAGGCTCAGCCCACATCCCAGCAAGCATGCTTCCTCCTCCCGGCCAACGTAGGGGGGCCGCCGCTCGGGCGGATCAGCCGAAAGTACTGCGGCTGTCCCGTCCCTGCGGCCAAGACGGCTGAAGCCCGCAGGCGGATGTGGCGCCCGTCAACGTTGGTCATGGTGAAGACATCGAGTGAGCCGACCTGGCTGACGCCAGCACACAGGAGAAGCCATGACCAGAAACAACAGAACTGCCAGTGCGCCCCAGGAAGCGCACATCCCGGTCCAGGCGAAGCTCGCCACGGCCTGGGCGAGCTTCATGTTCCTCTACATCTACGTCGACTACCTCGCCCTGTACAAGCCCGGCTTCATCGACGACATCCTGGTCGGCGTCGTCCATGAGTTCAACACCGGCCCAACCTTTGTCGCCCTTGCGCTCACGCTCATGGCTATCCCGATCCTGATGATCCTGCTCTCCACGACACTGCCCGCCCGTGTCAACCGCGCCACCAACCTCGTCGTGGCAACGCTCTACATCCCCGTCTCGATGTACAACGCGGCCGGCGAGTCCTGGACCTACTCCTACTTCTACGGCCTCTCCATCG
>JBDTWM010000224.1:0-2645 GCA_040006675.1 Dermatophilaceae bacterium | reverse complement strand
CCATGCCCATGCCCATGCCCATGCGCTTGTCCCTGTCCCTGCGCATGCCCACGTCGCTCGCCGGGAGCACGCCGAGCGCCACTGTCCTTGCCCTTGTCCCTGCCCTTGTCCCCGCGTTTAGCCCTGCCCCCGCCCTTGTTGTTGCCCTTGTCGTTGCCCTCGTCGCGCGGAACGCTCGGCCCGCTGGTCCGCCCGGACTCCCGGCAGACTCCAGACAGCGCGTGCAGCGCCTCAAGATCCTCCCGTGACTCCGACTCGCCCATGAGCCCAGATTAGGCCACCCTGCCCTCGGCCCTGCGGGCATGAGCTGGAACCCGTCCCAGCGCCCAGTCCGTGCCGCGGGCGCCGACGGCGCCTCAGTTGACCGGTGACGAGCCCAACGTCACCTGAGCGCTCCTCGTCGACCCGCCCGCCGTCACCCAGGTCACGCTCACCCGCTGGCCCGGTCGCAGCTCGCTCATCGCGGTCGAGAGATGGCCCGAGCTGCTCACACTCGTACCACCCACGACGGTGATCACGTCGCCCGAGAGCAGCCCGACCGAAGAGGCCGCCCCGCCGCTCGTCACGCTCTGCACCAGCGCACCCGGGGCGAGCCCGCGGCTCGCCGACCGCGAGTCGGTGACCACTACGCCGAGCGCCGCCCGCGCGCCGACTCGGACGGTGCCAGAAGACCGGCCGGACCGGATCTGATCGGCGACCGACACGGCCCGGGCGATGGGGATGGCGTACCCGTCCACCTGCGACCCCGTCGAGGCGGCCGTGGTCATCCCCAGCACCTCCCCCTGGCGGTCCATGAGTGGGCCACCGGAGTAGCCCGGCACCACGTCCGCGTCGGTCCGCAGCAGCCCCGACAGCGACTCCGCGCGGGCGGTGCCGTCCGCGGCCACCGCGATCTGGTCGTCCGTCGCGGTGATCACGCCATTCACCCGGTGCAGCTTGTCCTGCCCGCCGCCGTTGCCGACCGCGCTCACGGCGTCGCCGAGCGACACGGCGTCCCGGTCGATGCGCACAGGGGTCAGCCCGGAGGCGTCGGCCAGCTTGAGGACGGCCACGTCCTGGACCTCGTCGGCACCGACCACCGTGGCCGTGAAGGTCTTGCCGGTGTCCGCGATGGTCGCCTGTATCGTCGAAGACCCCTCGACGACGTGGTAGTTGGTGAGGGCGTATCCGTCGTCGGTCAGCACCATGCCGGTGCCGGCCGCCGTGCCTGACGCTCCGCCCGGGACCACGGCCGTGATCGTCGAGTCGATGAGCAGCACGCCGGGCGCCGCGGTCGCGGCCTGCCCCGCGTTGGACGCGCTCTGCGCGGACTGGCGCGGCAGCAACCGGTGCCCGGGCCGCGAGCCCGACGGTGAGGTGACAGCGTCGGAGTCGCTGGACGGGCCGGGAGCCTCGCTCGAGGGCATCTGTGCGGTCGTCGTGGTCGTCTGGCCGATGGCGCCCAACACGCTCGCGTCGCAGCCGGCGAGGCCGCCGGCGCACAGGGTAACCGCCGCGAGAGCCGCCGCGCCGCGCAGCCACGTGGCACGACGTAGGACGGTGCGGCATCGCGAGGGTGCCGACGAGGGAGTCACAGCGCCTCCTGGGGTGAGCCCTACAGTACGTGATCGGCGGATCCCGCCGCAGCCGGAGGGAACACCGGGGACACGATCGCCTCCCGGGCTGTCCCGGAGGGTGCCACCATGAAACGACGGCCACGTGTGGGCCCACCCAGGTCGACTTGTGCGGTCGCTGAGACCGGAGCGTGCGCGGGTCGTGCGCCCCGGGGGGCTGCCTCAGCGGGCGTCGTCGAGCCTGGCGATCTGAGCCCGGCGTTCGGCGTGCCGACCCCCCTCGGGGGAGTTGGTCAAGAACTCGTCCACAATCATCTTCGCCAGCTCGACGCCGACCACGCGGCCGCCCATGGCCAGCACGTTCGCGTCGTTGTGCCGCCGCGCCAGCCGCGCGGAGTACGGCTCGGACACGCATGCGCAGCGCACCCCGTGCACCTTGTTCGCGGCGACCGAAATGCCGACGCCGGTGCCGCACATGACGATGCCGAGGTCGACCTCTCCGCCCGCCGCCGCCTCGCCGACCACTCGTCCGTACCCTGGATAATCCGATCGGGTCGCGCTATGGACCCCGAAGTCCTGCACCTCGTGGCCGAGGGACGCGACGTACGCCGCGATCTCCGTCTTGAGCTCGAAGCCCCCATGGTCACTGCCGATGCCGATCCTCATGCGGTCACCCTAGGCGCCGATCCGGGGGCGGCACACGGGTCGGCGAGGTCAGGCCCCGGCGAGGAATGATGCGACGCGTTCCATGGGCCTGCCGATGATCGCCGTGCCCTCTCGGACGAGGAGCGGGCGCTGCATCAGCGCGGGGTGCGCGACCAGGACCATCGCGACCTGATCGGATGTCCGCACGTCGTCGGTGGTCAGCCCGGCCTCCGTGAACGCGGGGTCGCGCCGCACGAGCGCGCCCGGCTCGTCCTCCAGGACGGCCAGGATGTCGCGCAGCCCGGCCTCGTCGAGCGGGGTCTTCACGTAATCGATCACCTCCACGTCGACGCCGGCCTCCTGCACGGCGGCCAGGGCGGCGCGGGACGTAGAGCAGCGGGGGTTGTGGAACAGGCGCAGAGTCATGAGGTTGTTCCTACGGTATGC
>JBDTWM010000223.1:0-2698 GCA_040006675.1 Dermatophilaceae bacterium | reverse complement strand
CCGGACCGGACCGGACCAGACCGGCTCACGGAGCTCAGCTGGCGTGTTGCTGACCCACGCTCCTAGATCTTCTCGGCGCGCAGTCTGAGGGCGTTGCTGATGACGCTCACGCTGGATAGGGCCATGGCCGCGGCGGCGATGATGGGTGAGAGCAGGAGCCCGAAGAAGGGGTACAGGACACCGGCGGCGATGGGGATGCCGGCGACGTTGTAGATGAACGCGAAGACGAGGTTCTGACGGATGTTGCGCATCGTCTTCTGGGAGAGTCGGCGGGCGCGGACGATGCCGTTGAGGTCGCCTTTGAGCAGGGTGACGCCGGCGCTTTCCATGGCGACGTCGGTCCCCGATCCCATCGCGAATCCGACGTCGGCGGCGGCGAGGGCGGGTGCGTCGTTGATGCCGTCGCCGGCCATGGCAACGACGCGGCCTTCGCCGCGCAGCGTAGTGACGATGTCGCTCTTGTGGTCGGGCAGGACCTCGGCTTCGATGCGTTCGATGCCCAGGGTCCGCGCGACCGCCTGCGCGGTGACGCGGTTGTCACCGGTCAGCATGACCACCTCGATGCCCTGCTCGCGTAAGGCCGTGAGGGCTTGGGGGGTGGTGGCCTTGACAGGGTCGGCGATGGCGAACAGGCCAGCGGCGTCCTGGTCGACCCCGATGTAGATGACGGTGGCACCGTCGCTGCGGAGCTGGTCGGCCTGCGGCTGCAGTCCAGAGGTGTCGATGCTGCGGGAGGAAAGGAAGTCGGCGCTGCCCAGGGTGAGCGTGCGCCCGTCTACGGTGCCGATGACGCCTCGGCCGGCCGGTGAGTCGAAGTCCTGGACGTCGGGCAGCGTAATGCCGCAAGTATTGGCGGCCTCGACGATGGCTTGGGCCAGGGGGTGTTCGGAGGCTCGCTCGACGCCGGCGGCGAGGCGCAGCAGCTCGTCCTGGTCGTGGTCGCCGGCCGGGACGATCTGGGTGAGCGAGGGTCGGCCTTCGGTGAGCGTGCCGGTCTTGTCGACGACCAGGGTGTCGACCTTCTCCAGGCGTTCGAGTGCCTCGGCGTTCTTGATCAGCACCCCGAGCCCGGCACCGCGCCCGACGCCGACCATGATCGACATGGGCGTGGCCAAGCCCAGCGCACAGGGGCAGGCGATGATCAACACAGCCACGGCAACGATGAGGGCGTGGGCCAGCTTGGGGTCTGGGCCCACGAGTGCCCATACCGCGAAGGCGATGACAGCGGCGGCGATGACGGCGGGGACGAAGAAGCTGGCGACCTTGTCGGCCATCCGCTGGATGGGGGCGCGGGAGCGTTGGGCGTCGGCGACCATGGCCACGATGCGCGCCAGCATGGTGTCGCGCCCGATCTTCTCGGCGTTCATGACCAGGGCGCCGCTCTGGTTGATGGTGCCCCCGATGACGGTGTCACCGGAGGTCTTGGTGACGGGCATGGACTCCCCGGTGATCAGGGACTCATCGACGGCGGAGCGGCCTTCCTGCACGGTGCCGTCGACAGGCACCGCCTCGCCGGGGCGAACCCGGAGCCGATCGCCGATCTGCACATGCTCCAGGGGTATCTCCTCGTCGGCGCCGTCGGCGGTGATCCGACGCGCGGTTTTGGGGCTGAGGTCCAGCAGTGCCTTGATCGCCCCGGAGGTTTGTTCACGGGCGCGCAGCTCCAGGACCTGGCCGAGTAGGACCAGGACGGTGATGACGGCAGCGGCTTCGAAGTACACATCGACAGTGCCCATGCCGGCGCCGCTTCGGAACGAGGCCGGGAAGATACCCGGGGCGATGGTGGCGACGACGCTGAACAGCCACGCGACGCCGGTGCCCATGGCGATGAGGGTGAACATGTTCAGGTTGCGGCTGCGCAGTGAGGTCCAGCCGCGGACAAAGAACGGCCATCCCGCCCAGAGCACGACGGGTGTGGCCAGGAGGAGTTGCGCCCACACCGACACGGTGGCAGGCACGAGGCGGTGCACCCAGTCGATGAAGTGTCCGCCCATCTCCAGCAGCACGATCGGGACGCTCAAGGCGGCGCCGATCCAAAACCGCCTGGTCATGTCGACCAGCTCGTGACTGGGACCGGTGTCGACGCTCACGGTGACGGGCTCCAGCGCCATGCCGCAGATCGGGCACGAGCCGGGGCCCAGTCGACGGATCTGCGGGTGCATCGGGCAGGTCCACTGCGCATCCGCACCGTGCAGCGGCTGCCCGGGACGCGCGCCGGTTCCGTGGGTGGGTGTCCCGCTCTGTCCCGCGAGGTGGCCACCATGGCGCGAGGTGTACGTGGCGGGGCTCGCTTGGAACCGGGTGCGGCAGTGCTGGGAACAGAACCGGTAGGTCTGCCCGTCGTGTTCGACGGTCAGCTCGGTCGACGGGTCGATCTGCATCCCACACACAGGGTCGACCGACGTGTCGCGGGAAGCGGTCGCGTGGTCCGTGGCGTCGTTCATGTCCTTCTCCAGGTCTTCAGCGCGAGAGGACCCCGTCTTAAAAGTCCTCGGTCAGCGGGTCCGAGGCCTGCTCAGGGCAGGGGCTGCATGGTAAGGATGTCGGCGTTGCGGGCCGCTCGCGCAGGGTATAGGCCCACCCGCGACACTTCCGGGCGGTGGCAAGGTTCTGCCATCGTGGCGGGTTGTATCCCCCTGACCGGGGGTCAGGTGAGCTGGAGGGTGGTCAGGCAGGTGGGGTCGCTGGCCGAGGTGCC
>JBDTWM010000222.1:0-2702 GCA_040006675.1 Dermatophilaceae bacterium | reverse complement strand
AGCGGTCCGTGGCGGGCCACGACGCCGGGCCGGAGCGGTCCGTGGCGGGCCACGACGACGGGCCGAAGCGGTCCGTGGCGGGCATCGACCACGCCGGGGGCGGCGATTCCGTGATCGGCCACGACGGCCCGTCGACTGACGAGGACCGATCGACCTGAGCCCCGCGCCCTCAGACAGTTGGGATGGCCTGACGCCGGCGGATCCTGCCGCGCCGGGCCGTCTCACGCTGCCAGACCGGGCGAGCGCTGTCCTGTTCGACCTCGACGGAACGATCAGCCAGTCCGGGCCGGCGATCATCACCGCCCTGCGCGAGACGCTGGAGCACCTCAGCCTGCCCACTCCCGAGGCCGACGATGTCCGCGCCCTCGTGGGGCCGCCGCTGTCGGTGAGCCTGCGCGACGTGCTCGGCCTCGACCCCGACCAGATCGCGCAGGTCATCCCCGGGTATCGGGCGCGTCAACGGCAGCTGCTGCGCACGATCCCCGCGTACGACGGCGTGCCCGAGCTGATTCGATCCCTCGCCGCGGATGGACTCCCCCTCGCCGTAGCCACCTCGAAGCTGGAATCCACCGCCGAGGAGGTGATCGAGGCGTACGGACTCCGCGACTGCTTCGTCGCGGTATGCGGGACACCCGCCAGCGAGGTGGGCGGCTCGAAGCACCTCGTGGTCGGCGACGCCCTGTCGCGACTGACTGCCGTCGGATGTGATGTACGTCACGTCGTGATGGTGGGCGACCGGCACCACGATGTGTCCGGTGCGGCCGTGCACCAGGTGCCGACCATCGCTGTGAGCTGGGGTTATGGCGCTGTCGAGGAATGGAGTGAGGCTGCCGCCGTCGCCCGCGATCCCGGCGAACTGCGCGCACTTCTGGTCGGCATCTCCCCGTTTCTCCGACCCCGCCTCCCGACCGCGTAACGCCCTCGCCCGCCGCGGCGATAGAGGGGTTGGTACGCCGGGTCGCGCGGAGGGGGACGACCCGTCGATCGAGTCACCGATGTGGAACTGATGATCCCGGGGGGGAGCATCGGTAGGCCGATGAAGGGCCCGCCTCACACAGAGGCCGGGCCCTTCATCACGTCCTGGCCCTTCATCACGTCCTGGCCCTGTCTGCTGATCAGGCGGTGTCCTCTGCCCGGTGCCAGGCCTGGACCCCCACCCCGCCGCGTGGGGCTCCAGCCCCCCCAAGGTGGGGCACACCATCCCGCACACCTCGCGCGCGGCAGCCTTGGCCGAGCACGTCCCAGCCCGATGGGCCACCTCTAGAGCCCGACGAGATCTTCGCTCTCCCGGTGACCCCCCCCAGGGGATCGGACGCCTCGCGCAGCGGGATTGAGGACTTGGCAGTGCGGCTACGCCTGATCAGCTGGCGGCGCGCGTCGGAAGCTCGGCACCCCCGAGGTGATAGACCGTGCCTCGAAGGAGGACCGAGCTGCGTAGGACGCACCGAGTGACGGGGCGACCTTCTTGCGTGCCTCGTTGCACCTCGGCGGCCAGGGGATCGGTGAGCCCCAGCGGGCGTCGCGCGTAACTCCGAGCCGCCTCCGTACAGGGTTCGGTGAGGTTCTTTCCCTCGTCGACCACCCATCGGGTCACGGGTTCGGCTCGATGGGGCGCCGCACACGACACATCCTCTCCATCGTCAGAGGCGCAGAGGACCAGCGCCGACGGTGGCCGTAAACCCGACGCAAGGGTGTCGGGCAGATCGCGGAGTTGAGCCGGCGAGGCCTTCTGGGCCGTCGCGAGGGGCCCGGGGGCGGCGACGCAGACGGCCTCCTGGTGGGGCAACGTCCCGGTAGAGGGCGAGGACACGTTGCTGGATCGCACGCTGATGTCCAGCAGGAGATCCGCCGGCACACCAAGGGCGCCATCGACCGAGCACGACGACGTCGCGAGAGCGACACCTGCCTTTGTGTCCCTCACGCCCTGCTCGCCGTTGTTGGGGTCGTGGGCAAGCGCGACGGCACGACACGGACCGTGCCGGCTCGCGCGTTACGCGACGAGGCCGCGGTTGCCGCCCAGATCATGCAGATGGGCCACGTCAAGAACAGACCGAAGCCGTAGGTGAGGAGGCCGACCAGGAGATTCACGAGCACCATCACCACCGCTCCGGTCACCGTCGAATACAACATCCCGAGCGGTCCAAAAAAGAACGTCAAGAGGAGCGCGATGCCCACCGACTTCGGCGCACCTGCCACGATGACCGTCGTTGCGACGTTGACCTGCTGCTGGGGGTAGGGCCCGGGCGGGTACGGCGCCTGGTGGTACGGCGCCTGCTGACGGGGATCGCCCAGCGGCACAGGCGCTGACGACGATTGCGTTGCAGGAGAGGCGCCGTGGGCGGACGGGTCCCACTGGGTGGCGTTCCAGTCGGTCACCGGCGGGATCGGAGCGACATAGCCGCTCGTCGACGGCTGCTGCAGTCCCATGGGTTGGGTGAACGGGCCGCCTGTCTGGTCTGCCTGGTCGCCGTTCTCGGTCATGCCAGCTCCGATCTCCTGCACAGGTGGTCGCACGTTTGCCGTACTTCAAACCTACGGCCTGCCAACCCGCTCCGGAACTGTCTGAAGACCGGCATCGCTGGCCGGCGGTCGCCCCCGGTAGGCCGGGTCGGTCGTTGTCAGCTCGTGATCCGGATGATCGACGGCGAATCAGGATGCCCCGAGTCCCGCGTATCATGCACGGAATCGAGAGTGCCAAGTTT
>JBDTWM010000221.1:0-2706 GCA_040006675.1 Dermatophilaceae bacterium | reverse complement strand
TCCGCCTGCGGCTTCTTCTGGTTGAATACCCCGACGCCGATGCGCTGGTCCTCGCGCAGCCCGGCGAGGGCGTCCAGCTCCCCAGCTCGCGGGGTGCACAGCTCCAGCATCAGCGTGTGCACATTGAGCGAGGCGAGCAGCGGCGTCAGTGGCCGGTAGTCCCCGGCCAGCGCTTTGCTCTCGTCGGGGGTCCAGTTGCCGCGGCATACGTGCACGGCCAACCGCTCCGCGGGCAGGCCCGCGCTCACCTCCTGCAGCAACCCCTGCGCGAACGCCAGTTCCTCGTCCGTACCGCGTCGCTCGCCGAGCGCGCCGCACATGAACGTGCGGCCCCCTTCGCCGACCTGACCGTAGAGCACCTCGGTGAGCACCGGCTCGTCGAGCTGCACCAGCGCGACGCCCGCCGCGAGCAGGTGGTGGATCTCCTCGCGCAGCACCCGTACGACGTCGCGGGCGAGGTCCTCGCGGGTGTCGTACGCCCGGTCGGAGATGCACTGCATCCACATGGTGCGGGTGAGTAGGTACGGCCCGGGCAGGTCCACCTTGAGGGCCTGGCCGGTGAGCTGCCTGGCGAACTGCGCCTCGTGGACGGCCAGCGGACGGGACCGGCCGATTCGCCCGAAGACGGCCGGATGCCGGATCTGCGCGGCGGGGACGTCCAGGGCGCGCAGCTCCCGCTCGAACTGGCCCGGGTCTTCGACGTAGGGCAGCAGGTCGATGATCGGGATGAGCTGGCAGTTGTCGAGGAGCCCGCCCACGAAGCTCGCGTAGTTGTCGCGGCGCATCTCCCCGTCGGAGACCACGTCGATGCCGGCCCGCTCCTGCGCGGCGACCGCGAGCCGTACCGCGTCGTCGGCGGTGGCCTGGAACTCCTCGTCGGACAGCCGCCCCTGCAGGTGCTGGTGCAGCGCGCGCAGCAGCCACGGCGGGCGCGGCCAGCTGCCCAGGTTGACCACCGACAGCGGCTCGATCACCGGAGCCGGGGCGGGGGCGGGCAACGCGTCCGGGATGAACGGCTCCACAACCTCCTGCACGATCGGCATGTGGGCCGTGGTGCCGGCCTACTTTTCCCGCGGCGCTCGGGACCCGCCGGTCCGGCTCGGGTCGATCCGTTCACTGGGGTCGATCGCTTCGCTGGGGTCGGCTGGCGCGCCCGGCGCGTCGAACGCGCCCTTGCTGACCAGGAACCGCCACCGCGGCAGGTCTTGGCCGTCGGGGCCGGCCCCACGCGCGGTTCCTCGGTGCACGTGGACCAGTTCGTTACCGGTGAGCCGGCACCACGCGGGCAGGTCAACCTCGACGGTCGCGTCGACCGAGCAGATCTCCAGCAGTCGCCCGGGGTCGAGCGGGTCGATGTGTGTGCGGATGAGGAGCAGCAGGCCGTTGCCGCAGTCCAGGTCGCCGCCGTCGAAACAGGCGTCCGGAGCGTACGGGTGCGGGCTGCCACCCGACGATACATGCTGAGTGTCGATCATCTCAGAGGTCCGGTTCTCGGGGGTGGTACGCGCGGTTGGCGATCGGGGCAGGTCAGTACGTGACGTGCGCGGCCCCGCCGGCGAGGAACTCGACGAGCTTCGCGCCGCCGACCATCCTCGCCCCGGGGACCAGCTGGGACTCGTCCAAGCCGCGCTTCTTGTAACACGGTGAACAGACCCAGATCTGCCCGCCGGCCTCAACGAAGGCGGACATCAGGTCCTTCAGGGGTGAGAAGCCCTCCTCACGGATGTCGTCGGCGTAGCCCGCTACGGCCAGGCGAGCCCCCTCGCTGGACAGGAACAACATGGTGTCCTGGTCGGAGCCGACCGCGGCGTTGGCCACGACGAAGCCGACCGTCGCCTTGTCCGGGTTGTCCTTGGCGTGGGTGATCGAGACGCAGAATGAGCCCATCAGGGTCAGCCTTCTTTCCGGCGGATGAGGTAGCGCGGGTGCGCGGCGTGCGCCAACCCATGCCCGGTCAGGCGGCACCACGCGGGGATGTCTTCCAGGGCCCCGGAGTCGATCGCGAACAGCTCCAGGATCTGGCCCGGCTGGAGTGCACGGACCCGGCCGCGCAGCTGGATGATCAGCTCACCGCAACCCATGTCGCCGGCGTCCCAGGTGTCCGCGGGCGTCAGCTCGTCGGCGGGTTCGATCGGATCGGCGAGACGACCCACGTCAGCGATGGGGTTCATGTCGGTGGGCACGCCCCCAGCGCTGCGACCGCTCTGCGTCGCCACCCTCGACCTCCCGCCGGTCCGTGTGTACCGCCCACGTATGGGCTCATCCCGTGATTAGCGGTGGTCAGCCTATCAACAGCGTTAGCCCCCGACGGGGTGCAATTCCGATCGGCGAACAGCAGGTGGCCGGCCCCGATCAGGGCGGGAGCGAGCGCGTCGATATCGGGATCCCCGGCGACGCGGCCCAGGTCGAGCTCAGCGGTGAGGTAGGAGGCGATCATGGAAGGCGGCGTCCGTCGCCAACGGGACGCCGCTTGGCCAGGTCCGGGGCAGTCGCGCACATAGCTCGTCCCGGAAGACACCACGCCAATGGTCATCGCGGTGCGAGCCAGCACCAACTGACTCGATCCTCAACCGCACAGCGCGGTTCAGAACAGGGTGTCGCCGACCCGCAGTGGTCGGTAGCCGGTGGGGCCGAGCTGGGCCAGTTCGGCATCGATGTCCACGTCGATGGAGCCGAAGAAGTTGATGTTCTCGCTGCGTGCTGGGC
>JBDTWM010000220.1:0-2776 GCA_040006675.1 Dermatophilaceae bacterium | reverse complement strand
CGTTCAGGAAGCTGCCCCATACTGCCGACATGACGACGTTGCGGCGGAGTACCTCGATCCGATGGGCAGCGCCAGGCGTGGTGCTTCTGCTCCTGGCCGGCGGAACGGCGCTCCAGCCCGCCATCGCCGCGGCGGGAACGGACGCCCCGCCGCTGACCGCAGAGGAACTGCTCGTCAAGCTGCACGACGCGAAGCCGGTCCCGCTGCACGGCACCGTCAACCAACGCCTTGAGCTGGGGCTCCCGGACCTTCCCGCCGCGATGACGGGACGCTCAGGCAGTGCCTCCTTGGCTTCCCTCGTCTCGGGCACCCACACCTGGCAGGTCTGGTACGGAGACAAGCAGCAGCAACGCCTCGCGCTCATGGACGGGGCCAACGAGTCCGACATCTACCGGGACGGCACCGACGTCTGGCTATGGTCCAGCGCCGAGCAGACCGCGACCCACTACCTCATGCCCGATCCCGCGACGATGTCCCACCCGACGTCGCCCCATCAGATGTCACCCCACCCGATGTCACCGAGCGGCGCTCCCGGGACCGCGCACACCGGCGACGCCAGCCTGCCCGACTTCCGTGACCCCAGCGCGGCCGCCACGTGGGCGCTGGCCCAACTCGACACGACGACGACCGTGACCACCACGAACACGGAGAAGGTCGCGGGCCGCACGGCATACGGCCTCGTCCTCACCCCGAAGGCTTCCAACACCCGCGTCGCGTCGGTGCGCATCGCCCTCGACGCCGCGACGTTCGTCCCGCTCAAGGTGACGGTCATGTCGACCCAACAGGAGGCGCCCGCCGTCGACGTCGGCTTCACCGAGTTCGACGCCGCCGAACAGGACGCGGCCACGTTCCGGTTCACTCCTCCCCCGGGCGCCGAGGTGAGCACGAAGGACCTGACGACGACGATGCCTGCCACGAAGGCGCCGGCGAACCCGACCACGCAGCTCAAGCGCCACATGGCCGCAGCCGACGCCCACCAGCCCACCGTCACCGGCACCGGCTGGGGCGCCGTCGCCAGCGGACGTCTCCCCGCGGATGCCATGACCGCGGGCCAGGACGGCAAGGGTGGCCAGAAGGGCCAGAAGGGCAAGGATGGCAAGGGCGCAGACCAGACCAACTCCCCGAGCCAGGCCTTGGCGCTTCTTCCGCGCGTCAGCGGGACGTGGGGGTCAGGACGGCTCCTGGACGGCACCCTGGTCTCCGCGGTCGTCACCGACGACGGCCGCTATGCGATCGGCGCGGTCGACCCAGCCGACCTGTACGCCGCGCTGCCGCAGCGCTCGTGACCGCAGCCGTCGCATCGACAGCGCTGACCAAGACCTTCGGCGGACGCACCGCCGTGGACCGCGTCGACCTTGACGTGCCCACCGGCTCCGTCTACGGCTTCCTCGGGCCGAACGGGTCCGGCAAGACGACGACGATCCGCATCCTCCTCGGCCTGGTGCGGCCCACCTCCGGCGCGTGTGAGGTCCTCGGCGAACCCATGCCGAGGGGCGTGACCCGCGCACTCCCCCGCGTCGGCGCCCTCGTCGAGGGACCGGGCTTCCACCCCCATCTGACCGGTCGAGCCAACCTCGAGCGACTCGACGCCGTCGACGCGTCGGCAGAGCGCCGTACGAGCGTCGCGCGCATCGACGCCGCCCTGGACCGCGTCGGCCTCACGGCAGCCGCCGCGAAACGCTATCGGGCGTACTCCCTGGGGATGAAGCAACGCCTCGCGCTCGCCGCGGCCCTCCTGCAGCCACGTGACCTGCTCGTCCTCGACGAGCCGACGAACGGGCTCGACCCGCAGGGCACCCGCGAGATCCGCACCCTCGTCGCCGAATTCCAGGCGGCGGGGACGACGGTCCTCATCTCCAGTCACCTCCTGTCCGAGATCGAACAGGTGTGCACCCACCTCGGGATCATGAGCGCCGGCGCCCTCGTCGCGCAGGGCTCGGTCGAGCAATTGCGCTCCGGACAGAGGCCGACCGTTCACGTCGTCACCGGCGACACCGCAGGCGCCGAAGCCTGCGCGGCGGTCCTCGCCGACCTGGGCCTCACCGACATCTCCACGATGGGCGACACGGAAAGCCGCGGCGTCAGCGTGACAGCGAACCCGGGAGAGCACCCGGCGGAACTCATCCTCGCGGACCTCGTCCGGGCGGCAGTGCCGGTCCGGGCCTTCGACCTGCGGCGGCCCGGACTCGAAGACCTCTTCGTGTCCCTCACCGGGGAGGGGTTCGACGTCGATGGCTAGCACCGCGCGCCTGCTGGCCTCCGAGGTGCGGCTCGTCGTCGGGCGCCGACGCAACCAAGCGGGCGTCGCCGTCCTCGCGTTGGTCCCGATCATGATCGCCGTGACCACCCGCCTCGCCGCCCCCCGACGAGGCGGCGGCGGGCCGGACTTCTTCTCGCAGATCACCAGCAACGGCCTGTTCGTCGCGTTCGCGGCGCTCGCGGTCGAACTGACCATGTTCCTTCCGGTGGCGGTCGCCACCCTGTGCGGGGACTCGATCGCCGGCGAAGCGAAGGAGGGAACGCTTCGCTATCTCCTGACCGTTCCGGTCGCCCGGACGAGGCTGCTCCTGGTCAAGTACGCCGCACTCGTCGTCTCAGCCCTCATCGGCGTCGTCATCGTGGCCGCGGTGGGCGCCCTCGTCGGGGTCGCGATCTTCGGTGCCGGGCCGCTGACGACCCTGTCCGGCACGCAGATCGGCACCGCGGACGCGTTGTGGCGATTGGTCCTGACCTGCCTGTACCTGACGGCCGCGCTCGCCGCGCTCGCCGCCCTCGG
>JBDTWM010000219.1:0-2787 GCA_040006675.1 Dermatophilaceae bacterium | reverse complement strand
GGGCACTGGGGTGCGGAGTGGATCGGTAGCCAGATGAACGAGCGGCGCCTCGACGTCGGCTTCCTCATGTGGGACGTCCGCCGTTTCGTGCGCCTCGACCTCTTCCCCGCGGACCGACGGGTGGTCGTCCAGTTCCACTTCCCAGATGCCCGCGACCGCGAGCAGGACTGGTGGCTCGTCGTCGAGTCGGGGCATGCCGAGCTGTGCCGCGACGACCCCGGACACGACCTGACCCTCATCGTGGAGTCCTCGGTAGCGGCGCTGACCGGGGTCTGGACCGGCGACCGGCGACCCGAGGAGGTGGTCCGGTCGCGAGAGGTGAGGGTCATGGGCGCGAGCCGAGACGCCGAGGCGTTCTGGGGCTGGCTAGGGACCAGCGCCTTCGCGCCCTCCCGCCGGCGAGCGCTGGCACGCCCGACGTGACGCAGTCTCGCCGGTGCGTCGCTGATCTCTTGAGTCACGGATTGACCGGATCAATTGCAACAGCGATGGTCACGACGACGAGGTGCTTGGGCGCGTAGCCGCGTTGCTCGCTCATCCAGGCCAGCCAGGCTTTCAGGTGGGCCCGGTCGAAGTGGTCGAAGCTGACCTGGGCGCGGTCGATGTGCTCGGCCTCGGTCAGGTAGCCCAGGAAGCACTCCAGGCTGACCCGGTAGGCCTCGATCGTCTTCGGGGAGAGCCCGCGGACCTTGGGCAGGTAGGCGTGCAGGTAGTCCCTGGCGAAGCTGAACAGGTTCGGGGCGTCGTTGTGCGGGTCGTGTTTCATTCGAACCCCACCTCCGGCAGCATCGCGGTCACGTCCTTGCCCTGGGCCATCCACCGTTCGATGTTGGCGTAGGCGAAGTGATGACGGAATGAGTACGGGCTCGGCCGGGTGCCGTGCGCGGGCCTACGAGCCGGTCCTCGCCTTGTCGTTGAACAACCTCTCGAACCGGCTGGCGGAGGCCGGGCGGCGGGAGGAGGCGCTGGTCGCGATCGAGGCGGCCGCTTGAGCCCGTCGAGCACGGTGACATCGCCACCGCCAGGTACTTACCGCACTGCCCACCGCAGGCCGCCCACACCTTCTGCAGCATCTTGCGCGCGTCGTAGGAGTACTTCGCCGAGCGCGGCTTACGCGGCTTCGTGGCCACCGGGCGGCCGGCTCCGGGCCTAGCCACCGCCGCCGCGGTCAAGCGCCGCCGAGCGTTGTCCCGCGACCAGCCCGTCACCCCCACCACCTCGTCCAAGACCCCGCCCTTGCCCTTCTTGCCGGCCTTCGCGTACGCCTTGGCGTACTTACTGCTCACGTTGGCACGAGTCGCCATCGACAGCTCACTCCCCATGCCTTGCGAGCATCACCGCTACGCGGCACTCCTACGTGAGGCACCGAGGGTGTTTCGCGGGCACTTCTCGTGAGTCTCGTCGTGGTGTTGACAGAGCGGTCGGTCTCATTCATGCTGTCTCTCAACGTGAGGGGAGTATCCCCGTCGAGCTGCATCGTCATTACGGTCGCCCCCGTTGGCTGATCCGGTGTAGCGGGACCAGAGCATCGGGCCCGGGAGAGACCTCCGTGGATGAGAACCCACGGAAGGCTGCTCATGAACGTTCCCCTCTGGGCCTAGGTCGCGGTGATTGCCGTGATCCTGGCGATGCTGGCCGTCGACCTAGTGGCGCACCGTAGCGCGCATGTTGTCTCGGTGCGTGAGGCCGCGATCTGGTCGGGGGTGTGGGTCAGCCTCGGGCTCGGCTTCGGCTTGGTCGTGTGGTGGGTCTACGGCGCCCAGTCCGGCGGGGAGTACTTCGCCGGGTACTTGATCGAAAAGAGCCTGGCCGTTGACAACGTGTTCGTCTTCGCCTTGATCTTCACCTACTTCGCGGTGCCGCGAGAGCTGCAGCATCGGGTGCTGTTCTACGGGGTGCTGGGCGCGCTGGTGCTCCGGGCGATCTTCATCGCCGGGGGCGCCGTCCTGATCGACCGGTTTTCGTGGGTCCTCTACCTATTCGGGGCGTTCCTGCTGCTCACCGGATGGAAGATGTTCCGCCACCGCAACGAGCACATGGACCCGAGCCGCAACCCGGTCCTGGCCTTGATGCGCCGGTGGGTTCCAACCACCAGTGAGTACCACGGTCAGAAGTTCTGGGTCCGTCGGGCCGGGGCCTGGGTGGCCACACCGTTGTTCACCGTGCTCGTGCTCATCGAGACTACCGACATCATCTTCGCCGTCGACTCCATCCCCGCTATCTTCGCCGTGACCCGCGAACCGTTCCTGGTCTTCACCTCTAACGCCTTCGCCATCCTCGGCCTGCGGGCCATGTACTTCCTGCTCGCCGACCTTATCGACCGGTTCATCTACCTCAAGGTCGGGCTGGCCGCGATCTTGGTCTTCGTCGGCGTCAAGATGCTGCTCCTGGACCTGTGGAAGGTCCCGATCTGGCTCTCGCTGACCGTCATCGCGGCCACCTTGACCGTGGCCGTCGTCGCCAGCCTGCGGGTCACCCGCACCCTGATACCGGGCCCGGTCACCCCCGAACCGCCCACCTCTGAAAAGACACCGCGATGACCACCGAACCCGCAAAGCCGACTGGCGCTGTTGAATCGACCACCGCCGACGGGGGGCGGGGCGCCGGCCACCCATCACCCCGTCCGAGCGCATGACCGACCAAGACGCGATGACCCTGAAGGGGCTGGTCGAGCAGATCGGTGAGCGACTCGACGAGCACGGTCTGCTCGAAGCCACGTACCTGATGGCTGAGCTGCGCGCCATCACCACCGGCCCGCGCCAGGATCCGACCACCGCAGCCCTGGTC
>JBDTWM010000218.1:0-2795 GCA_040006675.1 Dermatophilaceae bacterium | reverse complement strand
CGGCCGAAACCCTCCCCAAACTGGCTGGCCTTCCCAGCACTTCGACGGTACACCCGGCCAGGATCTGTTACGAGAGTGACGGGTGTGGTTCGGCGTGTCTGACCCGGTGAGGTGAGCCTCCCGCAGTAACGCAAGTGGTGTCTACGCATCTCCGCACTCTCCAATGGCCACGATAAGCGCAACCGTTCGTCACGACCTGACCGACGCCCAGCGGCAGTTGCTGTTTCCGTTGCTGCCGCCCGCGCCGTGTCGACGCCGCGGCCCCCGAAGCGGGCGACCACCGGCGTACGACGAGGTCAACTACCGCGACCGGCATGGCGTGGAGTGCGGCATCAACACCCTCAAACACCACCGCGCCATGGCCACCTGCTACGACGACTCGGCCTCCGATACGCCGCCACCTTCCGCGTCGCCGTCATCGACCACTGGCTCCGGCGACTTTCGTAACAGGCCCTAGCGGACACCCCTTGTGGGAGGCTTCTCGTTCAGCAAAGCCCGCTACAGCGATCTCTCGGCAGTTCGTCGGTCGGCTCGAAGAGCTACATGGTCGGCGTCGCCCGGTGGAGCCTGCGCTGAACTCCGCTATGTACCGGCGCAGGGTTCCCCCGTTCCTGCTGCAACCATGTGAGCCATAGCGCCCGAACCGCCCCCTGCCGATCCTCGAATGCATCAGTCGAGGTCTGCCCCGTCACGTCGACGGACTTGCGACCCTAGCGGCCCACTGTGAGCACGCAGCAGGCTCGAGGAAGTTCTCAGCGAGTAGGAGAGATACCGATGACCGACCAGAGCCGGGAGCAGCTCAGCGCCGCCTACGGCCGGCTGATCCTGCAGATGTCCTTCGTGTGGGCCGCGACGCTGCTCGCAGCCGCCGTCGTGGACAAGGCCAGCGGCGACTTCATCTACTTACTTCTCGTGCTCCTCGGCGGCTTCGTCTTGTCTAGCGCCGTCCTGGAGTCTGGGCGTCGGCGCATCCTGGACCGCGCCGGGAGCTGACCGAAGGAAGGACCTCCAGGCGAGTGGTGTGCGATGCCCGTGGTGGTGTGGGCCGTGCCACCACCCGCCCGGCGTCCCCGCCGGGAGAGCGTCCGCC
This sequence comes from Dermatophilaceae bacterium, assembly GCA_040006675.1. Lineage (GTDB taxonomy): Bacteria > Actinomycetota > Actinomycetes > Actinomycetales > Dermatophilaceae > Austwickia. The sequence continues at coordinate 1,705 of JBDTWM010000218.1, read as the reverse complement.
CGCCGGGAGCCGAACAGCGCGCAGGCCGGGACCAGGGGGGCGCCATCCCCGCCGCCCGCGAACACCACCTGCCCGGCGCTCTGGACGCCCTGGCCCGCACGGGTAGGCCGGTATTCGCCGACCAGGGCTACCGCGGCGCCCCGCCCGGGATCAGCGTGCCCATCATGAGCTGCCGCAAGAACCCCGCCACCGGCACGTACCTGCCCCTGTCCCAGAACCAGAAGGCCTCCAACCGGGCCCACGCCAAGCTGCGCGCTCCCGGAGAACGCGCCAACGCCACCTTGAAGAGCTGGCGCGCGCTCACCCGGGTCCCCGACGAGCCCCGAACGCACCACAGACCTCGCCCACGCCGTCACCACACTCATCACCGCAGGCCACTGACCAGGATGGAAAAGGCTCCAGGCAGCTCATAATCTGGGATCAGATTACGAAACCCTTGAACTGGGCAACCTCGACACCATCGTGTGTAATCACCACCCGGGTCGGCCCGACCAAACTCTGGTGCACAGCGGCCTCGACGCCGCTGCCATCGCCAAGTGCGCCTTTCAGGGTGAAGTCTCCCGTCGCTTTGGCCGAATCGGCTTCTTGTTCGTCCACGAGCAACGTCCAGGTGTTGTGGATCGGGCCCGACTTGCCGGTCACCGCGACGGTCGAGTAACCGATCGTGACGCTGTGTTCATTGCTGAAAAGTGCCATAATTCCACGTTATCCATCCTGCGCAGGTCGCCGCGTCGGCGTCGCTGGCGGTAGAGATTCGGCACCGCCCTAGTCAAGGGGCGCGGGAACGGTTGGGGTCCACCGAGCGGTCGTTCTCGGTGGACCCTGGCCCTGCTCGAGGTGAGTCGCGGGGCGGACGTGTTCGTCGTCCAGGTCTACACCTGGCAGCGGCCGGTGAAGTTCCACCTCGACTACCGAACAGTCACCGTCTCACCCGTGGTGAGCATCCGTTCATGCCCGGCGGCCGGGCGGCGCCCGTCGTGGACCATCAGGTCCGAGACGTTCAATAGCGCACGGATCGTTCGTCTGGTCTGTCGGCTCGGGACGGAGTAGCCGGTCGAGCGCGCGGTGACCTGGAGTACCGATCCACGCGTGGGGTCAGCGACCGGCCAGTCTCGAAGCGCTCGACCGGCAGAGCTTCGAGCAGGGTCTTCTCGGCGATGAAGGATTCTCCGACGGTGTGAAGTCGGTGAGCGATGTGGCGCTGGTCGTCGTCCTGGTCGTACTGGTCGATCAGGGAGTTGAGCTCGGCAATCGAGTCGACCTCGAGGACGGGTACGAGGTGATTGCGTCGGAACCGGCGCGCCGCCAGCAGCCACAGCCAGGTGACCAGGCTGGGCGAAACCGTATGAGGATCGGCGAGCGGAGCAAGTCCAGGCGCGCCCACGGCACGGGAGCTGCACGTAGCCTGCGCCTACTAATCCGCGCGACCTGGGCCAGGACGGCGATCGTGGCTCAGGTCGCCACCCACCATCGTGGCTGGCTTCTCGCTGGCGGGTGGTGGTGCGTAGGCGCCGTGGGCGGTGTCGTCGTACAGCGCCCGGCGTGAGCAGCCGAAGTCGAGCCGCAGCACCGCCGCCACGTGCTGCGGCGCTGACGGGGTGTCGGTGGCCAGCTCCATCAGGTCGTTCGCGCTGGCCCGCTGGACGCTGTCCGGGTGTCGAGATCCGCCCTCTCCAGGGCGGTCCCGCCGGGCCGCAGGTGAGGG
>JBDTWM010000217.1:0-2858 GCA_040006675.1 Dermatophilaceae bacterium | reverse complement strand
CCCACGCCGTCCCGCGGCGCGCCCACGCCGGCTCGGCGTCCTGCGACGCGCCGGCGGTTGGGCCCGGACGCTTCGCGCGTCGGCCGAGCGTTCGTCGCCACCCGAGACTTCGCCTCCGGAGCATCGGCAGCCACGGGCGGCGGGGTCCCCGGCCGCCCTGGCGGGTCGGGATCCGGTGGCGGCTCCCGCGGACCGGGAGGGCCGCGCCGCGGCGGGTCCTCTCGCTCCCGCCTGGCCAACATGCGCCGCCGCGGACGCGCCATGTTCATCGTGACGTTGCTCGTGTTCAGCGTGTTCGCGGCCCAACTGGTGCGGTTGCAGTGGTTCGAGGCCGACCGGATCGCCGAGCAGGGGCGCAATCTGCGGATGGGCAAGGAGCGCGACCTCCCCGCGGACCGCGGATTCATCAGCGACGCGAAGGGTGTCGCGCTGGCATCGAACGTCAAGCGATACGCGATCAACGCCGACCCGCAGAACGTGCGGCTTTACCAGACGAAGGACGACTCGGGCTCGACGCGCGACGTCGGTGCCGACGGCGCGGCGCGGGCGCTGGCGCCGCTGCTCGACATGAGCGTGGACCAGCTCACGCCGATGCTGCAGCCGAAGGGGGAGAGCCAATACAGCCGCCTGAAGAGCGGCGTGGATCCCCTGCGGTGGCGCGAGATCGAGGCCTTGAGGATCCCCGGCATCACTGCGGAGGTGACGCAGCAACGCACCTACCCCGGCGGGGTGGCGGCCGCCCCCCTGGTGGGGTGGATCGGTGAGGGCGGTCAGGCGCAGGTGGGCGACGGCGGCGGTCTGGAGCTCGTCTACAACGACAAGCTCGTCGGACGCCCCGGAAAGATGAGTGCCGAGCGCTCCCCGGACGGTCGGGTCATCCCCGGCGGGGAGGGCGTGTTCATCGATCCGGTGCCCGGCTCGAGCCTCACGCTCAGCTTGGACAACGACCTGCAGTGGTATGCGTACAACGCGGTCGCCGATCAGGTGCAGACGAGCAAGGCCGACTGGGGGGTCGCCGTCCTGATGGACACGCAGGGGCGCGTCAAGGCCGCGGCGCAGTACCCGAGCTTCGACCCCAACAACCGCGCTCAAGCGGGCGGTTTGCCGCAGTCGGCCACCCCCTTCGTCAATACGTTCGAGCCGGGTTCCACGGCCAAAGTGATGTCGATCGGTGCGGCGATCAACGAGGGCGAGGTGACGCCGACGACGCAGTTCACGGTTGAGAACCGCCTGCGCCGCGCCGACCAGAACTTCCGGGACGCCCGTGACCACGACACCCTGAATCTCACGACGACCGGTGTCCTCGCCGTGTCCAGCAATATCGGCACGATCCAGATCGCCGAGAAGTTGGGGGCCGACAAGCTGGAAAACTATTACCGGGCGTTCGGCATGGGAGAGCAGTCGGCGACGAGCTTCCCGGGAGAGTCGGCGGGCAATATGCCGAAGACTGCCACGTTGAGCGACTCGCAGCGCTACACGATGATGTTCGGCCAGGGCTTCGCGAGCACCGCCATCCAGGACGCGGGGGTGTTCCAGGCGGTCGCCAACAAGGGCGTCCGAATCCCGGCCACGCTGGTGACGGCCACGACCGCGCCGGGCGGCGCACGCACCGACATCCCCGCCCCGGAGGGCAGCCGCGTCCTCACCGAGGACTCAGCCGGCACGCTGCTCAAGATGATGGAGAACGTGACGAGCACGGGCGGTACGGCCCAACTGGCGGCGATCCCGGGATATCGGGTGGCGGGCAAGACGGGCACGGCGGACCGGTACGACGACGCGAAGAAGGGTTATTCCGGCACGACCGCGTCGTTCATCGGCATCGTCCCCGCCGACAACCCGCAACTCATCTGCGCCGTGATCATCGACAACCCCAAGGGGGAGGGGCACGGCGGGGACTACAGCGCGCCCGTGTTCAAGTCCGTCATGACGTATGCCCTCCAGAAGTTCAAGATCCCGCCGACCGGGCAGGCCGTCGACGCATTCCCGAACTACTGGGGGCCGCAAGCCTCCCGCAACCAGGCGCGATAGGTTGCCGCGGTGAGCAGTCCCTGTCGCCCGGCCGTCTCCGCCGAGGCGTCCGCCGCGCTCCTCGCGCACCAGGTGGAGACGACGCTGACCTTCGCGCCTGGGGCCCCGCATCGTGACGTCCGCCTTGAGGGCGTCTCCTTGGACAGCCGCCGGGTGCTGCCCGGCGACCTGTACGCCGCTCTTCCCGGCGCCAACGCGCACGGCGCGCAGTTCGCCCGGCAGGCCTGGCAGGCCGGCGCGGTGGCCGTGCTCACCGACCCCGCCGGCGAGACGCTCCTCCGCGAGGCCGAGATCCCGCTGCCACGCATCGTGGTTCCGGACTCTCGCGCTGTCCTGGGGATGCTGTCCGCGCTCGTCTACGGGCGCCCGGCCGAGGACCTGATGCTCGTCGGCATCACGGGCACGAACGGCAAGACCACGACGGCGTACATCCTGGACGCCGCATGGCGCGCCCTCGGTCGCACGACCGGCTTGATCGGCACGATCGAGATCAAGGTGGGCGAGCGCAGCCTCCCGTCTGAGCGGACCACCCCTGAGGCGTGCGACCTGCACGCGATGTTCGCCGTCATGCGGGAGCAGGGCGTGACCGAGGCCGTCATGGAGGTGAGCAGCCATGCCCTGGCGCTGCACCGGGTCGACGGGGTGGTCTTCGACGTGGCGATCTTCACGAACCTGAGCCAGGATCACCTGGACTTCCACAGCGACATGGAGCACTACTTCGCGGCGAAGGCATCGCTGCTCACGCCACAGCGGTCGCGACGCGGGATCATCTGCGTCGATGACGCCTGGGGCGAGCGGCTCGCCGGGCAGGCGCAGGTGCCGTGTTGGTC
>JBDTWM010000216.1:0-2862 GCA_040006675.1 Dermatophilaceae bacterium | reverse complement strand
CGCGGACGACCACGACCGGGACGCGCAGCATCGCTGGGTGCTCGAGCACAACCGGGCGCAACTACTCGCCGTGCTGGGTCGGTCGGAGGAAAGCTTGGCCGGATACGACCTCCTGGTCAGGATCGACCCCCACCACAGCGAATATCACCTTGACCGAGCGGGGGTATTGCGTCGCCTTGGTCGACTCGACGAGGCGGACGCCGAACTGACCGAGTCGATCCGGCTGAGCCCCCCGTACCCCGAACCTGTCTACAACCGGGCGGACCTGCGCGCGAGCATGGGCGACCTCGACGGCGCGATCGGGGACCTTCGCTACGTCCTCCAACTCGACCCTGAATTCCCCTCAGCGCGGGTGAATCTCGCTGGCCTGCTGTTGGACCGTGATGAGCCGGAGGCGAGTCGTCAGGTCGCCAGTGAGGGGCTGGCGGGCAACCCGCGCGACCCGGCCCTGCTGACCGCACAGGCTCAGAGCAACCAGGAGCTGGGCGAACTCGAAAGTGCCAAGAGAGGGTACGACGCAGCCCTGACCGCGGACCCCGGGTATGTGCCGGCGCTTGCCGGCCGGGCGATCCTCGCTTTCGATGCCGACACCGTCGACAGCCTTGGCCGCGCGGTGGCGGACCTCGAGCGCGCGGTATTGCTGAACGGGGACCCCGACCTCAGCGACAATCTGGAACTGGCCCGTCGGCGACGCGACCTTCTCGCGCAGACAGCCGCCGCAGCCATCTCCTGACAGGACACGACTCCCGTCTCCGGGGATCGGCCCAGGCTGTTTCTCCCGCTCACCAGGACCGTCCCACCCAAGAACCGCCTCGACCTACCCGGCTACTCCGGCGGGGAGGTCGTCACCGGCAACTGGTGGCATAGCCGGTTGAGCACTCCATACCGTCGCGCGCTCTGACAGCTCGGCGTAGCGCCGTGGATCAGTGGGCGGTGCCGTACGTCGGCGAGCAGTTGCGCCCCACGCGGGCGGGGGCGCGACGGGCGGTGTGAGGCGGGGTTTCGTAGCCTGGCACCATGGCCCAACCGAAGACCCCGCCGACCGCGACCACCGTCACCCCTGCGGCACCAGCGGCTCCCCCAATCCCTGGGGCTCCCGTGGGGGCCACCACTGTGCCGTTCCGACTCGACGACTCGTACGCACGGGCCGTCCCGGCGCTGTCCGTCGCGTGGCAGGCCGCCCCGGCCCCCGAACCTCGGCTTCTCATGCTCAACGAGCCTCTGGCGCATGAGCTCGGGTGGGATGTCGAGTGGTTACGCTCGCCGGACGGCGTGGCCTTCCTGCTGGGTCGGGCGCCCGCGGGGGTCCCGACCGTGGCGCAGGCGTATGCGGGCCACCAGTTCGGCAGCTATTCCCCTCGCCTCGGCGACGGACGGGCCCTGCTGGTCGGCGAGATCGTCGACCCCTCCGGGCGGCGGCGGGACCTGCATCTCAAGGGATCCGGGCCGACGCCCTTCGCCCGGCGAGGCGACGGGAAGGGCGTCGTCGGGCCGATGCTGCGCGAATACCTCGTCAGCGAGGCGTTGTCCGCGCTACGCGTCCCGACCACCCGCTCGCTGGCGGTCCTCGCCACCGGCGAGCAGGTCTGGCGCGAACGGCCGCTGCCCGGCGCGGTGCTGTGCCGGGTGGCGGCCAGCCACCTGCGGGTCGGCACCTTCCAGTACGCCGCCGCGCTCGGCGAGGGGTCGGGCCCCGACGGCCCGTCGGTTCTACGGGACCTGGCCGACTACGCGATCGGTCGGCACTATCCGGCTGCCGCGGAGGCGCGCAACCCCTACCTCGCCCTGTACGACGGCGTGGTCCAGGCCCAGGCGTCGCTGATCGCCCGGTGGATGGAGGTGGGTTTCATCCACGGCGTCATGAACACCGACAACATGACTATTTCCGGGGAGACGATCGACTACGGGCCGTGCGCGTTCATGGACGCGTACGACCCGTCGACGGTGTTCAGCTCGATCGACCACGGCGGGCGGTACGCGTTCGGCAACCAGCCGGGCATCGCCCAGTGGAACCTGGCCCGTTTCGGCGAGGCGCTGCTCCCGCTGATCGACGAGCGCCCCGAGCCGGCGGTCGAGGCGGCGACAGCCGTCCTGGCCACGTTCGCGGCCCGCTACGAGGCGGCGGTCGCGGACGCAATGGCGGCCAAGCTCGGGCTGGCCGCGCCAGACCTGGCGCTGGTGAACGACCTGACCGGCCTTCTGGAGGCCCAGCGGGTCGATCACACGACCTTCTTCCGGGCGCTCGCGGCGGGCACCGCTCCCGAACTCTTCGCCGACCCCGCCCCGTACGAGGCGTGGGCCGCCCGCCGCGACGCGCTGTTGCCGCCCGACCAAGCGCCAGCCGAGGTGGCCGCGGCGATGAACCGGATCAACCCGCTCTACATCCCCCGCAACGACCGCGTCGAGGAGGCGTTGGCTGCCGCGACCGACGGCGACCTGCGCCCGTTCGAACGACTGCTGGACGCAGTCACGCACCCCTTCAATGAGCGGCCGGGCCTGGAGGACCTCACCGGCCCGGCCCCCGACGACGCCCCGTCCCACATCACGTACTGCGGCACGTAGGACCCGCTTCGTGAGGGAGGCGATCGGCCCCTCCCACGGTAAGGAAGATGATCATCTGGATTTCCTTACGAGGTGGCACCCCGACGCACAGCGGCCCCTCAGGCGTGGAGCGGGTCACACCGTGGCGTCGCGGTGGGACGGCCGGACACCGCCCACGGTAATCTCGCGGTGTTGACCTGTGGTGGGACAGACGATCACACCGACCGAGAGGCGGCCGTCGACGCCCATTCCGTGAGCGGCCCGCCCGAGCCCGACCCGCCCTGTCGTGCGAGACCTGTCGTGCGAGGCATGTCGTGCGAG
>JBDTWM010000215.1:0-2867 GCA_040006675.1 Dermatophilaceae bacterium | reverse complement strand
CGTTACTGGTACGGGGACCGTCGCCGCACCGCCGCACCGCCGCACCGCCGCACCGATCATCGCTAGGAGCCGTCATGTCCCGCGTCGTGCACTTCGAGATCCAGGCCGAGCAGCGTCCGTGTGCGGCTCCGGTGGAGGGGCAGGGCACCAACGCCTTCGTCTGCACGATGGGGGTGGAGGACTACGACGCCACCCACGACAGGATTCTCGCGGCCGGGGGGCGCGTGGCGCTGCCGAAGTCCGCGCTGCCTGGGATGGCGTGGCAGGGCTACTACCTGGACCCCGAGGGCAACACGATCGGGATCCACCAGCCGGACCCCACGGCCGCTTGACCGGGCAGGGGCGATGACGAACTACACGTGGGCGAGTACCGGCGTCGGGGGGCTGGACCAGGTCATCGACGGGTTGCGGCTCGGTGACAACGTCGTGTGGCAGGTCGACTCCGTGGCTGCCTACCGGCGGATGGTCGAACCCTTCGTGGGCCAGGCGCGCCGTGCTGGCCGGCGGCTGGTGTACATCCGGTTCGGCGCGCACGAGGAGCTGATCAGCGACCTGACCGGCGTGTCGGTGCACCGCCTCGACGCATCGCAGGGGTTCGAGGTCTGCGCCCGCGCCGTCCACGAGATCCTCACTGCCGAGGGGGCCTGGGCGTTTTACGTGTTCGACTGCCTCACCGAGCTGCTCAGCGAGTGGCACTCGGATCTCATGGTGATGAACTTCTTCAAGGTCATCTGCCCGTCCCTGTACGAACTGGACACCGTCGCGTACTTCGCCCTCCTGCGCGGCGGACACACCTTCGACACGATCGCCGGCATCCGCGAGACGACGCAGGTGCTGCTCGACCTGACCCAGATCGGCGACGAGACGTACGTGCACCCGCTGAAGGTGTGGAGCAGGCATTCGCCGACGATGTTCTTCCCGCACCGGATCGCCGGCGACGAGGCGCGTTCGATCACCTCCAGCGCCGACGCCGCCCTGCTGTTCGCCTCGATCGACCGTGCGCTGCAGCCCCCCGACCCGTGGCTGTCCCTGGTGCAGCAGGGCCGCGACGCGCTGCGCGGGGACAAAGCCACCCAGGTGAACGCCCGCGAGTTGTTGCTGTCGGTGCTGATCGGCAGGGACGGTCGAATGCTCGACCTCGCGCGGCGCCACCTGGGGCTGGCGGACCTCGTCGCGATCGCGTCCCGGGTGATCGGCAGCGGCTACATCGGCGGCAAGAGCGTCGGCATGCTTCTGGCCCGGGCGATCCTGTCAGGCGAGCGGTTCGCGGAAAGGATGGAGCCGCACGACTCCTACTTCGTCGGCTCGGACCTCTTCTACACCTACATCGTCGCCAACGGATGGTGGAAGCTCTGGGCCAGTCAACGGACCGAGCAGGGGTACGAAACAGCCGGCGTCGAGCTGCACGCGTGTCTGGCGCAGGGAAGGTTCCCGCGCGCTGTGCGCGAGCAGTTCCTGCAGATGCTGGAGTACTTCGGTCAGTCGCCGATCATCGTGCGCTCGTCGTCGCTGCTGGAGGACAACTTCGGCAACGCGTTCGCGGGCAAGTACGACAGCGTGTTCTGCGCGAATCAGGGCAGCCCCGACGTGCGCTTCCAGGCTCTGGAGGATGCGGTGCGCACGGTCTACGCCAGCGCGATGAGTCCCGAGGCCCTGAGCTACCGACGCGAGCGGGGCCTGGCCGACCTCGACGAGCAAATGGCGGTGCTCATCCAGCGGGTGTCCGGGGACCACCACGGGCGGTACTTCTTCCCACACGCTGCCGGCGTCGGAAACTCCGCGAACCTCTACGTCTGGGAACCCGACCTGGATTCGTCCGCCGGGATGATCCGCCTGGTCGTCGGCCTGGGCACTCGGGCCGTCGACCGGACCACCCAGGACTACGCCCGGATCGTCGCCCTAGACGCACCGACCCGGCCCGTCAGGATCGACGAGGCTGACGCGGCGCGCTACAGCCAGCACGGCGTCGATCTGCTCGACCTGGACGCCAACGAGCTGGTCACCGTCCCCGTTGCGCAAATCGCCGAGCTCGACATCGCGTGCGACTGGGGCCTGTTCCTCAGCACGGACGTGGCGACGCTGAGGCGGCTTCGCGAGCTGGGTCGATGGCCCGACAAACCCCCCGTGGTGGTGGACTTCCGCCGGATGCTGGGCGAGACGGAGGTCCCGGCGCTACTTCGCGAGGCGCTGCGCACCGTCGCGGCCGCGTACGACCACCCCGTGGACGTCGAGTTCACCGTGAACTTCAACGCCTCGGGGCAGCCCAGGATCAGCCTGGTCCAGTGCCGCCCCCTGCAGACCCGCGGGCTCGGCGAGGCGGTGGCCATGCCCGATGCGCAGGCCGCGGCGGGCGCCCTCATCTCCACCGTGGGCAACTTCATGGGCGGCAACGTCCGGCTGCCGATCGAGTACGTGGTGATGGTCCGCCCGGACCGGTACCTGGAGCTGGGTCAGCAGGAGCGGTACGCCGTCGCTCGCCGGATCGGCCGGCTCAACCGGTCCCTCAAGGGGCGGTCGTTCCTGCTCATCGGTCCGGGCCGATGGGGGACGACGACGCCGTCGCTCGGCGTGCCAGTCCACTTCACCGAGATCGCGGGCGCTGCCGCGCTGTGCGAGGTGACCTACCCCGCCGGGGACTTCCGCCCGGAACTGTCGTACGGCAGCCACTTCTTCCAAGATCTCGTCGAATCCGGAATCTTCTACGTGGCGGTCTTCGACGAACGTGAGGACGTGGTATTCGCACCGCAGCGCATCCTCGAACGGGACAACGTGATCGCCGAGGTGGACCCGGATGGTGGCCCGGACGGGGGCCCGGACGACGTGATTCACGTGGCCCGCTTCGACTCCCTCGTGCTCTCCTCCGACAT
>JBDTWM010000214.1:0-2874 GCA_040006675.1 Dermatophilaceae bacterium | reverse complement strand
GGCAAAAGGACGGAACGCCCGACGGTCCACGACGCGGGCGCACCTGTCCCCGCGCCTCTCTGACAGCGTGCGAGACGGCGCGAACCGGGACCGACCACGGGTAATCAGACCCGCAACAGCTACCTCAAGCACGCCCCTGTGTCAGCGGCTTCCCCCGGATCATCCCTACGCCGCACCGGGGCCGCCCGAGGCAGACAGCCCGGCATCGCCGCGGCGCGGCGTCAGCTCCCCGCCAGGACCGCCGACGCCCGCTGACGAGCGCCGTTGGCGTCGCTCGCAGCCAGGGCTTCCTCGGCGGCCCGGCGGCACTGCTCCCGATCCACGTCGCCGAGCTGCAGCCCGACCGATGCGATCGCGGAAGGCGCCATCGACAGGGACGTCACGCCCAATCCGATCAACACGCAGGCAAGAAGCGGTCCGGCCGCCGCCTCGCCGCACACGCCGACCGGCTTGCCGACCGCCTGGCCCGCTCGCGCCGTCGCGGCGATCAGGTGCAGCACCGCCGGCTGCCACGGGTCGGTGAGCGACGCGAGGTGCGGCGACATCCGGTCGGCCGCCATGGTGTACTGCGTCAGATCGTTGGTCCCGATCGACAGGAAGTCGACGTGCGCCAGGAACCGCTCCGCGAGCAGCGCGACCGCGGGGACCTCGACCATGATGCCCGGGATGATGCCGCGGTCCCGGCAGGCCGCCGCGAAGTGCGCCGCCTCAGGAATTGTCGCCACCATCGGCGCCATCACCCAGGTCTTGCCGTCGCGACCGGCGCTGGCGGCGGCGATCGCGTCCAGCTGGCGCGTCAAGATGCCCTCGTCGCGGGAGGCCACGCGGATGCCGCGGACGCCGAGCGCCGGGTTCTCCTCGTCGGGGAGGTTCGCGTACGACAGCGGCTTGTCCGAGCCGGCGTCGAGGGTGCGGATGACGACCTTACGACCGGCGAACGCGTTCAAGACCTCCGCGTAGATGCCGCGCTGCTCGTCCACGCTCGGCTCGGTCTCCGCGTCGAGGAAGCACAGCTCCGTGCGAAACAGTCCGACGCCTTGGGCCTGGGAGCCGCTCGCGGTGCGCGCCCCGGCGCCGTCTTGGACGTTCGCGAGCAGCTCGACGGCGTGACCGTCGCGCGTGCGGGCCGGACCGCGCCAGGCCCTGATCGCCTCGCGCCGCCGCCCGTCCTCCTCCACGAGCGCGGCGGCCTCCTGCTCGGGAGTGTCGGTACGGATGGTGCCGGCGGAACCGTCAACGAGCACCGGCGTCCCGGCCGCGATCGCCTCGATCCCCTCGGCCGCGACGATGCAGGGGATGCCGAGCTGGCGGGCGATGATCGAGGTGTGGCTCGTGGGACCACCGAGCGAAGTGACCAATCCGGTGATCACGGCAGGGTCGAGACCAGCCGTGTCGGCGGGGGCAAGGTCGTCGGCAAACAGGACGACCGGGTAGTCGGGGGTAGGCACTCCGGGCTCGGGCAGGCCGAGCAGTTCGGCGACCACCCGGTCCCGGATGTCCTTCAGGTCGGTAGTGCGCTCGGCCATGAGGCCTCCGAGCTTCTCGAACTTGGCTACGAACGAGGCGATGACGGCGACGGTCGCGTCAGTCGCGGTGCTGCCGCCTGCCACGGCCTTGCCTGCCGCGCGACGCCAGCCCCGGTCGCGGGCGAGCGTCGCCGTGGCGGCGAGCACCTCGGAGGCGACGCCAGTTGCCAGCCGGGAGCGCGCGTCCAGACGGTCGGCCACGATGTCGGCCGCCGCCGTGAGCTGCTCCGCCTCAGCGGGACGGGCTTCCTCCGACACGGTGTCGGTGCTGGGGACGACCTCCGGGCGTGCCGTCTTCCACGCGGCGGGTGCGTACGCGATGCCGGGCACCACGCCCGTACCGGTGACGAGCCCGGCAAGGTCCGCGGCGGACGCGGGGGGGTTCGCGGGGGCGGGGGACATCGGCGGCCTCCTGGGTGTCGTCGCCATGCTGCTCGATGACGCTCCTCGACGGTGGCGGGGACGACGGCGAGTGACGTGTCCCGCCAACCTACTGCTGAGGTGATGACCCCGGACTCTATCGCCGAACGCTTGTCAAAGTCCACAGATTCAGATATAAACAAACCTAACCAAATATCCGATGAGGCATCCCGGGGAGGGGCAATCCCCCCGACGTGGACCTCGGCGAGACCGGATCGGGAGCTGGGCCAGCACATACACCCACCTCGGCCAGGGAGACGACGGCGCCATGTATGCAGAGGAACGCCAACAGGCGCTGCTCGACGCAGCTCGCCAGCACGGCCGAGTGGTGGTGGCGGAGGGGGCAGCGCAGTACGGGGTGACGGCCGAGACCATCCGCCGGGATCTCGGTGTTCTCGAGGGGTTGGGGCTCGTCCGCCGGGTGCACGGGGGCGCGATCCCCGCGGACGCCCTGGACTTCGTAGAGCGCGGCCTGCCCGACCGCGAGATCACCCGGGCCGACGAGAAGAAGCGCATCGCCCGCGCCGCCCTGCCCCACCTGCCTCGCGGCGCGAGCGCGACCCTGTTGCTCGACGCCGGCACCTCCGTGGCGCGTCTCGCGGCCATCCTCCCGCCAGATCCCGAGCTGACCGTCCTGACCAACTCCGTCCCGATCGCGGGGATGGTGCGCCAACGACTCCCCGGGCCGGTGCACATGATCGGGGGCCGGCTCCGCGGTCTCACCCAGGCCACCGTCGGCGTGGAGGCTGTCAAGACCATCGAGCGGTTGCGCGTCGGCGTGGCCGTGCTCGGCACCAACGGCATCACCGCCGCGCACGGCTGCTCGACGCCGCACCCGGAGGAAGGCGCCGTTAAACACGCGATGGTCGGCGCGGCGCGGCGCGTCATCGTGGTGGCCGACTCCAGCAAGGTCGGGGTGGAGCACCTG
>JBDTWM010000213.1:0-2877 GCA_040006675.1 Dermatophilaceae bacterium | reverse complement strand
GCGTAGCGTCGGCGCGCCGTCGATACCGACGCTTGGACGGCTGTGCCGCGTCCAGGAAGGTACTCGCGGCGGCGAACGCCCGCCCCACCCGAGGCCCGGAGTGCTTCGTCATGTAGCGCACGCGGCTCGACTGCAACATGCGGGCACTGAGGTCGGACGCCGAGGGCGCGTCGCTGACCGTGCCGGCCGCGGTGTGGGCGATGCCAAGTTCAGGCACGGCCAGGAGCGCGTACCCCGCCGCACGGGCGCGACGGCACCAGTCCACCTCCTCTGCGTAGAGGAAGAACCTCTCGTCGAACTCGCCGACGGCCCGCCAAGCAGACCTAGCGATGAGCAGGCACGCGCCGGTGAGATACCCGTCGACCTCGACGGGCTGGCGAGCGTACGCCATCGAGAGGGCGGCTCGCCGACCCATGCGGTCCTCCCACCCCGCGTAGTTGACGAGGCTGCGAAGCAGGGTCGGCTCCCGGTGCGCTGAGTCCCAGGGACGCCGAGGCGGATCCTCGATCCACGGTGCGGCTGCCGCGACTCGCGTATCAGCGACGGCCTGGCGGGTGGCGATCAGATCGCCGAGGAGCACCGCGTCGGGGTTGAGCAGCAGCACGCTGGGGCTGTCGCAACGTCGCATCAGACGGTTGACCGCGCCCGCGAACCCGATGTTGTCGGGGCAGAACGTCCAGTCGGCGTCCGGGTAGAGCTGGGAGAGCCTTCGGATCTGCAGGGTCCCCTCCGAATCGTTGTCCCACACCCGTACGCGACTGTTCGGGAGGTGGAGGCCTACGGAATCCAGGCAGCGCGCCAGGAGGTCGGCGCGTCGGTAGCTCACGACGAGCACGTCTGGGGAGGGCGGCGGCGTCACGAGGCGTCAGCGCCCGTCGCGGCGCTACGCGCGGGCCCGGCAGTGGCCACGCGGGCGGGGTCGGGGGCGTGAGCGGCGTCGGCGACGCCGACAGCGGAGGAGCACGCGGCACGGGAGACTCCCCAGCAGAGGGCCAGGAGGAACCAGGTGACGGTCCATGCCTGTCGGAACCCGCTCGTGTCCAGCACGGCGTTGCTCACCAGCAGGGCGGTCATGGCGCCCGCCAGCCCGACGGCGATCTCACGTCCGGCACCGGCACCGAGGTGTCCGAAGCGCCGGGCCGCGCGCAGAGCCTGCACGCCCGCCGCGACGAGGAGGGCGACGAACGTGACTAGCCCGAGCGCACCGCCCTCTACGAGGCGGCTCAGATACTGGTTGTCGAGCACCGGGTGGAACGGGACGGAGTAGGCGGCCGTGCCGATCCCGAGGATCGGGTGTCCGGCGGCCAGCTCCAGGGCGTAATCGCGGCCGAACTCGCGCGAATAGAGCGAATCGTCCTGGCCAGAGGCGAGGAATACCTGGGCGAACGCTACGTAGACGGAGGGCCGCGCCGCAGCGACGGCGAGGAGCGCGACCAGCGCTCCCCCCAGGGTCGCCGCGATGCGCCGGCCCGTCCAGTGCGCGGCCATGACCAAGAAGGCGAGGACGCAGCTGATCAATGCGGAGCGGGCCAGCGAGGTGAGGGCGGCAGCGAGCAGGATGACGGCGCTCAACGCCCACGGCCACCAGCGCCTCCCTCGCGTTCGCTCGGCGAAAGCCATCCCGACGGCCAACGGCGCAGTCAACGCCGCCACCGTCGCCAGCTCTAGCGGGTGGCCGGCGGCGCCCTGGGCGCGCAGCATGCCGGCCCGCATCAGGTTGTCCACCAAGACATCCCCGCTGGCCCTGGTGAGTGGGAGCCGGACGATCGCGCCGAAATCCACAGCGGTCGCCAGATCGACCAGGGCGTACGTGGCGCTCAAGGTCGCTCCGGCGACGAGGCCGCGCAGCACCAGCTCCGCGGAGCGCAGCGTCGACACGCGCGCGAGAAGGAACCCGAAGAACAGCAGCGTGATCAGCTGGAGCAGCACCGAGGCATCCATGTCGGAGGGCTCGGCTCCGGGCGGCAGACCGGTGCGGAACGCCCACCCGTATGAGAGGAGGGACGCGCCCCAGAAGGACGCCGCGAGGACCCAGGCGCCGTCCAGGGCGGTTGGCGCGGTGCGGCGGGCAAGGGCTGTGAGCACCCAGACCGCTCCGCACGCGACCATGAGCAGGAGGGCCCACGTCGAGCCCCACGTCCCCGGGACGGCCGCGTCCTGCCGGAAACCCAGCAGCAGGAAAGCGGTCACACCCGCGACGACGGCCCAAGGATCCGTCCTGCCCTCCGCCGTAGAGGGCTGAGGCGGGATGGCGGTCGGGCTCGGTGGCGCCGTCGGGGGGTGGGCCGGAGTCGGGGGCATGACCGTCATATCTGCGCCACGTCGGCGGACCGGCGGGTCGTCCGCGTCGCACGGCGCTGGCGCAGCAACTGGAACCCGAGTACTAGCCCGAATCCGAGCGCGAATGTTCCCGCGGCCAGACCGCCGGCGGCGCGAAATTTGCTCGTGGCGATCGACTGGACTGACGTCGGCTGGACGATGGTGAGAAGCCGGTAGCGGTCTGAAACCGGGACACCCATCGTTGTCTGGAGGGTCTGCAGCCGGTCGTCGGTGAGCTGAACAGTCGCCCGCGCGGCGGCGATCGCGGTAGCCGCGCTGGCTCCCTCGGTGGTCAGGGAGATTTGGATGGTGCGCTCGGGGGCGCTGGTGCGCACGTTCATGGAGTTCGTGGCGTCTCGGATGCTGCCCGAGGTGCTCGCTTCTACCTGGTCCTGGACGTCGGGCGCGGACATCAACGTGAGCGCGAGTGTGGACGCCTCGGTGGCTCCGCCGTTGGTCCTGTCCAGGGGGTTCGATGTCGTCCCGTCGGACTTCACCGCCGGGGTGATGACCGCGCAGACCGTCTGGGCCTGGAAGGTGTCGGGGGTGATCTTCCAG
>JBDTWM010000212.1:0-2903 GCA_040006675.1 Dermatophilaceae bacterium | reverse complement strand
GTCGGCGCGAGCAGCCGGTCCATCTGCATCCCGGTGATGACGTTGGCGTAGGTGCCGTAGCCGTACTCCGGCTTGAGGTCTGCGGCGAACAGCTTGTAGCCGGTCGACACGACGACGGCCTCGACCTCGACCTCGACCTCGATGTCCTTCATGTCCAGTGCGATGGCGTCCGCGGGGCACGCCTTCACGCATTCCTGGCACTCCGAGCAGATGCCGCAGTCCAGGCAGGCGCCGGACCCGGCCAGGGCCTCGGCCTCGGTCATCGGCGGCTCGAGCTCGGAGAAGTCATGGGGGTGCGGGCTGTGGACGGTGCCTGCCCGTACGGGCTCGTGACGGGTGTAGGCCTGCTGCCGCGCGAGGACGTCCTCGTGCGTGACGACCCCCAGCGGGTCGTCGAACAGCGGGAAGCCCTCGAGGGGGCGGTCGTGCAACCAGCGGTCGATCATGTACGCCGCGCGCCGGCCGTGGCCGATCGCGTTCGTGATGTCGGTGGCGCCCGCCTCGACGTCGCCGGCGGCGAACAGGAACGGGTGGTCGCTCTGCAGCGTCATCGGGTCGACCTTGATGCGATGGCCCTTGGCGTCGCCGGTGACGTGCTCGTAGGGCTCGTCGTCGGGCTCCATGCCCACGGCGGAGACCACGACCTCGCAGGCCAGCACGAACTCGCTGCCGGTGACGGGCTCGGGGCGGCGACGTCCGGAGGCGTCCGCCTGGCCGAGCCGCATCCGCTGGCAGCGCAGACCGCTGACGGCCCCGTCCGCGTCCTTGACGACCTCGACGGGAGCCACCAGGAAGTCGAAGACGACGCCTTCGGTCTCGGCCTCGTCCACCTCGACCTGGTGCGCCGGCATCTCCTCGCGCCCGCGTCGGTAGGCGACCCGGGTCTGCGCGGACCCCAGGCGCCTGGCCGTGCGAGCGGCATCCATGGCGACGTTGCCGCCGCCGACGACGACGACCGTTGTGCCGGTCATGTCCGGGAGGTCGTCCTCGCTGACCCGCCGCAGGAAGGTCAGGCCGGTGTGCACGTTGTGCGCGTCCTCACCCGGAACACCCAGCCCCATCGGCTGCGGAGTGCCGGTGGCCACGAGGACCGCGTCGTAGCCCTGCGCCTTCAACGCCTCCAGGTCGCGGATCGGGTGGTTGGTCTCGATCTCGACGCCCAGGGCGGTCAGGTTGGAGATGTCCTGCTCGACGACCTCGTGGGGCAGCCGGTAGGCGGGGATCGCGTGGCGCAGGAACCCGCCGGGCTTGTCCGCTGCCTCGAAGATCCTGACGCGGTAGCCGGCACGGGCCAGCTGCCAGGCGGCCGTGAGGCCCGCGGGCCCGGACCCGACGATGGCCACGCTCATCCCGTTCGGGTCGGCCACGTCGACGCCGGGGCCGCTCTGCTCGGCGTAGTGCTTGTCGGCCGCGAACCTCTTGAGCCGACGGATCGGGATGGTCCCCTCGAGGACAGCTCTGGTGCACTCGGTCTCGCACGGGGCATAGCAGGCGCGGCCGAGCGTGCCCACGAGCGGGGTGGCCTCGAGGACGAGCTGGAACGCCTCCTCGTACTTCCCGCTCCTGATGAGCGACACGTACCCGTGCGCCTTGATGCCCGCGGGGCAGCTGTCGATGCACGGGGAGGTGCCGGCACGCTCGATGACGGCCTTCTTCGGCACGGCCTGCGGGAAGGCGATGTACGCAGCGTGCCGCGGGACGAGGTCCGCGTTGAACTGGTCGGGCACGGCGACCGTGCAGGCCATCTGGCAGTCGGAGCAGCCGGTGCAGGCGGCCCAGTCGATGAACGGCGCCTTCTCCTTGACGGTCGCGCGGAACGAGCCGCCCGGCTCCCGCCTGATCCCCTGGACCTCGCTGTACGTCATGGTGGTGATGTTGGGGTGGTTGATCGTCGAGGACATCTTCGGACCGGAGATGCAGCTCGCGCAGTCGAGCGTGGGAAAGACCTTGCTCAGCAGGATCATCCGGCCGCCGACGCTCGCCTCCTTCTCGACGAGCAGCACCTTGTACCCCATGTCGCCCAGCTTGATCGACGACTCCATCCCGGCGATGCCGCTGCCGACCACCATGACGTCGTACTTCATGTCTCGCTCCGGTTTCCGATGAGGTCGTGGTCTCGCGTGGTCCTGCTACACGAACAGGTTGACGTTGGCCTCGTCGGCCTCGCCGAGGTAGCTCGCGACGCCCGCGTACTCGATGCCGTCGATCAGCTCCTCGGCCTTGATGCCCATGACGTCCATCGACATCGTGCACGCGACGAACTTGATGCCCTGCTCCTGCGCCGACTCGATCAGCTCCTCGAGAGACATCACGTGCTGGGCAGTCATGGCGCTCTTGAACATGACTGGACCAGCACCGGCGAAGTTCATGTGCGACAGGCGCAGCTTTCCCGGCCCTCGCGGCATCATCGCCGCGAACGCCTTCTGCAGGGCCGTCTTTCCCGTCACCTTCTGCTTCTGCGGCTTCCGAAGCGCGTTGAGCCCCCAGAAGGTGAAGAACATGGTGACGTCGTCGCCCATGGCGGCGGCCCCGTTGGCGATGATGAACGCGGCGAAGACGCGGTCGAAGTCCCCGCTGAAGACGATGAGCGTCTTCTTGCTGGTGTCCACTGTCAGCTTCTTTCTGGGCATAGTGGCCCGCTGGCAGACGTCTCGTCTGTGGACGAGGCGTCAGCCGTGATGTGGCTCTGCGATCGGGCCGAGCGCGACGAGCTGCGCCGAGAACTCCCGCATGTACTTCACGAAGGGCTCGGCGCAGACGGAGCAGACTGCTGCCATCCGCAGCCGCTGCGGGTCGATCCCCTTCTCCCGCATGATGTCCTGCGCCTGTGCCGCGATCCGTGACGTGCGCGACGAGCAGTCGGGCAGGTAGGCGCACTCCTCACCGTCCGAGGCGATGAACAC
>JBDTWM010000211.1:0-2953 GCA_040006675.1 Dermatophilaceae bacterium | reverse complement strand
CGACTCCCCAGTTCGCGGTCGAGGTAGCGCCGGGTTCGAGCCTGATCACCCCGTCGCCGCTGTGCAACGCGTTGGGTGGGCAGGTCATGGGTTCGGCACCCAGTCCGCGCCGGCGTCGGACGGGGGACAGGGTGTCGCCGGTGAAGATCTCGATGAGGGGGTAGGCCTGGTCGACCCACAGCTGGGTGACCCGGCCGTCGGTCCCGACCAGGCGCACCCACGCACGGCCCTCAGCATCGCGATGCAGGTCGGTGAAGGCATCGTCGATAGCCAGGTGGCCGATCTTCGCACCGGACCGGAAGTCGAACGCCGTTCCGCTCACGTCTTCACGGCCGGTGGGAAGTTGTCGGACCGGGTCGGTCAGGATGCGGGTATCGGCCTGAAGGTGCAGCGCGCAGTCGTCGATGACGCCTCCCCCGCAGGACAGGTACGGATGCTGCCCGCAGGCGTACGGGGCCGGCTGGTCACCGATGTTGGTCGTCGTGGTCGTCACGCTCAGGCCCGTCGCGTCGAGGCAGTAGGTGACGCGCACGTCCAGGGCGAACGGGTACCCCTGCAGCGGGAACAGCGTGCTGGCCATCACGACGAGCTCCGGTTGATGCTCGATGCAGCGCCATGGGCGCCAGCGTAGGAACCCGTGGATGGCGTTGTGCTTCTCGGGCTCGGTGAGGGCCACCTGGTAGTCCTCACCGTCGAAGCGGTAGCGGCCATCGCCGAGACGGTTGGGCCACGGGATCAGAGGTGCTCCGTGGGCCCCGTCGCACATCTGGTCGACCGCATACGGCTGCAACACCTCGATCCCGGCCACGTCGTACGCCCGGATACCGCCGCCGACCTCGACGATGACCGCGCGCTGTTCACCGTGGGCGATCTCGAACTGTGTACCGGAGGGTGCGTGGGTCATGATCGACGTCCTTGCGAGAGTGGGTGTGGCCCATTGTCGGCGGGCTTCAGGTGAGGTGGTTGCCGCGTGCTCGCGTGAGCCGGACGGTGATCGTTCGCAAGACCAGCGCAGCGGCGGCGCCCACGGCCGCACCCCGCACAAAGACGGCCCGGCTCACTCTTCGCGGCTCCCCCTCGCGCACGCGGCGGTTCACGGTGGGCTCACCGGATCCAAGGTGGTGCAGCCGTATGCCGTCGACCAGAGCGCGTTCGGCCGGGGCAGGCCTGGCCGTTAACCAGGGCCGGTCACGCGTGTGGCCCGCGACTTCCTCAGCTGAGGCGCCGGGCCCTCGACCGCCCAGCAGCGTTTCGCGAAGTCCGGCCAGGCGCTCGATCGGCGTCTCGTCGCGCGCCCTGGCCTGGACGCCGAGACGTCCGTCCGTGGTCGTATCCACGACGAGATTCTGACACAGGTCATTGCTCTTAAGCAATGATTGCGCTTACGCTACGACTTGCGTTGAGACAACCTGCCACCTGATGGCCGCCTCGGGCCGCATCCACGAAGTGCGAGGAGTAGTCGGTGCCCAGCTTCTTCCCGATGTGGGTGGTCATCACCCACTTCCTCAACCTCTTCTTCATGCTCTTGCTGTTCCGCTCCGGGTTCGAGGTGCTCTCCGCGTTCCCCAAGCTGTACTGGCACGACGACTGCCCCCCGGGCCGGGAGTGGCTGCGGCTGTCCAAGACGGCGTACGGCGCGGACTCCCGCAAGCCGTGGTCCTCGTTGGACGAGGAGGAGTCGTGGTCGCCGCTCGTGGCGCTACCGGGGCGCAAGAACCTCGGGCTGGGTCGGCATTGGCACTTCATGAGCATCCAGTTCTGGATCCTCACCGGGGCGGTCTACCTCGTGATGGTCTTCGCCACCGGCTACTGGCACTACCTCGTCCCGACCCACTGGTCACTGATCCCCGACTCGATCAAGTCGATCGGCACTTACCTGCAGTTCGAGCTCCCGGCGAAAATCCCCGGTGAACCGTTCGAGCCGGCGCAGAAACTGGCCTACTTCATCGTGATCTTCATCATGGCCCCCTTGCAGATCGCCTCCGGGGCGGCCATGTCGCCCTCGGTCCTGGCCCGCTTCCCCTGGTACGGAAAACTGTTCGGCGGCAAGCAAGGCGCCCGCAGCGTGCACTTCCTGATCATGTGCGCCTTCGCCGCCTTCATCGTCATGCACGTGAGCATGGTCATCATCCACGGCGTACCGAAAGAGTTCGCCGCCATCGTGCTGGGTGACCCCGGCGGCAACCGCAGACTGGCCCTGGGCATCGGCCTGGCCGGGTTGTTCGCCATCGCGCTCGTGCACGTCGTGATCACCTGGTTTTCACTGCGCTACCGCCGGCGAACCCAACGACTTCTGGGCTTCATGGTCGACCCGTTCGAGGGCGCCATCTCCCGCACGTTCGTCTCCAAGCAGCACTTCGGCTCCGGCGACATCTCGCCGTACTTCCGCGTCAACGGCTACCCACCGCCTGGAAACGACTACCGGACGTTGGCCGAGAACAACTTCCGCGACTACCGCCTGAGCGTCGGGGGCCTGGTCGAACACCCCGTGAGCCTGTCTCTGGAGCAGCTGCGGGCCCTGGGTGAGCAGACCCAGATCACCAAACAGAACTGCATCCAGGGCTGGACCGCGGTGGCCCAATGGGGCGGGGTACGCCTCGCGCGGCTCATGGAGGAGGTGCGCCCCTGCCCGCAGGCCCGCCACGTCGTGTTCTACGCCATGGACGACAAGGGCCTGACCGAAGGCGAAGGCCGCTACGGATTCTTCTACGGAACCATCCCGATCCACCTGGCCCGCGACCCTCAGACGATCCTTGCCCTGGAGATGAACGGAGCCCCCCTTCCGGTCGAGCACGGCGCCCCCGTACGCGTGCGACTGGAGACCCAGCTCGGGTTCAAGATGGTCAAGTGGGTCACGGGCATCGAGTTCGTCGCCGACGTCACCGACATCGGCCAAGGCATGGGTGGGTGGCGCGAAGACCAACAGTTCTACGCCAACGCCGCCGGGATCTAA
>JBDTWM010000210.1:0-2986 GCA_040006675.1 Dermatophilaceae bacterium | reverse complement strand
GCGGTTCGCTCAGGCGGTTCGCTCAGGCGAGTGCCTTCAGGCATGGAGCTACATCGTCAGGCCTTCAGACAACAACCTGATCGATCATCGGATCAGTACGTGTCCTGCGCTCGTACTCATGCGTGTCCAGGCACCCCGACGAAACAGCCGGACACCCTCGGTCCAAGGTGGCAGGAAGCCCAGAGCCTGCAGAGCTGAGGCCGCGTCGCGGGACGTCATCTCGTCGAGCCATTCCCCCGCGGCAGCCGCGACGGCACCTGCCACGCTCGTGCCCTCGCCCGCCGGCATCGTGATCACCCCGTGCTGCTCCCAGCCACCCCGCGGCGGTGCCAGGCCCACCCACGACGCGGAGCCGTGGGAGGGCGGTACGGGTGTGAGCGGGCCGTCCGACGCCAGCGCGTCGCGCAAGGCCGCGAGCGACACGACGAGATCGGCGTCGGCCACGCCGTCAGCGGCCACCGCCCGCAGCCCCAGCACCTCCCCGCGCCGCAGGAGTCCCTGGCCGGCGCGGGCCCGCACCGTCGTGACCAGCAGACCATGCCCGGACTGCCACCGCAGGACCCCTTCGCGCTCCAGCGCCTCGGCGCGTCCGGCGAAGGTGGCCAGGTCGGCGCGGTCCGTCTCCCCGAGAGACGCCAGCAGGGGGGTCACTCGACGCTCACCCCCGCTGACGGCGACGCAACGGCACGGGGTCCGCCAGGTGGCCGGTCAGGACGTCGCGTTCACCCTCGCCGAGGGGGCGCGGGCGACCTGCCGCGGCGTCGATGCACACGAGCGTCGTCTCGGCCAGCAGGTAGAGCGTCGTCCCCACCTCGTCGGGATCGCGCACGGCATACGCCAGGTCGTACGAAGTTCTCGACATGGACTGCACCCAGACGTCGACGCGTACGGGCTGGCGGCGGTACTCCAGCTGCTCCAGGTACTCCAACTCCTGATGCACGACCACGATCCCGCCGCGCAGGATCTCCTCGCCCAGCTCACCGAACCAATCCAGCAGCACCTGCACGCGCGCCTGCTCCAGCAGCCGCGCCCAGTGGACGTTGTTGACGTGCCCGAACGCGTCCATATCGGACCAGCGCAACGGGATGTCCACGGAGTATCCGGCGCCGAACCGCCGCGACACGACCGGCGTCGGTTCCGTCCGCCCTGGCTCGATCGGCACCTGGTCAGTCACTGTGTCCATCGCTCGCTTCCTCGCGCACCGCTTCGGCCACGTCTCGCTGCGCTCGCCGTCACCTCGGCTGAGCCCTCCATCAGTCCCGCCTGAGCTTGCGGTAGGTCACCCGGTGCGGCCGGGCCGCCTCCTCGCCGAGGCGCTCCACCTTGTTCTTCTCGTAGCTGTCGAAGTTGCCCTCGAACCAATACCACTTCCACGGCTCGTCGTCCGTGCCCTCGTAGGCCAGGATGTGGGTCGTCACGCGGTCCAGGAACCACCGATCGTGGCTGATCACCACCGCGCACCCGGGGAACTCCAGCAATGCGTTCTCCAGCGAGCCGAGGGTCTCGACGTCGAGGTCGTTCGTCGGCTCGTCCAACAGCAGCAGATTGCCGCCCTGCTTCAACGTCAACGCGAGATTGAGGCGGTTTCGTTCGCCACCGGACAGCACGCCAGCCGGCTTCTGCTGGTCGGGGCCCTTGAACCCGAACTGGCTCACGTACGCCCGGCTCGGAATCTCGACTTTGCCGACCCGGATGAAGTCCAGCCCGTCCGAGACCACCTCCCACAGCGTTTTTCTTGGGTCCAGCCCCTCCCGACCTTGATCGACGTAGCTGATCTGCACCGTCTCGCCGACCTTCACCGACCCGGAGTCCGGCTCCTCCAGCCCCACAATCGTCTTGAACAGCGTGGTCTTGCCGACGCCGTTCGGACCGATGACGCCGACGATGCCGTTGCGCGGCAGGGTGAAACTCAGATTCTTGATGAGGATCCGGTCGCCGAAGCCCTTGGTCAGCGATTTCACGTCGATGACCGTCGATCCAAGCCGGGGGCCCGGCGGGACCTGGATCTCTTCGAAGTCCAACTTGCGGGTCCGCTCTGCCTCAGTCGCCATCTCCTCGTACCGCTGCAGACGCGCCTTGGACTTCGCCTGGCGCCCCTTGGCGTTCGAGCGCACCCAGTCCAGCTCCTCCTTGAGTCGCTTGGCGAGCTTGGCGTCCTTCTTGCCCTGGACCTGTAGCCGTTCGCCCTTCTTCTCCAGGTAGGTGGAGTAGTTGCCCTCGTACGGGTAGAGCCGGCCCCGGTCGACCTCAGCGATCCAGCCAGCCACGTTGTCCAAGAAGTACCGGTCGTGGGTGACCGCGATGACCGCGCCCGGATAGTTCGCGAGGTGCTGCTCCAACCACTGCACGCTCTCGGCGTCGAGGTGGTTGGTCGGCTCATCGAGCAGCAACAGGTCGGGCTTACTCAACAGCAGCTTGCACAGCGCGACCCGGCGCCGCTCACCGCCGGACAGCACGCTCACATCGGCGTCGCCGGGAGGGCACTGCAGGGCGTCCATCGCTTGCTCCAGCTGAGAGTCCAGGTCCCACGCGTCGGCGTGATCGATGTCCTCCTGGAGCCGGCCCATCTCGGCCATCAGCGCGTCGAAGTCCGCGTCCGGCTCGGCCATCAGCGCGGAGATCTCGTTGAAACGGTCGACCTTCGCCTTGATCTCACCCAGCCCCTCCTCGACGTTGCCGAGAACGTCCTTGTCCTCGGTGAGCGGAGGCTCCTGCAGCAAGATGCCGACGGTGTACCCAGCGGACAACCGCGCTTCGCCGTTGGAGGGCTGGTCCAACCCGGCCATGATCTTCAAGATCGTGGACTTGCCCGCCCCGTTCGGCCCGACCATGCCGATCTTGGCGCCGGGCAAGAACGACATCGTCACGTCATCGAGGATGAGCTTGTCGCCGACCGCCTTGCGGGCCTTGGTCATGGTGTAGATGAACTCCGCCATGCCCGCCAGGCTATCCGTCGCGGGCTCCCCGGCCCGCATCGCCCGTGCGC
>JBDTWM010000209.1:0-3009 GCA_040006675.1 Dermatophilaceae bacterium | reverse complement strand
GCGTGGTGACCGGGGGTGCGTGGTGACCTCGACGCCGGGCCGGAACCCTCGGCTGCGCTCCTGACCGCCGGGCGTCTCCCGGACGCAGGCGCAGAGTGTCCACCGAACCGGGGACGGTCCAGTAGCGCTGTTGTCTCGTCACCGAGCGGTGCCGATCGGCGCCGGTAGGTTGAGGGGCGTGGGGAACATGCTGGTGGCATCGCGGGTTTCGAAAATCGTCTCCTCGGTCACGTTGTTGCGGTCGGTAGACGTGACGGCCCAGCCCGGGCGATGTGTCGTGCTCCGGGGCGCGAACGGGTCGGGCAAGACGACGCTGCTGCGCCTCCTGGCAGGCATGAGCGAACCGTCGACGGGGACGGTGCAGCTTGACGGCAGGAGGGTCGACGAGCGCGACCCCGCCGTGCGGGCAGCCGTCGCAGCGCTGTTAGGGGCCTCGGCGACATACCGCGACCTGACCTTGCGCGACCACCTGACGCTGGTGGATGCCACCTGGGGTCGGGACCCGGACGACTGCGAAGAGCGAGTCTTGGCGTGCTTGGATCAGTTCCGGATCCGGCACTTGGATCGTCGTTTCCCGCACGAGCTGTCCTCTGGCCAGACCCAGCTGTTCCGGCTGGCGTGTGCCTTCTTCCGCCCGGCCGGCACCTTGCTCCTCGATGAGCCCGAGCAGCGTCTGGATCAGCAGATGCGTCAGCTGGTCGCCGACCTGGTGACGGCGCGCTGCCGGGCCGGCACGACCGTTGTGATGGCCTGTCATGACCCGGACGTGATCGCGGCGGCGGCCGACACCGTGGTCGACCTGCACGCTGCGGACCCCGCATGACGGGACCCACGAACGAGGCGAACGAGGCGAACGAGATGGACGAGGTGGGCGACTCGGGCGTGCACGGTATCGCCACCGACCGGGAACGGTTCGCCGAAGCCCTGGACATCGTCACCGGCGGCCGCGGGGCCGGCACGCTACGGCGCCTCGCGTACCCGGTGTACGTGACGATCATGATCGGCATGACCTACGGGTTCACCATCGCGCGCGCGCTTTTCGTCGCGAGCAACCCAGCCTGGATCCGTGATCACCTGTTCGCGCCTACCGCGGTGGTCATCGGTGCGGCGATGCTCCCGGTCGTCGCGGCCCTGGTGTGGCGCGCGAGCCGCCACCGCGGAGCGGTCGTCCCCCCGATCGCCTGGACCGACCAGGTCCTCGTCTCCTCGATCGACCGCGCCACAGCCGTGCGGCCATGGTGGCACCTCACGCTGGCCGCAACGACCACCGGCGGGGGCCTGACCGGAGCCTTGCTCGGCGGGTCCTTGTGGGCCTCGACCGTCACCGGACCACTCGCGCTTCCCGCCGCCGCCGCCCTGGGTGCAGTCCTGGGTGCGCTGCTGGGACACGTTGCCCTGTGGGGCCAGGCCAGAGCGTCGCGCCCATACCTGCCATTCCAGGTCTTGCGTCGACTGCGCATCGACGACCTGCGCGCCCAGGCTGCCACCGGTGACCACCTCATCGGCGCGCTGCTCGCCGGGGACGCGCGTGCCGGGCAGCTCGAGTTCACCTCCCCGACAGGGCGTGGACGCGCACTGACCCTGCACGCGGCCGGCCCTGTCATGACCGTGATCCGCCGCGACATGCTGGGACAGCGCCGGGACCCGTTCACGTTCTGGCGCGCGGCCATCCTGAGCCTCCTCGGCGCCGGGTCAACCGTGTGGGCCATCACGGAACCGGCCACACCCGCGATCCTCGCTTGTGTGGGGGTGCTGCTGATGCACATCGGGACCGGGGCGTGGAGCGAAGGGTTACGCATGAGCGCCGACCAGCTCGGCACGCCCGTCCTGTCCGGACTGACCCCCCGGCGGCAGGCTCAAGCCCACTCGATCGTGCCGACTGCCTCGACGCTGCTCGCGTGGATCGTGGCCAGTGTGGTCATCGTTCCTCAGCTGTCTGTCGCCGATAGCCTGACCGCCACGCTGACGACGCTGCTCGCCGCAGGTGTCTACGCCACCGTGACGACCATCACGACCACCTGGCTGGCCACCTATCGGGCACCAGCCAGCGTCGCCGTCTTCGTTCCCTCCGTCGGTCCTGTCGCACTTCTTCTACGGCTGGCCATCCCCGGCGTCATCGCCTTCATCGCCGGTGCGCTGCTCCCGTCTGCGGCACAGCGCCACGAGATCGTCATGCCCATCTTCCTGCTCGGGGCAGCGCTGATCTGGGCTTCCACCCGCATGACCAACGCCACCACGCGCCGAGCCGACTGAACCGACCTGTTCGCGCCGGCACGCTTCGTGCTCGGCCCGGAGTCGGGCAGACGCCCACGTCGGCTCGCGTCGTTACCCGGACTCGGGACCTCCAGCCCCGGTCGAGGAGTTCTCGACATCGAGGAGATGACGAAGGACGTACTGCAAGATTCCGCCGTGAAGAAAGTAGGTCTTCTCGGCAGGGGTGTCGATGCGTACCTTGGCGGAGAACTCTCGGGTTCCGTCATCGTTCTGGACACGGACGGTGACGTGTGTGGGGACCGTGTCTGCGCCGGTCAGTCCAACGATCGAGTAGAGCTCCTCACCGGTGAGCCCCATGCTCTGTGCCGATTCGCCCTCCTGGAACTGCAGCGGAAGAACGCCCATGCCGATCAGATTCGAACGGTGGATCCGCTCGAACGACGTTGCCAGCACAGCTTTGACTCCGAGCAGCAGCGTCCCCTTCGCGGCCCAGTCTCGGGATGATCCCGAGCCGTAGTCGGCACCGGCGATCACCACGAGCGGTACCCCGTCGGAGGCGTACTTCGTCGCGGCGTCGAAGATGGTGGTCTGCGTGCCGCCGGGCAGGGAGCGGGTGAAACCACCTTCCACTCCGGGCAGGAGTTGGTTGCGCAGCCGGATGTTGGCGAATGTGCCTCGGATCATGACCTCGTGGTTGCCTCGCCGGGCGCCGTAGGAGTTGAAGTCGCCCGGTGCGATGCCCTGCTCGATCAGGTACCGACCTGCGGGTGAGTCCTTCTTGATGGCGCCGGCGGG
>JBDTWM010000208.1:0-3130 GCA_040006675.1 Dermatophilaceae bacterium | reverse complement strand
CTCGATGCAGCCGCCGATCAACCGCCCACGCGTATCGACGACCCCACCCAGCAGGGCGCTGACGTGCCGGTCCCAAGCGCGCTCATTGATGTTCACGGTTTCGGTCCCTCCAGCAGAGTGCGAAGTTCGGCGCACGCGTCGACCGTCGATGTGCGGTCGAGTGATGCCTTGCACCGGCTGGCTTGTAGGACGAGAGTGACAGAGCGTGGTGCGCGCCCTGAAGAACGGAAACGAAGTGACTGCCCGATCGGTCTCATGGGACGACGGGCCCGCGATCCCCGGAACTGTGTTCCGGCAGATGATCACAGGCGACGACACGAACGGGCGTTTTTCCGCGCAATCGGCCGTGCTCGCTCCGCGCGAACTCGTGATGCCACACAGCCATCAAAACGAAGATGAGTACACGTTCGTTTACCGGGGGCGGATCGGCGGTTTGGTGGGCGAGGAAGAGATGGAGGTCGAGGAGGGCGGCTTCTTCTTCAAGCCCCGCGGTATCGTGCATGCTCTGTGGAATCCCACGGACCACCCGGTCGTTGTTGTCGAGTTCATCAGCCCAGCCGGCTTCGAACACTTCTTCGAGGAGATGGGTGCACTCACCGGCGCCGAGCCGGAGGCCAGGCAAGAGATTGCGCAGCGATACGGCCAGCAGCCGCGCCCGGACTTGATCAGCGGACTGGAGGCACGCCACAGCGTCCACCTGTAGCCGCGCCGTCCTCCGCTTGCCGCAGTCGCCGCCGCCCAACGGGCCCGCCTGCCTATCCCACGAGACCCTGCGCGCCGCCGGACGCACCTGGTCGGCAGAAGCTGACGGTTGGTGGAGTCGGGCATCCCAGCCGCCGATCAGCGTCCCCCTGATCCTGGTTTGGGATCAGCGGATTCCAGGTCTTTGGCGGGGCGACCGCCGTGGAAGGGCTGGTGAGCCACTGCCTGAAGGGGAAGAATCGGGGGGTGCCTCACACCCAGAACGCTGCGATCAACCTCCGTCTGGCCCAGCTCGGCCTCCCGCTCCCCGAGGGGTTCGAGGACACCGAGGCGGCCCGGCTCACCCAACCGATCCTCGCCCGCCAGCGCGAGCTCAGCCGTCGGCTCTCCGACCAGCTGTGCGCGGCGGACCAGCGGATCCAGGCGTTTCTCGACGACTACCTCGCCGAAACCGGTGAGGTGCCTCAGCTGCCTCGGCGCACGCTGGTGCTCGACGAGCCGGGCTTGGCGCGCGAGCTCTCGCTGCCCTTCGACGGCGACACCTTCACGTCACCGCTGCTGAGCAGCTACCGGCTGGTCAACGGGGTGCTGCACAACCCCGCCAACGACCGGCGGACTACGGTGGGCGTCTTCCACGTGTCCGAGGGTGGGCTGCCCATCCCCGACGACAAGATCGCCGTGCCGGCCCGGGCCTTCGCCCGGTTGCTGACCCGGGCCTTCGAGCCGCCGGAGGCCGACATGATGCTGCCCTACACGGCCAACCAGCCGCGCCCCGCAGCCGCCTTCGTGTCGCTGTACCTGCGGCCGCTGGTGTCCCCGGAGGTCCCCGGGGTCGTGCGTGAGAAGCGGATGGAGACCCGCATCATGGTGCCGGGCGGCCTCGTCTCCAACCTCGACTTCCTCGAGGGCATTTTCGGCAACGGCGGCGACCCCTACTTGCCCGAAGGCGACGCGTCTCTCGCGCCCGGTATGTGGACCGGGCACACCGGCTGTGTCGTGCTCGCACCGCATCTGACCCGGGTGACCAAGAAGGAGCTCGGCCTGCCCCACGTGAGCGAGGCCACCGAGCGCCAACAGCGCGACGGGGTGTGCTGGGAGCAGGAGGACGAGCGGTACAACGGGGGCCGTGCCTTCAAGATCTGCGCCCGGGACGCGCGTGGGGTGATCATCACCGTCATCGCCGACAACTACTACGGGTACTGCAAGAAGGAGGTCAAGACCCAGATCTCCTACTCCGCCAACCTCTTCGGCAACGCTGAGGAGGAGCACTCCGGTGGCGCGCTGGTCTTCGCCAGCTACAACCTCGGTGCGGAGTACACCGAGAGCTCCGCGGGGGAGGAGTACCGACTAGCCGACGTCCTGGAGCGTGATCCGGAACGTTTCGCCGCGCAGTCGGAGGGGCACGCCCTGGACACCGAGCACGCGCACATCGTGCTCGTGCCCGCCGGCGCCCGCTACTCCCTGCGCGAGATGCGCGTGTCATGGGCCCGCCCCGACGGGGCACAAGGCTCGGTGCCGCTGCGTGCCGACCAGGTGTACCTCAGCCCCAACGGCTACCGCGTGCAGATCGCCCAGCAGCCCCACGACCGTAGCTGGAGCCTGTTCGGCACCGTGGCGACGGGGACGTCCTGCCACAAGCCGGCGACCGTCTCCGGCGGCGGGAAGTCCGAGATCTCCAAGGCGATCACCGACGCGTTCATCATCGGCACGGTCTTCGTCGCGGACTTCGACACCGATATGGACTCCGTCGCCGCGATCCTCGACCGCGACTACTCCCAGCGGTTCCTCGACCCGGAGCGCAACGGCGTCGACACCCGCTCGATTCTCTCCGACGAGCGCTCGATCGGCTCGGTGATAAAGCTGCTCACCCCCTCGCGTACGGACTACCACCTGGAGTACAACGCGTGGCTGCAGCGCATCCCGCCCTACGTCAAGGAGCTCGTCTACATCGTCAAGCGCTCCTACCGGTCGCGCTGGGGCGCGGACTGGCGGGGCCACTTCAGCGTGGTGACCATCGACGGCCGCCAGGGCAACGCGCTGCGCTTGGACGGCACCGCGGTGACCCGCAACATGCTCAGGGTCGGCTACGACACCGATGGCTCGTGGCGCCTGTTCAGCCTTCGCTACGACTTCGCACCGGCAGTGAAGGTGCAGACCCAGGACGACATCACCGCGTCGACGGTGGTATCTGGCGGCCAGCTCGGGCTCGACCCGGACCGGTCCTACAAGTTCGTGGAGAACTGTGAGGGGCTGCTGTTCCAGCGCCCCGACGACGCGATCCACCGCGGCTACGACACCCAGGCTGAACGCGACATCGCCGCCCCCGGCACGTTCCTGTCCAACTTCGAGCCGCTGACCCGCGGCGATGTCGTCGCGATGCGTGACGACCCCGTCGCGTTCAGCGCCTTCAGCGAGCCGATGGCCCGGC
>JBDTWM010000207.1:0-3149 GCA_040006675.1 Dermatophilaceae bacterium | reverse complement strand
GGCCTCCGGGATCACGGTGCGTGCCATGTCGATCTCCCTCCTCGCGGGCCCCGACGCGGTCTCTGCGACCACATCGTCTATCGGAAGACGCCCCTGGATAGATGATACCCCTGGGGGTATCATCTATCCAGGGGAAACTGATGGGGAAGGCACGTGACCCGAATGCACCGCCGCGAGGAGATGATCCGAGTGGCCGGCCGCTGCCGTCCTGGTCGCACAATGTGTGTCTCCGGGATATCGGACGCCTCGGACGACTGGCTGGCGCCGGTGCGGCTGGTCCTACGACGGGGCGCCCGCGCCGACCCGCTAGCGTGAATTCGTCGGCGCGAAGGTCACCCCGCGAAGGCCATGACGCGAAAGGCACCACGGGCTGATGGACATGGGCGCGATGGATGAGAGTGCGATGGACATGGACTTGGACATGGACATCGACGCGACGGCTCCCGCGACACACGACGACCTCGAAGGGGTCCTCCTGCGGGAGATCATCCCGGCTCTGGGGTGCACCGAACCGATCGCCATCGCGTTGGCCGCCGCGACGGCGCGCGAGGCGTTGGGCGCGTCGCCCGAACGAGTCGAGGTGCGCTGCAGCGGCAACGTCATCAAGAACGCCACCTCGGTCGTCGTGCCCAACTCGGGCGGGCAGGTCGGCATCCGCATCGCCGCCGCGCTGGCGGTCATCGGCGGCGACAGCCGCGCCGGTCTGCGCTGCCTCGCCGGGATCTCGCAGGAGCACCGCGCAGACGCCCGCACCCTCGTCGACGGCGCGAAGGTCCGGGTCCTGCTCGCCCAGCACGCCGACGGCCTCTACGTCGAGGCGACGGTCACGGGCGGCGGGCACACGGCCACGGCATTGCTCGACGGCGATCACTCCCGGTTTTCGAGCGTCGTGCGCGACGGGGTGCCGCTGCCGGATGCCGACGTGGCCGCCGGCGGCACCCCGTTCCCGTCCTCCCTGCCGGTGGAGCGCGTCGACGTCGCGACGCTGATCCAGTTCGCCGTACAGGTCGACCTGCCAAGCCGTCCCGCTCTGAGGGACCTCCTCGACCGACAGATCGAGGCGAACACGGCCATCGCGAATGCCGGGCTCGATCATGTCTTCGGCGTCGCCGTCGGCAGGCACCTCCTCGCGGCCGCCCCGTCGGCCGACGCCAGGACGCGCGCCCGGGCTCTCACGGCCGCGGCATCCGACGCCCGCATGGGCGGCTGCAGCCTGCCGGTGATGATCAACGCCGGTTCCGGCAATCAAGGGCTCACGGTCTCGATCCCCGTCATCGTCGCCGCCGAGGAGATGGGCTGCTCCCGCGAGCGCCTCCACCGCGCGCTGATCGTGTCCAACCTCCTGGCGATCTACCAGAAGCACTTCATCGGACGGCTTTCGGCGTTCTGCGGTGTGGTGACCGCCGCGGCGGCGAGCGGAGCGGGCATCGCCTTCCTGGAAGGGTGGACGACGGAGCAGATCGGCGCGGTCATCGAGACGTCGGTGGGGACGGCGGGCGGCATTGTTTGCGACGGGGCCAAGGCGTCCTGCGCCGCCAAGGTGTCCCTGGGCGTGGAGAACGCGTTCACGGCGCTGGATATGGTGCGCTGTGGGGGCGCCCTGCCGGCGCGTCAAGGGCTCGTCGGCGCCACCGTGGAGGAGACGATCCGCAACGTCGGCCGGATGGCTCGCGGCATGACCAACACCGACGTGGAGATCCTCCGGATCGTCGTGGAACGTGACCCCGCGTGACGCTGTGTGACCCCGCGTGACCTCGCCGATGACGCGATGTCAGCGCTATTCGGGGCGCCCGCTCCGGGGCTTGGCTCGCTGGCCGCCCGCCCGTGCGGGCCCCTCGGAAGCGGCTGCGCCCTGCGTGGCGGGTTGCGGCGCCCGGTTCACAGCGTCCGGGGGTCCGTGATCGAGGAGTCGGCGAGGGCTCGGTGGTAGTAGGTCCGGAAGGTCAACTGGGCCGGTCGGTCGGTACGGATCGTTCGGCGCCGCCGTGCGGGACGGATGGCGGGTCGCTCGACTCCACGATGGCTCGGTCCTGGTGCAGGATGCACCGGTTCAGCGCGTCGAACGCGGGTGACAACGCGGGGTGGGTCTGCAGGTCGCGGACCGTGCTGAGGATCATCCTGGTCTTCGTGTCCCCGACGGGCACGCACCAGACGAGGATGCGCATCATCCGAGGGGCCGGGAGCGTGTCGAGGGTCATTCCGTGGGGGCGGTACCAACTCAGGAAGGTCCGCGGCGCATCGCCATCGAGGCGGGGGCCGAACCGGAAGCCGTACGGCGTGTCGATCAGGTCGTAGCCCAAGGTGCTGTCTCGGTGCTGGCGTCGCCGCACGAAGCGACCGATCGTCGTGCGATGCACGTACGGTAGATGCGGGAAATCCAGCATATTCTCCAGGGCGCGGGTCCAGTGGCAGTCCCACTCCTCGACGTGGTCCATGCGGGCGATATCGCTGCTCAGGTCGAGCGCCGGGTCGTAGCTGGGCCCCAGCGAGGCGGCGTCGGAGACGTCGAACCCCGTGAACACCCACACGTACCCTCCAGCCACCGCGACGGGCAGGGCGAGCGCAGCGCACCGGCCGCGGGGCACGGCGGGATTGAAGGGGATGTGTCGGCAGGAGCCGTCCGGCCCGAACTCCCAGCCGTGGAAACCGCAGGCCAGGGAGCCGTCCTCGCGGACCGAGCCGAGCGCGAGGGACGTCGATCGATGCGGGCACCGGTCGAGCAACACCCCCACCTCCCCGTCCGGGGTCCGCCAGGTGACCAGGTCGGTCCCCGCGACCCGGACGCGTTGCGGTGTCGAACGCACCCGCCCGACGGGGAGCAGAGGTGTCCACTGCCGCGCGAAACCTTCGAACATGACGACCTCTTCCCTGGGCAGGCCAGCATCGTGATCCCGCTCGCGGCGACCGCTCGGGGACGTGGGTGCGTGCCCGCTCGACCCCGTTGGGCGGGTACCGGCAGGTGACCGCCTGCCGCGGCGCCAACCTCTGTCGGCCCGGGCGGCGGTCACGCAGGAGGAACCCGGGCGCGCGCTGCCGTTGCCGAGGCTGACAGGCTCAGCGCGCCGGACGGCCTCCCGAGCACGTCGAAGAACGTCCACCGCAAGGCCTCCCGCCGGTCTGGGGACAACGCCAGGCAGTACGCACCCGGA
>JBDTWM010000206.1:0-3188 GCA_040006675.1 Dermatophilaceae bacterium | reverse complement strand
TGTCGTGCGAGGCATGTCGTGCGAGACCTGTGCTGGGGAGGGTGCCGTCGTGGCGACAAGACGACTGCTGTCAGGAAATGAGGCCATCGCGCTCGGCGCGTGGGAGGCCGGGGTGTCGGTCGGGTGCGGATACCCGGGCACGCCGTCCACCGAGATCCTGGAGGCGCTGTTCGCTCACGACGACGTCTACTGCGAGTGGAGCGTCAACGAGAAGGTCGCCCTGGACGAGCAGGACAACCGCAACTACGCCATCGCCGCGAAAATCCCCATGTTCGAGCCGGCCGACGCCGCGGAGGCCCGCGACCTCACCAGGGCTGCGTTCGAGCTGTCCGAGCGCTTCGACACGCCGGTCTTCCTGCGCACCACGACGCGCCTGTCGCACAGCAAGTCGGTCGTGGAGGTCGACATCGACCCGCAGACGGGCGCGTATGTCCGTGAGGAGCCCGCGAAGCCGGCCGGGTTCACGAAGAATCCCAGCAAGTACGTGATGCTCCCCGGCAACGCCCGTGCCCGCCGGGTGACGCTCGAGCAGCGCATGAACGACCTGCGCGAGATCGTCGAGACCCACCCGGCCAACCGCGTCGAAGAGGGCACCGGCGCCCCCGGCGACGTCGGTGTCATCACGGCCGGAGTGCCGTATACCTACGTGAAAGAGGTGCTGCCCGAGGCCTCGGTCCTGCGCCTTGGCATCGTGCACCCCCTGCCGCGCCGCCTCATCGAGGACTTCGCTCGGCGCCACCAGAAGCTCTACGTGGTGGAAGAACTCGATCCCGTCATCGAGACGCAGATCCGGGCGTGGGGGATCGAGGTCGTCGGCAAGGACGCGTTCCCGGTCATCGGGGAGTACAGCTGCGAGGTGCTGCGCGCCGGACTCGGGATGCGGCCGGCCGCGCCGCGGGCCGCCTCCGCCGTGCCCGTCCCGCCCCGGCCGCCGGGTCTGTGCCCGGGGTGCCCGCACTCGCCGGTGTACGACGCGCTGCGGGACGCGGGCATGGTCGTCTCGGGCGACATCGGCTGCTACAGCCTCGGGGTACTGCCGCCGTACAACGCCCTCGACACCCTGGTGGACATGGGCGCGAGCATCACGATGGCGCACGGGATGAACGCCGCGATGCGCCATGACCCCGACCGCCCGAAGATCGCGGCGGTGATCGGCGACTCGACGTTCGCCCACTCCGGCTTGACCGGCCTGCTCAACGCGATCTGGAACAAGAGCGACGGGCTCTACATCGTCCTGGACAACGGGACCACGGCGATGACCGGCATGCAGCCGAACCCGATGAGCGGCCTGCGGATCGGCCACGAGGAGTCGCCGTCGGTGGACTACGTGCGGCTCGTCACGGCGTTCGGCCTGCCGGAGGAGAACGTCCGCACCGTCGACGCCCACGACCGTCAGGCCGTCGACGCGGCCATCACCGAGCTCGCCGGCCTGCCCGGCATCCGCGTGCTCGCCGTCATCGGCCTGTGCGTCATCGAGGCGAAGGGGCTGCGCGGACTGGGCATGCTGGAGGACCGCAGACAGGCCCGCCGCGTGCACCTGCCTCTCGTCACGCGCCCGGAGGTGGCCACTCGTGCCTGAGACGCCCACCCCTCACGCGTACGGGGAAGAACGCCCGATCGACGATCGTCCCGTCGACGGCGTGTTCAACGTGCTCATGGTCGGCGTCGGCGGCCAGGGCATCGTGCTGGCCAGCGACATCCTCGCCGACGCGGCCGTGATCGCCGGGCTCGACGCCAAGAAGAGCGAGATCCACGGCATGTCCCAGCGCGGCGGCTCGGTGTTCAGCCACGTCCGGTTCGCGTCCGGTCCGGTCCACTCGCCGACGATCGCGCAGGGTGAGGCGCACGTGATCTACGCGCTGGAACGGATGGAGCTGCTGCGCTGGGCGCCGTGGGCACGCCCGGACGCGGCCGCCGTCTACCTCGACCACGACATCCTGCCGTGGGGGGTGAGCGAGTACCCGGCCGGTGTCGACGAGGAGATCGCCCGGATCTTCGGCCGCGTGGTGCACTTCGAGACGAAGGCCCTGCGCCAGGTCGTGTCCCCGAAGGTGCTCAACACGGTCCTGCTCGGCGCGGTGTCCGTGTTCATCCCGCTCCAGGCACGGCACTACGTCGAGTCCATGGACAGGCATTGCCCCGCCGGGACCGCGCAGGTCAACCAGGCGGGTTTCGAGGTCGGCCGGGAGCTCGCCCGCGCTCAGCTCTCCCAGCGAGGGGCAGGTGAGGCAACTCGTCCTTGACGGGCGGGGCCCCGCGTGGCGGGCCGGATGGAGTCGGCGCCGTCGGGTCTTTCGGGGTGAGCCCCACCTCCCTATCGTGAGGGGCATGTGCATCTCGGATGAGATCGACCCTCGGGTCGCGGCCGCCGCCGCTCCGCGCGAGGCTCCCGGCCCCGCGGTCGACCCGATCGCTCTCTCGCCCGTCGACTCGGTCTCGATCACGACCCTGGTCGACAACGTCTACGACGGCCTTCTCCTGAGCAACGAACGCGTCGCGCGCGCACCGCTCGCGGGGGCGTCCGTGCCGGCAGCCCATTTCCTGGAGGGCCAGGCCCTCGTCGGGATGCGCGCTGAGCATGGGTACTCGGCCTTCATCACGGTGCGGCGGGGTGACCGGTCGTGGCGGATGGTCTTCGACACGGGATTGTCCCCTGACGCGATGGTCGAGAACGCCCGCCGCATGGGGATCGCCCTGGACGACGTCAACGCGGTCGTGCTGTCGCACGGCCACTTCGATCACGCGGGCGGGCTGCTGGGCCTGGTATCGGCGTACGGGCGGACCAGGCTGCCCCTGACGGTTCACCCCTTCGCGTGGACCAGGCGCCGATTCGCGATCCCAGGAGCCCCGGATTGGGAGTTGCCCACCCTGTCGCGCTCGGCGCTGGACGCGGAGGGGTTCGAGCTGATCGAGCGGGCGATCCCGTCGCTGCTCCTGGACGGTTCCGTGCTCGTCACCGGCGAGGTGGACCGGGTCACGGACTTCGAGCAGGGGATGCCCCCGAGCCACCAGGCGTGGGACGGGCGAGCCTGGGTGCCGGATCGGGTCGTGATCGATGACCAGGCCCTCGTCGTCAATGTGCGCGGTCGTGGCCTCGTGATCGTCACCGGCTGCGGCCACGCGGGCGTGGTGAACATCGTCCGTCACGCGATGCGTCTCACGGGAGTCAGTCGGCTTGCCGGTGTGGT
>JBDTWM010000205.1:0-3273 GCA_040006675.1 Dermatophilaceae bacterium | reverse complement strand
CTGGGCCCGATCGCGGAGGCCACCCTGTGACCGCGCCGACCTCTCTGCTGACCCATCAAGAGCCTCATCCCACCCTGAAGCGGCGCGGCCAGCGCGTCCACCCGACCCCATCTCGTTCTTCGCTGCCGCGCACGGTGCTGCACTCGCTTCCCGACGCGCTGCGCAAGGTGGACCCGCGCCACGTCGTGTCCTCTCCGGTCGTCTTCGTCGTCTGGGTGGCGTCGGTCCTCACCACGGTGCTCACCGTGGCGCATCCCACCACCTTCTCGATCGGGGTGACGCTCTGGTTGTGGGCCACCGTCGTCTTCGCCAATCTCGCCGAAGCGGTGGCGGAGGGGCGCGGCAAAGCGCAGGCTGCGACCCTGCGTGCCACCAAGAAGGAGACGATGGCCCAGCGTCGGCGCGCCGACGGTACGCAGGAGGAGGTGCCCGGCGCCTCCCTGACGGTCGGCGACCTCGTCATCGTCGAACCGGGACCTTACGCGATCGTCCCCGGCGACGGCGACGTCGTCGAGGGCGTCGCCAGCGTGGACGAATCCGCCATCACCGGAGAGTCGGCCCCGGTGATCCGAGAATCCGGCGGTGACCGCTGCGCGGTGACCGGTGGAACCACAGTCCTGTCCGATCGGATCGTGGTCCGCATCACCACCCGGCCAGGCGAGAGCTTCATCGACCGGATGATCGCGCTGGTCGAGGGCGCCGCCCGCCAGAAGACCCCCAACGAAATCGCGCTATCCATCCTGCTCGTCACCCTCACGATCGTGTTCCTCCTCGCCGTGGTGGCCATCGAACCGATGGCGTCCTACAGCGGCGCGCCGCAGGACGTTCTCACGCTTGTGGCTCTTCTCGTGTGTTTGATTCCGACCACGATCGGGGCGTTGCTGTCGGCGATCGGCATCGCGGGGATGGACCGTCTGGTGCAACGCAACGTGCTCGCCAAGTCCGGGCGAGCGGTCGAGGCGGCCGGAGACGTCTCTACTCTCCTGTTGGACAAGACCGGCACGATCACGTTCGGCAACCGACGGGCCGTCGACATCCTGCCGGTCGGGGACGCGACGCTGGAGCAGGCCCGCCGAGCCGCGCACCTGTCCTCTCTCGCCGACGAGACCCCCGAGGGCCGCTCCATCGTCGCGCTGGTGGAGTCCCTCGCTGGCTCTGAGACAGCGGGTCCGCCCTGCGGCGCCCCGGACGATGCCGTCTTTGTACCGTTCACTGCGCAGACCCGCATGTCAGGGCTCGACCTGCCGGACGGCGCAGCGATCCGCAAGGGCGCAGGCAGCGCCGTCTCGGCGTGGACCAAGGCGATGGGCGGGGACGTGCCGCACGGGCTGGACGCGGACGTTGAGGCGATCTCGTCCTCAGGAGGGACCCCGCTGGTCGTGGCCGAGCGACGCCCGCGCGCAGCCGCTGAGGTCCTGGGGGTCATTCATCTCAAGGATGTCGTCAAGCCCGGGATGAAAGACCGGTTCGAGCAGTTGCGGGCGATGGGCATCAAGACCGTGATGATCACTGGCGATAACCAGGTCACCGCGCAGGCCATCGCCGCCGAGGCGGGCGTTGACGATTTCCTCGCCGAAGCCACCCCGGAAGACAAGATGGCCCTCATCAAGACCGAGCAGTCGGGTGGCCGCCTCGTGGCGATGACCGGGGACGGCACCAACGACGCGCCTGCCCTGGCGCAGGCCGACGTCGGGGTGGCCATGAACACCGGCACGTCGGCCGCGAAGGAGGCTGGCAACATGGTCGACCTCGACTCCGACCCGACCAAGCTCATCGAGATCGTAGGGATCGGCAAGCAACTGCTGATCACCCGCGGTGCCCTCACGACCTTCTCGATCGCCAACGACGTGGCCAAGTACTTCGCGATCATCCCCGCAATGTTCACCACCGTCTTCCCCGGGCTTGCAGTGCTGAACGTCATGCGCCTCGCGAGCCCACAGTCCGCGATGCTCTCGGCGGTCATCTTCAACGCACTGATCATCGTGGCCCTCATCCCGCTCGCGTTGCGCGGCGTCACCTACCGACCCTTGTCAGCTGCGGCCCTCTTACGCCGAAACCTGCTGATCTTCGGCATGGGTGGCGTCATCGCCCCATTCATCGGGATCAAAGTCATCGACCTGATCGTGTCCCTTCTCCCCGGATTGACGTGATCGGTATGCGTGGCTTTACACGTCAACTCTCTGCGGCCCTGCGCGCGTTCCTCCTGCTCAGCGTGCTTCTTGGCCTGGTCTATCCGCTCGTCGTCACGGGCGTCGCCCAGGTCGCTTTGCGCGGCCCTGCGGACGGCTCCCTGATCGAGCGCGACGGTCGAGTCGTCGGCAGCTCGTTGATCGGCCAGGCATTCACCGACCCGCGCAACTTCCAACCGCGCCCCTCCGCGTCCCATTACGCCGGCGATTCCTCGGGCAGTGGCAACCTCTCGCCTGTGGCAGCCGACCAGCTGGCTGAGGTTCGCGAACGCGCAAACCAGCTGCGCTCGGCCAACCGGTTGGCTCCGGCAGAGATACCCGCCGACGCCCTGACAGCCAGTTCCTCGGGGCTGGACCCTGACATCAGCATCGACTACGCCCGGTGGCAAGCGCCACGCGTCGCCGCCGCGCGAGGGCTTCAGGTGGCCGCGGTCCAGACTATGATCGCGCAACAGACGACCGGACGCACGCTCGGATTCCTCGGCCAGCCGCGCGTCAACGTCCTCGAGCTCAACCTGGCCCTGGATCAGCAGCGGTAGACCGCCAGTACGAGGAGGATCGGGAGGACAACGACGACGACATGACGGCGGACCACAGCACGTCGGAGGCACTTTCCACGGCCGACACGCCCGTCGCGGGCGAGAAGCGCCGGGTGAGGCGAGGCTCGCTGCGGATCTACCTCGGAGCAGCGCCGGGGGTCGGCAAGACGGTGGCGATGCTCGGTGAGGGACGCCGCCGCGCCACACGCGGCCAGGACGTTGTGGTGGGGCTCGTTGAAACCCACGGTCGAGCCTTCACCGCCCAGAGTCTCGAGGGGCTGGAGGTCGTCCCCCGTCGGCACATGGCCCACCGCGGGGCAGCCTTCACGGAGATGGACGTGGACGCGATCCTCACCCGCCGCCCGCAGATCGCCCTCGTCGACGAGCTCGCCCACCGCAACGTGCCTGGCTCGGAGCGATGCCGCCGGTACGAGGACATCGAGGTGCTGCGTGACGCGGGGATCGACGTGATCAGCACCGTCAATGTGCAACACCTGGAGTCGCTCAACGACGCGGTCTTCGCGATCACCGGGGTGTGCCAACGG
>JBDTWM010000204.1:0-3274 GCA_040006675.1 Dermatophilaceae bacterium | reverse complement strand
TGGTCTGCTCGGCGTTGCCGAAGCCCGCGAACTGCCGGATCGTCCAGGTGCGGCCCCGGAAGCCGGTGGAGTGCAGGCCGCGCGTGAAGGGGAACTCCCCGGGCCAGCCGATCCGCGCGAAGTCGGGATCGGCTGCCTCCTGCGCGTCCGAGGGCCCGTAGCAGGGCTCGACCTGCCGCCCGGAGAGCGTCGTGAAGTCTGCGTCGCGCACCGCCCCCGCCGCGAGGGCCGCGTTGTACCGCTCCTGCCAGCGCTGTCGTCCGGTCGCGAGGGTCGACGACGGTGTGTAGGCGGGCGCCGAACCGCCCCGCGGAAGGATACGAGCCAGGTCGGCGGCGAGATCGGCGCCGTGCTCGGCGACCACCTCGACGTCGCTCGCACCAAGATCCGCAGCGAGATCCGCGGCCACCTCGGCGGACAGCTCGGCGGTGAAGTCGACGGCGGGATCGGCCGGGAAGCCGGCCACGGAGTCCGGGGCGGCGTCATGCGCGCGTGGCGGGGCGGTCTCAGGGTGCGTCGTCATACGCGCAAATTTACTTGGTCTTCCAAGTAAATACTAGGGGACCCTAGTACCACACTCGCCAGGCGGTCGGCGCGAGTCCAGAAGCGCCCCCCGACGAGTCCCTGCGCAGGAGGCGTGACCCGCCCCGGACAGCACTCAGCGACCGCGCTCCAGCGCAGGGGTGAAGCGGAGCAGGGGTGAAGCCGCGCAGACCTCACGGGCGGGCCCGAGACCAGGCGTCGTAGCCGCCGATCAGATGACGGACGTCGGTGTGGCCGGCCGCCAGCAAACGATCCAGCACGGCCCCCGAGCGCACTCCCCCGGCGCAGTACAGCAAGACCGGTCGTTCACGCGGCAGCTCGATGCGCCCGGACAGGATCTCGTCCTTGGGCACCAGGCGAACACCCTCGATGTGTCCGGCCGCGTATTCCACCGGCTCGCGTACGTCCACCACGTCGAGATCGATCTCGCCGCGGGCGTGTCGCGCCAGCAGGTCGTCGAACTCCGCCACGTCGACCTCGCTGCCCGTCGGTCGAGCCTCTCCCGCAGCTCCCGGAGTTCCCGGCGCGGAGCACGCGAACTCGACGGGCTCCAGGCGGGTCACCGGAGTCCGCGTCGGGTCCGGGCGCACGGGCAACTCGTCCCAGGTGGCCGCCAACGCGTCATACACCAGGAACCGCCCCACCAGCGACCGCCCCACGCCCGCGATCACCTTGACGGCCTCGGTGCCCATCGCCGCCCCGATCGAGGCGCACAACACGCCGAACACCCCCGCCTCAGCGCATGAGGGCACCAACCTCTGGTCCGGCGGCGTGCCGAAGATGTCACGGTAGAGCGGACCCCGCCCCGGCCAGAACACGCTCACCTGCCCGTCGAAGCGCAGGATGGCCCCCCACACGCACGGCGTGCCGAGGATCTCGCAGGCGTCGGCGACGAGGTACCGCGTCGCGAAGTTGTCGGTGCCGTCCAGAACGAGGTCGTAGCCGCCCAGGACGTCCAGAGCGTTATCGACGGTGAGCCGCTCGTCGTGGGTGATCACGCGGATGGCCGGATCGATCCGGGCCACGGATTCTGCCGCCGAGTCGACTTTGGGGACGCCGATGTCGGCCACGCCGTGGATCACCTGGCGCTGCAGGTTGGACTCGTCGACCACGTCGTCGTCGATGATCCCGAGCGTGCCGACGCCCGCTGCGGCGAGATAGAGCAGCGCCGGGGAACCCAGTCC
Source organism: Dermatophilaceae bacterium (assembly GCA_040006675.1). Lineage (GTDB taxonomy): Bacteria > Actinomycetota > Actinomycetes > Actinomycetales > Dermatophilaceae > Austwickia. The sequence continues at coordinate 1,547 of JBDTWM010000204.1, read as the reverse complement.
CCCGGCCCCGACGACCAGCACCTTCGCGTTGAGCAACCGTCGTTGGCCCTCCGTTCCGATGCCCGGCAGCAGCGCGTGCCGCGCGTACCGTCGCGCCTGCGCCGCGGTCAGCTCCGGCCCCGGATCCACGAGGGGCGCGAACACTCCCGACCCCACCTGGCGCCTCCTGTGCAACCGAGCGTTCGAACTCACCACCCCATGGTGCCTCAGCCGTACGACTTCACGCCCCCCGCCCGTGGCGTTACCGACCGCGCGTCGCGCTGAGTCCTCACCTGCGTGGTCGCGACAGTCCCACGCCGCGAGAGGGTCGAGCGTGACATCGCGTTGGCGCCCCTAAGGGGTGGATCTCAACCCCTGAGGCGTACGGACAGGCAGGTCACGCTCCCCTCAAGCTTCTCGAACTCGCTGATGTCCACCTGCTCGACCTCAAGCCCCCGCTCTCGGAATCCGGCCGCGGTCTCCGGCGCGCTGGAAGCCATCAGCACCGTCCGGGGATTCAGGATCACCACATGGGCACCCGACTCCTCGGGCACCTCCTCGAACATCGGCCACATCGTGGTGTCATCGACCAGGGGCGCGTAACCGATGATCGTGCCGTCCGGCAACGCCGTCACCGCGGACTTGAGGTGCAGCACCTTGGTGAGGGGGACAGCGACGACGTGCGCGCCGAGCGGAGCCAGATGTTCGCGCAGCTGGTGCAGTCCTGCTTCGTTCGTGCGGCCGCCGAGGCCCACCCAGACCGTCCCGCCGAACTTGAGCACGTCTCCGCCTTCGAGCGTAGCTGGCCCGGTGATGTGGACCACTCGGTACCCGGCGCCCACGACCGTCGCGGCCGCTGCCTCGACCTCCGCGGCGCGCCCGACCGCAGCTGGGTTCGCGATGACCGCCGTGAAGCCGTAGACGACCATCGTGTCCTCGACGAACACGCTGTCCGGGCAGTCGGGCGCCTCGGGCACCTCCCACGTCTCCCAGCCATGCCGGTGCAACGCGTCGACGTAGCCCTCCCACTGGCGCTGGGCCAGCTCGACATCCACCTCGCTGCGCTCCAAATATGTGACGATCCCGTCCGCGAGCCGGGGACTCGGACGGCGAACCAGAGCTAGGCGACGATCCATGACGGGTCCTCTCGAAGGGCAGCGGCGTCGACACGTCGGCCTGGAAAACTGCCTGCGGGCACATGCTACGCACCAGCCAAAAGGGCGTCCGCCTCTTGCGGTGGCCGAGGTCGACACGAGAGATGGAGCCGCCCTCGTCGCAGGAGCGGCCATGGGAGTGGAACGCATGCTCAGCCGAGCCCGACCCCCCCGCTCTCCCCATCATCACCATGCCGCTAACGGACTGCTCGCTAACGCTCGCTCGATCGTCGAAGTCCGCGTTGCAAGACTGGACTGCTTCTCGTTCTCCGGAGAGGGCGCCCTATAGGGTGTCTTCGAGGATTGGAGGGTGAGAAGCATGACCGAAAGGCGAAACCGGTTCTCTGCCGCGTTCAAGGAAGAGGCCGTGAAGATGGTGATCGAATCCTCACGAGCGGTCGCCGATGTCGCTCG
>JBDTWM010000203.1:0-3297 GCA_040006675.1 Dermatophilaceae bacterium | reverse complement strand
ACACCCACCCGAAACCTTTCATCTGGACCAAGAGCGCCGACGAGATCCTCGAATCCCTCGGACGACTATTAAAACGAATCTCTGGCGCAGGACACTAGCGGCTACGAAACGGACTCCTCGCCGTCGGATTTACTCATGCCGCGCTTGCCGAGCAGGTTGACGTCGATCAGAAGACGGTCGAACGGTGGGTCACCAAGGGAAGAATGCCGCACCCACAGACCCGCGCTCGGGTGGTCCAAGTGCTCGGGCAGGACGAAACCTACTTCTGGCCTGAGCTTTTGGGTACCGACCAGGTGAGGAACACAACCCACGCAGAGCTCGTCCACATGTGGCCGACCCGGAGTTCCGTCCCCGGTGACGTCTGGAAAGCTTTGTTCACGCAGGCCAGCTCCGATATAGATGTGCTGGTCTACTCGGGCGGGTTTCTGGTCGAGGCGTACGACCTGGTCGATGTCATCCGATCCAAGGCAGCGGCTGGCGCCTCCTTCCGCATCCTGCTCGGTGACAGTCGGTGCGAAGCCGTCCGACAACGCGGCAAGGAAGAAGGCCTCCCCACCCTTCCGGAGCGCTGCCGATCGACCTTGGAGTACCTCAGCGAGGTCGCCAACCTTCCAGGTGTGCAGATCCGCACCCACCGCACCGTGCTGTACGCGAGCTTGTTCCGCTTCGACGAATCCATGATGGTCAACGCGCACACCTACGGCGCCTACGCCGCCCGATCGCCGGTTCTGCACTTACGTCGCGCACCTGGGGGCCAGCTATTCGACTACTACGACCGTGCCTACGAGCGCGTCTGGGCGAGTGGCGAGCCTGTCGTCACCCGGTAGCCTGACCCGATGGGCAAGCGGATCGACTACTTCGATGACCCCTCGGCGCCACCTGCCAACAGCGTCAAACCCAGTGCATCAGCGTTCGTACTTCGTGATGGCGCAGTTCCCCTAACATGCCGGTCCGACAACGGCAACTGGTCCATGCCGGGAGGAGCGCATGATCCAGGTGAATCGCTGTCAATGACAGCCGTGAGAGAGACTCAGGAGGAAACCGGTATCACCATACGGCCAATAGGTGTATCCGGGATCTACACCGACCCCCGCCACGTCATTCATTACACGAGCAACGACGAGGTTAGGCAGGAATTCACGATCGTCTACCGTGGGGAGTATTTGTCCGGACACCCGACTCCGAGTTCAGAGACGACGATTGTCGAATGGGTCCCCATCGACCGGATCAGCACCTTGAAGATGGATCGTAGTCAAAGTATGCGGATTCGCTGGGCCCTCGATCAAAAGGACACCTGGATAGATCCGGTTGGCTCCTGACCTGCGGCGATCAGCGTGAACCGAGCTCGCGAAACGAACCGTGTGACAGGATCATCAGGCCCGTAACGACTGCAAATCTCGTCGAGTCGATCCAGCACGGCTACGTCCTGGCCAGTCGGGCCCGTAGTCATGTCCGCCCACCACAGCACGCTGTGTGCTCGCCCGAGATCTTCTTCGACGCCGAACTCGTTGAACACGGCAAGATCGATCCCGCGTTCCCTTGCTTCTTCGATGCTGGCCGAGTGATGGGCGACCAAATGACAAACAGCCTTGGAAAATCCCCACTGTGCCAGAAATTGCGCGCCGTCGATCGGATGGAACCCGCTTTGTGGGTGACCATAGCCGATATCGTGCAGATATGCAGCGGCGATCAAATCTGAGCGTTGAGACTCCGGCACGAGCTCGGCGGCGGTTGTCACCTTTCGTCCCACCGCAAGAGAATGAGCCCGCCGATCCGGGATCAAAGCGGCAAGGAATTCACCATACGTCGTTAGCGAATTGTCTGCCACATTCACAATGCTATCGGAACGTTCTTGCCAGATGCGCCCGGTTCAACGCATCTGCTGTACCGCGGGATCGAGAACCACTCGGTGTCCGTGGGAGCCCACGCACTTGCCGTCGGCTGGCCCCGGCTCGGTGCAGCGCATCGGCGGCAGCAGCTGCCCGGCAGGATGTCGCTGGGCCGGGTACAGCCATGGCCCGCCGATCGCTCAAGCTTGAAATCAGGTCGGCCTGCCACCCCAAGGTTGACAGCCTGGATCTTCAAAACCGATGCGCTGGCCATATGCGAACTTCGGTCAAGAACCTTCTCGGCGCGGCATTGCCCTGCGCAAGGCGAAACGACCCTTGCCGGCACCGCCGCCGAGGGGGCCTCCGGCGCGTCGCCGGCTTCGACGATGTCGACGGGCACAGCTACCCACCTACCTGGCCGGTGACGGTGCCGACGCACCACCATCAGGTCGGTCCCCCCGTGACGCAGCGCCTCCATCCCGGCGTTTCGGAGCCGCACTACATGGTTCTCGAATCGGTTACCGTGCTCGGTGGGCCAACTCGGCGCGCACAAGGCCCGAACCGACGGGCCGGTAGATGGCCAAAGGGGGGCGCTTCGTCTCCAGTCAGCGCTCACGAAGCGAGAAGGGGGCAAGGGGAGTGTCTTGGTTCAGGAGGCCCTGTCGTCCCGCCTGTGATCCGCCTATGGTCAGTCGTCACCGTCACTTCGGCGTAGCGCCCCGTCGCCAGCCCTTAGGTGATTCTTGAAAGGCATCAGGGAAGCATCAGAAGCGTCGGCGCCCGCCATCACGCGCCGATGCTCGACATGGTGGTGATCAGCGGGTTCGTGCTTGCTGGGTCTCCGGTTGATCTCCCGGCCAGCGTTCACACCGAAGTGATCAGGGCGGGCCGACCTCGGAGCGCGTGTGACCAGAATTGTGACCAGAACGCCCTGATTCGGGCCGGTACGCCATTGAAGTGGTGAGACGGTCGGAGAAGGGTGTCAGCAGGTCAGGGCTCTGTGTCGAGCATTTGTGCGACCATGAGGACCACCGATCGCCCGACTCATAACCCAGAGGTCGCAGGTTCGAATCCTGCCCCCGCTACTACCCAACGGCCCTCGGCCCTCGGACTTCGGTCCGGGGGCCGTTGTCGTTGCGCTGATGCGATGGCTCGGGTGGTGCTCGGCGCCCCCACGCCGAGCATCTCCCACCGGCGGCCAGAAAATTCTTCGAGCAGAGCACACCGATCCGCACCCCGTTTGCGGGCGGGACCACCGGTTCCGTCACGGCAAAGCCGACCGAGAACACGTGGCCCGTGCCTCGACATAGCGACAACGATGCGCCAGATTGCCATCGGTCAAGCACGGACGCGCAGATCCGTGCGTCTGTTCGAATCTGCACGCCCGGATGGCAGAGAGGACCACAGTCCATCGCCATGGGCCTTCGCTTCCGAAGGTCGCGGCGGTACCCTCGTGGGCATGATGACG
>JBDTWM010000202.1:0-3374 GCA_040006675.1 Dermatophilaceae bacterium | reverse complement strand
GACTCAGAACATGCCGACGGCCCGAAGGACTCGGACAAGTCCGCCAGCCATACCTGACCGAGGCAGTTGACAGCTCCTGCCCAAGGAGGTGCCCCGGAAGGTCGACCGAGGGATGGGCGACCAACCTGGAGCCAAGCCCGTCTTGGCCATAGGCCATGGGCGCGCAGCGACTTGATTCGTTGTGGTCCCGTTACATAACTCTTGTCTTCCGGGGCGTCCGCGTAGTTTTACGCTGGCGGTATCGCGACGGTTTGCGTGCGCGGTGGGGCCTCATGGGGATTGGGGAATCACGATGGCGACTTCTGCGCGCGCTGCTGCTCTGATGACCTGAGTTTGGTCATTTCGTTAGTGCGTGAGGTCGCCGGGTTCGCGGATCGATTCGATGACGGCCTGCTGCTCAGCGGGGATCGCGGCGGCGAAGGTTTGGGTGGCGCCGTTGATCGCGATGGTGGCCGAGCGCAGCGGGCGGAGCTGACGGATCACGTTGCGGATGGCCAGGCTGGTGCGGGTTTGCACCGCTCGGGACACGGCCAGGGCGGTGAAGACAATGGTCAGGTGCGCCTCGATCGCGTCACGGGTCCGCACGAACATGGGCCTGGCGCGTAAGTCGGTCTTGGACATGCGGAATGACTGCTCGACGTGCCACAGCTCGTGGTAGGAGGCGATGACCGCCCCGGCGCCCATCATCGCGGCGGGGATGTTCGTGACGTACCCCTTCAACCCGACCAGCCGCCGCGCCCGCACCAGTGACGCCTCGTCCAGGGTGCGGCTTCCGTTGCTGATGGTGACGAACCGTGGGGTGCGGGCGGTCTTCTCCCCGGCGACCACGGCCTTGGCCCGGTTCTCCTGCAACGTCAACGTCGCCCCGTCCCGGACGGCACGCTTGCGCGAGTAGGCCCACACCGCGCGCCAGGACAGGTCATGGACCGTGGGGTCCCAGGTCGGCTCGGCCCGCTTGGACGTGTCGTTGACGGCCCGGGCCGCCTTCGTGGCGACCCTCGGGGTGATCGTGTCGATGACCTGACCGTCGGTGAACGCGTCGCCGTGCCAGCGGAAGTGAGACTCCAGGTCGGCCGGGGCCTTGGTGACCCGGGAGCCGACGATGAACCGCAGGTTCGCCGCGTCCAGGTCGGTCAGGTTGCTCGCCGAGAGCATCCCGGCGTCGGCGACCACGACAAGGTCGGCCAGGGCGTGGCGGTCTTGGAACTGGCGGACGATCGGGATGATCGTGGTCGTCTCGGCCCGGTTGCCTTCGAAGCAGCCGATCTCCAGCGGGAACCCATGGCGGTCGACCAGCAGCCCGACCACGATTTGGGGGTCGACCCGGCGTTCCTTGGAGTAGCCGACCTTGCGCAGGCCGTCTTCCTTCTCGGCCTCGAAATAGAGCGTCGTCACGTCGTACAGGCACAACGAGAGGTCCCCGCTGCTGGTGGCGTGCGCGAAGCACACCGACGCGACCTGGTCGCGGTACTGGCCCTTCCAAGACCGGGTCAAGGTGCGGCGCATCGTCTTGTCGCTGGCCGGCTGGCGACCCAGATCCCGCAGCGTTCGGGGCATGTCCAGGATCGAGGTCGGCTCCACCACCCGAGCAATCACCAAATCCCGGAACACCGGGTCGGCCAGCACGTCGAACCCCAGATCGGTGTACACCCCCGCGAGCACCTCATACAGCAGACGGGAATCGGTGGCCAGCACCCGCCCCAAGCCGTCTCGACCAGCAGCCGGCGCCGCCCCAGCCACGTGGAACAGTGCCGGATCGGTCGCCGGCCCCATCAACGACGCCACCGGCGGTGCGGCTTCCACCACCAGGTCCAGAACGCCCTGGCCCGGGTCGGCGAGCAGGTCCCGAGCCCGCGCCATCAGGATCCCCAACTCGGCCTCGGTGCGCGCTGACCCGATGTGCGTCACGATCCGCTGCCGCCCATCGGCGTACTCCGCGATCTGTACCGCCGTCGCTCCCGAGGCCGTCCGCACCCGCCGAACGAACGCCACGACCCGAGAATAGAGCACCAATTAGTGCGTGAAAACAGCCCCACCCCAAGACATCACCGCAGGTCAAGGCGCCGACCACTCCAGAGACCGCCGGACCTGACCAAACTCAGGTCGGGAGCAGGTCCTGGCCGCCGCCCGCGCCGGGCGTGACTTGGCGCAGGTGCCCGAGGCGATCGGCAAGAACGGGCTGCCGGTGGCACGGGTGGTCCGCGTGATCGAGTACGACGTGCCAGACCGGGACGGTAACGGCACCGGCGAGCTGGTCGTGCTGCTGACCAGCATCACCGACCCGGCCGATGCCCGCGCGGACGAACTGGCTAGCGCGTACCACCAACGATGGGAACAAGAGACCGCCCACGACCAGCTGAAAACCCACCTGCGCGGCCCCGGGAAGGTGCTGCGCTCGAAGCTGCCAGACCTGGTCCATCAGGAGATCTGGGCGTACCTGATTGTGCACCACGCGATCAGCGCCCTGATCGCAAAGGCGTCTGCCGCCACCGACGTGGACCCGGACCGGATCTCGTTCGTCAAGGCCCTGTGCCTGATCCGCCGTACCGCTACCGGGACGGCGGACATTTCCCCCTAAGGACTGGGCTGACGCCCTGCCGAGGCACCTGGCCAGGATCGCGGTACTGCTGATCCCGAAACGCCGGGAGCGAACCTGCCCGCGCGCCGTCAAACGCGCCCGCCACAACAACTACCGCGTCAAGAAACTCGGCGAGCCGGCCAGCACCCGCCACGACCGCCCACCCACCATCAACATCCACGCCCTCCACCGCCGCGCATCATGACGGAAAATAGGCTACGTGGCATTGAGCCCTTGATCCGCTCCGTGGACGACGCACCCAGCCACCCCGACCGCGCTGGCTGCGCGCTCACGATGGCAGGTCCAAGGGCCTTCCCGTGTTCACTCGTTGTTCGCTGACCGAAGGAGGCACCCGGCTATCTGCCTGCGGCACTCGTCGACGACTACTCCGTAGTCATTCGTCGCCGACCCGCCCGGGACATGTAACTCGTGCCCCGGACAGTCCACCCACCCATCAGTCCGGTAGGTGGCCGACCGCGCCCGCCCCCTATCCGATGGGTTTGAGGCGGTAGTACGTCAAGACAGGTGATGACACCGGTTCCTCGCGTATACCTCTTCGGCATGCTCGCCGCGCTCACGCCATCCAACAGTGCTGACGCGCCACGGCTTTGTCAGGGCTGCTCCCGCCCTCCCAGACGTCTCCTCGGTCAGGCTGCCCCCAGCTTCACGGCCCTAGCTACGGCCAGAACCACGGCAAAGGTCTCTCACCTCCGCTCGAACAACAAGCGCCTCACGGCGCACCGTCACGTCGTACAGGCACAACGAGAGGTCCCCGCTGCTGGTGGCGTGCGCGAAG
>JBDTWM010000201.1:0-3423 GCA_040006675.1 Dermatophilaceae bacterium | reverse complement strand
TTCACGGGGTACGGCGCGATGGGTGTGCCGTACTCAGGGGGGCACTACCTCGCCTTTCGCGACATGCTGGCCAGCTCAATAGGCGAGAAATACCGGGCGATCTGGCATCGCGACCCCACGGGCCGCTGGACCATTTTCACTACCACCGATCCGGACGTGAGCTGTCCCCGCTATTTCGGCTCGGTGACTGACGTGCAGCAGGTTCCTGCCATCGAGGTGACCTGGACCGACGACTGGACCATGGACGTGAGTATGGGAGCCCGACTCTCGTGGCGGCTGCGGCTCGGGGCGACCCCGGCCACGCGGGCGATGACATCGATGGGCGGAGTCACGCCACAGTGGGCCTGGAACAGCGATGCTGTGCTCGGCCCAATGGGATCGATGGCCGTCGGGTTCCTGCGCTCGGGGCGGATCAGATTGCACGGGGTTACTCCCAACGGCCAAGGCTTCAAAGCAGCGCCACTGCGGGTGTGGCGAGTCGTCGGCGGGCACGCCGAGCTGGACGGCGCAGAATTGGGCGCCCTTGCTCCGTTGCGGGAGCAGACGCGTCTCGGCGACTTCTGGCTTCCACAGCGGGGGCTGTTCTTCACCGGTCAGGCCCGGTTCACGGCACCAGTTCCGGCGTCGAGAACCCCAGCGATGAAGCACGTTTGATGACGGCCCTCACCAACGTTCAGCTGTCCGCACAAGAGCCGACACCACCGAGAGGAAACATCATGACCGATCTGCAGCAGGCACCCACGATCGACGTCGACAAGCTCATGGCGTTCGTTTTCAAAGCCGTCGACGAGGTCGGCGCCACCTTGAACACGGCCCTGGTCGTGCTCGGCGACAAGCTGGGCTACTACTCCACGATGGCCGCGGGACCGGTCACACCGGCGCAGTTGGCGGCGGCCACCGGGACCGGCGAGCCCTACGCCCGGGAATGGCTCAACGCCCAAGCCGCCGGTGGCTATGTCGAGTACGACGCCAGTGCCGGCCACTACACATTGCCGCCCGAGCAGGCGGCCGCCCTGACCGACCCGAGCAGCCCGGCCTATCTGCCCGGCTTCTTCCAGATCGCCCTGGGCACGACTCACGACATCGACGATGTGCTACTGGCGGCTCGCAACCACGCCGGGCTGGGCTGGCACCAGCACCACGCCGACGTTCACGACGGTTGCGAGCGGTTCTTCCGCACCATGTACAACGCACACCTGGTCGGTGAGTGGCTACCGGCGCTGGACGGCGTCGTGGATAAGCTCGAGCGTGGCGCCACGGTCGCCGACGTGGGGTGTGGGCACGGAGCCTCCACGGTGATCATGGCCCAAGCGTTCCCGAACTCCACCTTCACCGGGTTCGACTATCACGAGGCCTCCATCGCGACCGCCCGGGCGCGGGCCATCGATGCCGGTGTGGGCGACCGTGTGCGGTTCGAGGTCGCCACCGCGACTCGGTTCCCCGGTGCCCGGTTCGACCTGGTGACCACGTTCGATGCCCTGCACGACATGGGAGACCCGGTCGGTGCAGCCCGGCACGTCTATGCCGCCCTTGCGCCCGAGGGCACCTGGATGGTCGTCGAGCCCATGGCAGGCGACAGCGTCAGTGACAACCTCAACCCGGTCGGGCGGGCCTACTACGGGTTCTCCACCCTGCTCTGCACCCCGTCGTCGCTGGCCCAAGAGGTCGGGTTGGCCCTCGGCACCCAGGCTGGGCCCGCACGGATCCGCGACGTGGTCACGACGGGCGGCTTCACTCGATTCACCTCCGTCGCACAGACCCCCTTCAACAGGGTCTTCGAAATCCGGCCCTGACCGTGGTCGGTCGCCTGCGACGCAGGAGCCAGGTTATTCAGTGCACTCCTTGCGGCGTGTCCAGCGCTGCCAAGAGGAGCAGAATCAGCCCCATGAAGGGTTCGGGCAGACCCGGCACCGGTGTTCTCCCTCGGCGCGTCGAGGTCCTGGCCGGGCTGTCCGTTGCGATCGACCTCGGTTTGGGGCAGCCCGCCGAGCACATGCTCCGCTCGGCAACGATCGCCTGCCGGCTGTCCGACCGGCTCGGCCTGGATCCTGAGCAGCGCGGCACCGTCTACTACACCACTTTGGTGATGTGGATCGGGTGCCATGCAGACTCCCAGGAATACGCCCGCTGGTTCGGCGATGACATCGCGGTCCGCCGCGAGGCCTACCTCGTCGACTGGTCCGGCCTGCCCTACCTGCGGTTTCTGCTCGGCAATGTTGCCAAGGGCGAAGCGCTTCCACAGCGGCTGAAGGTGTTGGGCACGCTGTTCCAGGACGCACGCGGCCAACTCGCCACACTGATCCACTCGCACTGCGCTTCGGCAGCGGCACTCACGCAGCACATTGGCCTCTCGCCGGAGGTCGCGACCACGCTTGCCTACACCTTCGAACGCTATGACGGCCGGGGGCTGCCGTCCGGCGCCTCCGGGAGCCAGATTCCCATCGAGATGAAGGTCGCCCAGTTCGCCGACGTCGCCGAGGTGCACCACCGGATATACGGCCTGGAAGCGGTCATCGCGATGGCCAGCAGCCGGCGCGGCGGCCAATTCGACCCAGCCGTGGTCGACGCCGTGCTGGCCGCCCCCGAGGAGCTGTTTGCGCCGGTCCCGGATGGCGATGTGTGGGGCGACGCGCTCGCCCAGGCTCCCGACCAGGAAGTCCGGCTCACCGACGAGGGCTTCGACCAACTGGTGTGCGCGATCGGTGACTTCGTCGACCTCAAGTGCCCCTTCACACTGGGCCACTCGCGGGCCGTGGCCACGCTTTCAGCAGCGGCCGGCAAGTCGCTGGGCCTGGCCATCGGGGACGTCCGCACGCTCCGACGAGCAGGGCATCTGCACGACCTCGGCCGGCTCGGCGTCTCCAACCAGGTGTGGTCCGAGCCGGGGGACCTGAGCCCGTCGGATTGGGAGCGAGTGCGAATGCACCCCTACCTAACAGAGCGCGTTCTGGACCGGATCCCGGGGCTGGGCCCGGTGCGCACGATCGCCCGCGCGCACCATGAGCACCTCGACGGTACCGGGTACCCGCTCGGCCTCGGGGGATCGATGCTCGGGCGCAGCGAACGCATCCTGGCTGCAGCGGTCGCCTACCAGTCGGCGCTGGAGCCACGACCCTACCGTGGGGCCATGTCGCCCAAGCAGGCCATGGAGCGGCTGCGTAGCAGGAGCAGGTCGGGCCTACTAGACCCCGAGTGCGTCGATGCCGTCCTTGTTGTCGCCGGGCACCGGGCATCGAGGCTTCGGCGCGATGACCTCCTCACCCCGCGAGAACATGAGGTCCTCGGCCTGGTCTCCCGCGGGTTCACGAATCGGGAGATCGCCAACCGGTTGGTCCTGAGCGAGAAGACTGTCCGCAACCACGTTGAGCGGACCTACCACAAGATCGGCGCGACCAACCGGGTCGGAGCCAGCCTCTATGCGCT
>JBDTWM010000200.1:0-3454 GCA_040006675.1 Dermatophilaceae bacterium | reverse complement strand
CTGTTCGGGTTCTTCAACGCGCCCCTGTTCGCCACGTTCATCCTCGGCATGTTCTGGAAGCGGATGACGCCGACGGCCGGGTGGGCCGGGTTGGTCGCCGGCACGTTGTCCGCGATCGCGGTGTTCATCTCCAACGAGGTCGGCATCATCTCCCTGCCCGGACAAGGGGCGGCGTTCGTGGCAGCAACCACGGCATTCGTGGTGGACATCGTCGTCAGCATCGCGGTCTCCAAAGCCACTGAACCCAAACCGGCGGCGCAATTGGTCGGCCTGGTCTACTCCGAGACTCCACGGGAGAACTTGGTGGATCCCGAGGCGGCAACCATGCCGTGGTACCGGCGCCCCGTGCCGCTCGCCGGGGTGGCGCTCGTCATGGTCATCATCCTGAACACCCTCTTCGCTTGAGAGGCATACCGCCATGGCTCAGACCAAGACCGCTGGTGCTTTCGACATCCGCAACATCATCGGTAGCCTTCTCGGCATCTACGGACTCATCCTTGTCGGCATGGGGTTGCTGGGCGACCCCGAGCTATACAAGACCGGTGGCGTCAACGCCAACCTGTGGGCGGGCGTCGCCTTGGTCGTGGGCTCGGTGGTGTTCTTGGGGTGGGCTCGCTTGCGTCCGGTCGTTGTGGCGAACCCAGCTCCCGAGGAGGGTTGACACATCCCTCGTCGGCACGAGCCGTCCGAGAGGCCCTCGCCGGGCTCGCCGCAGCGATCAGACCACGAAATGTAACGATCGCAGCGGTCTCACAACCTACGGGCGCCCTCGCTGGGAGTCGCGATGAACCATGTCGGCGGGTCGAACCCAGCGTCGGCGTACGCGTCGCGAACCGCAGCCCCGACCCTGTCAGCCTGACCGTCCTCGATGAGGGCCAGGACGCAACCGCCGAACCCACCGCCGGTCATTCGCGCGCCGTGAGCGCCCGCGGTGAGCGCCGCCGTCACTGCGGTGTCCACCTGCGGCACGGTGATCTCGAAGTCGTCGCGCATCGAGGCGTGGGAGGCGGTGAGCACTGAGCCGATCGTGCGCGGGTCGTCTCCGTCGCGCAGCGCCGTGACGACGTGCAGGACGCGGGCGTTCTCCGTGACGACATGGCGAACCCGGCGCTGGAGCAGCTCATCGCTCAACTGTGCCAGCGCCTGGGGCAGGTCGTCGAGACTGATATCCCGCAGCGCCGGCACGCCGAGCAGCTCTGCTGCCTGAGCGCAGGACTGGTGGCGCTCGGCATACTCCCCGTCCACGAGCGCGTGCGGTGCGCGGGTGTCGATCACCAGCAGCGACAGGCCGAAGGAGTTCAGGTCGAGCGGCACGTGTTCGACGGTCAACGACCTGGTGTCGATGAAGACCAGATACCCCTGTCGCCCATAAAGGGAAGCCATCTGATCCATCACGCCCGTCGGGGCACCCACCACGTCGTTTTCAGCACGCCGGGCGACCGCCGCGAGCTCGGTGCGCGACAGCCCCAGCGCGGCCAGGTCGTTCCATGCGATAGCGACCGCGCATTCCAGCGCGGCGGAAGAGGACAGGCCCGCCCCGACCGGAACGGTGCCGTCCACCAGGACATCCAGCCCGGGCAACGGGTGACCCTGCTCGCGCAACGCCCACGCGACGCCCGCGACATAGGCGGCCCAGCCGTCGACCGTATCCGGCGCGATCTCCGCGAGGGGTAGGACGACCGTGTCGTCCTGCTGCACGGAGCGCACGCGCAGGACCGGGTCCGCTCTCAACCCGGCGGTGGCGGTGACCCCGAAGTGGAGGGCGAGCGGCAGCACGAAACCGTCGTTGTAGTCGGTGTGTTCACCGATCAGATTCAAGCGCCCCGGCGCCCACCATTGACCGTCCGGCTCACGGCCGAAAACCTTTGCGAAGTCGGAGGTCATGCCTGCCCTTCTCTCACGGCCACGGGTCCATGGTGGACGCTACCTCGGCAGTGCGCGACGCGCGAGGGGCTCTGTCCGTAGGATCGTCCGATGAGTGATGACGGGCTACGGCAGGCTCGAGAGAAGATGCACGCCGCTGAGGTTGACACGACGGCGATCGAGGTCTTCTCGCGCTACTATCGCGAGCTCGAGGCCGGCGCCACGGGTCTTGTCCGCGAGAGCTCGATCGAGCCCCTCATCGCGCCCGCGGACGTGTCCCAGGCCACGGTTGGTGAGGTCGATGCCCGCCGCGCGCTGTCCCGCACGGCGGTGATCAAGTTGAACGGTGGGCTGGGCACCTCGATGGGCATGGAACAGGCGAAGTCCCTGCTACCGGTGCGCGACCAGCGCACGTTCCTCGACGTGATCGTGGCGCAGGTCCGTCACGCGCGGCAGGCCTACGACGTCACCCTCCCGTTGATGTTGATGAACAGCTTCCGCACCCGCCAAGACACCCTGTCTGCCCTCGCGAGGCACCCGGACGTCGCCGTCGAGGGCCTACCGCTGGACTTCCTGCAGAACCAGGAACCGAAGCTGCTGGCCCAGGACCTCACGCCGGTTCATTGGCCGGCGGACCCCACCCTGGAGTGGTGTCCGCCGGGCCACGGCGACCTCTACACGTCCCTCTTCGGATCGGGGCTTCTTCAGCGGCTGGTGGACGAGGGGTACCACTATGCCTTCGTGTCGAACTCCGACAACTTGGGTGCCACGCCGGACCCGATCCTCGCCGGCTGGTTCGCGGCCTCGGGCGCGCCGTACGCCGCCGAGGTGTGCCTGCGTACCCCGGCCGACCGCAAGGGCGGACACCTGGCAGTTCGCAGGTCCGATGGTCGGCTCATCCTGCGCGATACCGCGCAGACGGCGCCGGAAGACATGCACTACTTCACCGACGAGCACCGGCATCCTTACGTCCACACCAACAACCTGTGGTTCGACCTGCGGGAGCTGCACCGGATCCTGTGCGAGCGCAATGGCGTTCTCGAGTTGCCGCTGATCCGCAACGTCAAGCCCGTCGACCCGTCCGACCCCTCCTCACCGGAGGTCATCCAGGTCGAGAGCGCCATGGGCGCGGCCATCGAGGTGTTCGAGGGAGCCCAGGCCCTCGGTGTGCCCAGAGAGCGGTTCCTGCCGGTCAAGACGACCGACGACCTGCTGCTGGTGCGTTCGGACGTCTACGATGTCGGCGCGGACGGCGCCTTGCGTATGGTCATCGACACCGCCCCGCAGGTGCGGCTGGACCGCGCCCACTACACGCGGATCGGCGATTTCGATGCTCGCTTCCCCGCCGGGGTGCCTTCGCTGCGGGGCGCGCGGAGCCTGACCGTGCGCGGCGACTGGACGTTCGGCGCAGACGTGGTGGTGGCCGGGCACGTGGAGCTGCAGGACCTCGGGACCCCACAACACGTTCCGGACCACGCCCGCCTGGACGGCGCACCCCGACCGTGACCTCGCGAGCCTGAGGCTGACGCCGCGCGAACCGGCTTCCCTCGTCATGAGATCTCTATGTCGCAGTCGCCGGTGTCGCAGTCGC
>JBDTWM010000199.1:0-3523 GCA_040006675.1 Dermatophilaceae bacterium | reverse complement strand
GCGCTCGCCGAACAGGGCGCTCGCCGAGCAGCGCGCTTCGAGTCGCCGAACAGGGTGCGCCGTCAGGCGCGGCGCACCCCCACCGCAGCCGTCGCCGCGTCGCCGACGAGCGGGCTGAGGGACGCAGCGGTGTCGACGGCCCCCACGAGACCGCACATCTCCAGCCAGGTCGCGAGCACCTGGTGCCCTCGCTGCGTGAGCACGCTCTCGGGATGGAACTGCACGCCATGCAGTTCCAGCTCGCGATGCCGCACCGCCATGATCAGTCCGGACGCGGTGTGCCCGTTGGCCGCCAACTCGGCGGGCAGGGTCGTCGGGTCGATCGCGAGCGAATGGTACCGGGTTGCCGTGAACGGGCTCGGCAGGCCCGCGAGCACCCCCGTCCCGTCGTGCTCGATGGGCGAGGTCTTGCCATGGACAAGCTCTGGGGCCCGGTGGATCGTGCCGCCGAAGACGGCGCACAGCGCCTGGTGCCCGAGACACACCCCGAGCATCGGCCGGGCCTGTGCCGCGCACCAGCGGACCATGTCCATCGACACCCCGGCCTCCTGCGGGATCCCCGGCCCCGGGGAGATCAGCACCCCGTCGTATGGTGCCGCCTCGTCGGTGGTCACGGCGTCGTTGCGGCGGACGTCGCAGGTCGCGCCCAGCTCTTGCAGGTAGCCGACGATCGTGTACACGAAACTGTCGTAGTTGTCGACGACGAGGATTCTGGTCGGGGCGTTCACGGATCGATCGTACGGTGGTGGGCGGGTCCGCCCGACGAGCCCGTCAGCTCGGCCCGTCGGACGTCTGAGGGGCCCCGGGGCCGGGGTCGTCGATCGGCGCGTGGGCGGCGGCCCACGGGACACTCAGGCCGAACAGACGACGACGGCGCCCGGGCCGCACGGTGTCGCTGACGCGACACGGGCAGAGCACGAGCACCAGCGCGGCAGGGGGGTCAGCGCCAGTTGGTCGTCATGAGGAACCCGGTGATGATCAGCACGAAACCGGCGCCCATGTTCCAGTTACCCCACGCAGCGACCGGGAACGACCCCGCCGTCATGTAGAACACCACGATCCACGCCAGCCCGAGCAGCATCAAGCCGAGCATGACAGGCGCGTACCACACGGGACTCGCGCCGCCTCCCGAACCTGTTGCGCCCGCCTTGCCCGCCTTGCCCGCCTTGCCCATCTTGGCGCGCAGCGGGCGACGCACGCTGGTCGGTGAACCGGAGACCGGGCGACGCACGCTCGTGGGAGTGGACTTCTTTGCGGGCTGGGATTCGGACACTGCGCTCTCTCCTGGCTGAAGGCCGACGCGGGTGGCGGCGCGCGTGGGCGGGTTAGGTCCGGGTGACGTCAGGGTTACGTCACGGTCCAGGGTACGGGGTCGGCGGTCGAGCGCGGACCTCCGAGGGTTGTCCACAGCTTTACCCACAGCTGGGGACAAATGACAGTGGTGTAATCACGACCGTGCAAGTCGTTTAGTTACGTTGTATACCAACGGGTTCGCGAAGAGATCGGCCGTCTGACGCGTGTCGCATGTCCGAGTGTTGTGACACGTCCTCGGAGTTCGCCGTCGTCGAGGGTCGAGGGTCGAGGGTCGAGGGTCGTCAGCTCATCCCACCCCAGTTGGGGGCCACCCACGCGTAACGCGCCAGGGAGGCGACAGCGAAACCGACCACCAGGGCCACCAGCCAGATCCACTCCGAGGCGTGCGTGCGGGGAAGTGCGGGCGCGCCGGACCGGGTGCCTCTGCGGCGCAGCAGCACCACGCCGCCCATGGCGAGCGCCCCGGCCACTCCGCCGCCGAGGTGCCCCTGCCACGACACGTTGGGCACGGCCACCGTGATCACCACGTTGATCAGCAGGAGCGTGACCAGGCCGCGCAGGTCGCCGTGGCCGGCCAGCGCCAGTACGATCAGCGCGGTCATCAGCCCGTACGCGATCGTCGACGCGCCCAGGTAGGCAGAAATCCAGCCCGAAGCGTGCCCCATCGTCGGCGGGGCGTTGGCCCACACCACTGCCGCCGACCCGCCCAGCGTGGACGCGAGGCAGAGCGCCGCGTACCGCGCGTGACCCAGCGCCCTCTCCACCCAGCGCCCGAGCAGCACGATCATTATCGCGTTGCCGATCAGGTGTAGCGGGAACGTCGGGCTGTGGACCAGCACGTTCGTCACCAGACGCCACGGCTCTGACCAGCCGAGGGCCGGCACCAGGGCCAGCTCGTTCGTCACCGCCGGGCTGGCCAGCTGTGCGACGTACACCACGGTGATGAGGGCCGCAAAGCCATAGGTGATGTACGGCGGGTCGCTCGCCGCCTGCGCCCGCCGCAGGTGTGGCGAGCGGTCGCGCCGCGCCGCCGCGACGCAGTCGACGCAGTGCACGCCCACCGCCGCCGGGACCTGGCACTCGGGGCACGTCGGCCGACCGCATCGCTGACACGACACGTAGCTGATCCGGTCGGGGTGCCGCGGGCACACCGGAGTGGTCGTCGGCGGCCCGTACGCACCCGTCGACGGCGGAGGTCCCGGCGGCGGCAGGCTCATCCATGCACCGCCCGGGCACACACCGAACAGGAATACGCCGAACAGGCACACACCGGGCTAGACCGCCCCGCGCCGCCACGCGGGAGCGTGCAGCCTGCCTCGAAGGTCACTGCGTGACCGTCACCTTGTCGATGACCACGTCCTGGACCGGGCGGTCCTGCGAGCCCGTCGGCACCGCCGCGATCGCGTCGACGACGTCGCGGGAGTCCTGATCGGCGACCTCGCCGAAAATCGTGTGCTTGCCCTGCAGCCACGTCGTCGCGCCGACGGTGATGAAGAACTGCGACCCGTTCGTTCCCTTGCCGCCGCGGGTGCCGGAGTTGGCCATGGCCAGCATGTACGGCTTCGTGAAGTTCTTGTCGGGGTGAATCTCGTCGTTGAAGGAGAAGCCGGGGCCGCCGAAGCCCTGCCCGAGCGGACAGCCGCCCTGGATCATGAAGCCGGGGATGATGCGGTGGAAGATCAGACCGTCGTAATAGGGCGTCGGGTGGGTGCGTCCGGCCTCGTCCTTGTATTCCTTGGTGCCCTGCGCGAGCCCCACGAAGTTCTCGACCGTGGTGGGGGCAGCGTCGGGGAAGAGCACGATGTTGATGTCGCCATGGTTGGTCTGCAGCGTGACATTCATGCGGCTCATCCTTCCACGCGGTGCCGACAGTGACCCCTGGCACCCGGCCGGGAACACCGCCGTCTTCGGAGAACTCACGGCGCCGTTGACCATGAGCGCATGGAACACGGCAGGATGGGGCAACGGCCCTGTGAGACAGCGGCCCGTCTTCAGCCAAGCGAGGAGTACCCGTGTTCGAGCGCAAGAGCCAGAAGGTGACCGTCCCTGCCATCGAGACCCGCCAGATCACGGTTCCCACGGTGGCCGGCCTGAAGGGCGCCATCGCACCCGCCGCCGCGCGCGCGAAGACCAAGCTGGGCGAGCAGGCCGAGTACGGTCGCGCCGTGGCTGCGCCCAAGCTCGAGGAGGCGCGTGCGGCGCTGGCGCC
>JBDTWM010000198.1:0-3538 GCA_040006675.1 Dermatophilaceae bacterium | reverse complement strand
ATCGGCAATCCCATGGCGCCGAGGCCGAGGACGGCGACGGTGGAGTCAGTCAGGGACATGGTTCCTCCTCATCATCAGTGCGTGGTTCATCCAGAGCGGGGGCTGGAGGGGACGTCCGGGCGGGTGGTCGATCACGCCGAGAGTTTGTCGACGACGTCGGCCAAGCCCTGGTCGTCGCCGACGTTTCCGGCGAAGACGACGTACGGGATACCGAGGGCGGGCCCGTCGGACGGTTCCCAGAGCGACACGATCCCTGGCAGCATCGGGCCCCGGACGAAGGCCCGGCGGATGGACAGGCCGTGGGTCGCGACATCGGAGGAGGTGATACCGCCCTTCGCGACGACGAAGCGAGGCGGGCAGCGCTTCAAGATCCCCTGCACGACGTCCACGACGGCCCGGGAGACGTCGCGGGCGATCCCCAGGGAGGAGCCGGCGTCGTCACCGGTCACCAGCCTGCGGGTCGTGCTGACGACGACATTGCCGCGGGCCAAGCCGTCGACGGCGGACCGCACGACCTGCTGCAGGTGAGCCTCACGGCGGGAGGGATCGAGCACGGCGGCCACGTCGATCTCGAGTTCCGTCGCCGTGCGGCGGGCGCGAAGGGTGTCGAGCTGGCGTGTCGTCTGGGCGACGTGGGAGCCGACGACGATCAGGCCTCCCACGCTGTGCTCACCGTGGCCCGCGTCGGCGATGCGGTCGACGTCCGCGCGGGTCAGCGGCGCATGTGGCACTTGGCCGATGCGGGCCCTCATGAAGGGTGGGCCGACGCGATAGACGAAGTGCCGGCCACCCGCCTCCGCGCGCTCGAGGGCGGCGGCGAGCAGGAGCAGATCGTTCTCCTCGAGGCAGTCTGCGGCGACGACGGTGCCCGCGCTCACGTCCCGCAGGATCTCGGCGACCGCCGCCGGACCGGAGCGCAGGGTGGCCAGGTCGATCAGGACAACCGAGTCCGCGGACACGCCGCCGCCGGTCTTCTCAACGACCCAGTCGCGCAGGTCCGAGGACCGATAGCCGAACGTGGCGTCCTTGGCGAACTCGCTCTCCCCCACGGGGATGAAGCCGTCGGCACGCGACCCGGCGTAGTGGATGCCGTCCACCGTGAGCCGACCGGCGTCCGCGAAGGCGGGCACCAGGATGACGCCGTCGACGGGTCGGCCGACCGCGGCGAGCACGTCGGAGAGCACGTCGGGTTCCAGCGGGAAGTGTCCCCGCAGCGTCGAGTCGCTACGGGAGACGAACACGAGCGGCACCCCTGATTGCTGGGAGGCCTGCAGCGCCGCGGCCGCGACCTCCCGATTGACCTGCTCGGCGTGCTCGGGGTCGAGAGAGCGCGAGTTGGTCATCACATAGACGGCCGGGGCCCGCTGCCCAAAAGCCCACGTGAAATCCTCGACGTCCCAGTGGGTGAGCACCGGCAGATCGGCCACGGATTGGGTACCGGTGGGGTCGTCGTCGAGGACGACGAACAGGCGCCCGGACGAGCGGACCTGGGCCGCCACGTCGGCGGGCTGCACGACCGGTCCCGTCGGTGCGGTCCTGGCCAGTTCCTCAAAAGACTTCATGGCAACTCCTCGTTGTCCGCGTGCGCAGTATCCTTCGCCGCCAGGGGTTCTGCGGCGACGCTTCCTGCTGCGACCAGCTCATCCATACGGCGCAGTAGCCTAAGGACGCCCCCGTCGCGCCACTTTGGAGAACCTACTCATGCCCCCGCCGCACGACCCCGTCCTTATGACTTTTCCGGGCGGGCGCGCCCTGTCGGACTTCCGCGCAGCGGCGCTGCTGCGGCGGATCCAGGACGCGGTGCCGCAGGTACGGGGTGTGCGCGCGCGGTACGTGCACTGGGTGGCCGGCGACGGTCCGCTCGACCCGGCCACGGCAGACGCCGTCGGACGCCTCCTGGTGTACGGCGAGCCGTGCGGGCCACCCGGCGCCGCAGACGACCACGGGACCCTGGTCGTTGTCACGCCGCGCCTCGGCACGATCTCGCCCTGGTCCAGCACAGCGACCGACATCCTGCACAACTGCGGCATCGACGTCCACCGCATCGAGCGCGTCACCGAATACCGGCTCCTCACCGACGCTGGCCTCGCCGGCGAGCAGTGGGCCGCGTGCGCCGCGCTGTTGCACGACCGGATGACCGAGAACGCGTGGCCCGCCCGCGACGCCGCCGCCGCGCTCTTCGCCGAGCGCGCCCCCGCGCCGATGGCCCACGTCGACGTGCTGGGCCGCGGCCGGCGCGCCATCGAGGAGGCCGACACCGCATACGGGCTGGCCCTGTCCGACGACGAGATCGACTACCTCGTGGAGTCGTTCACTCAGCTGCGGCGCAACCCGACCGACGTCGAACTGATGATGTTCGCCCAGGCGAACTCCGAGCACTGCCGGCACAAGATCTTCAACGCCGACTTCGTCATCGACGGCGAGCCCCAGACCCACTCGCTGTTCGGGATGATCCGGCACACCGAACAGGTCGCGGGAGCGGGCACCGTCGTCGCCTACACGGACAACGCCTCGATCATGGTCGGCGGCCGCATCACTCGGTGGCTCCCTGAGGCCGGGACGGGCGGTGGCGGAACTGCGCCCGGTCGGTACGCCGCCCGCGAGGTCGACGCGCACGTGCTCATGAAGGTCGAGACCCACAACCACCCCACCGCGATCAGCCCCTTCCCCGGCGCGGCGACGGGCGCGGGCGGGGAGATTCGCGACGAGGGAGCCACCGGCCGCGGCTCGCAGCCCAAAGCGGGCCTGGTCGGGTTCGCCGTGTCGAACCTGCGCCTACCGTGCACGGATGAGCCGTGGGAACGCGACCACGTCGGCGCGCCGGCCCACATCGCGAGCCCCCTGGAGATCATGCTCGACGGGCCCATCGGGGCGGCAGCGTTCAACAACGAGTTCGGGCGCCCGGGGCTCGGCGGCTTCTTCCGCGTCTACGAACAGACCGTCGACGGGGTGCGTCGCGGTTACCACAAGCCGATCATGAGCGCCGGCGGACTCGGCTCGATCGACGCGGAGCAGACCGCCAAGATCCGCTTCGGCGCGGGAACGCTGCTCGTGCAGCTCGGCGGGCCAGGCATGCGGATCGGCATGGGCGGCGGGGCCGCGTCCTCGATGGCCGCGGGAGTCAACGCCGCAGAGCTCGACTTCGACTCTGTGCAGCGCGGCAACCCAGAGATGGAGCGCCGCGCCCAGGAGGTCATCAACCACTGCTGGAGCCTGGGCCGCGACAACCCGATCCTGGCCATCCATGACGTCGGCGCCGGCGGTCTGTCCAACGCGTTCCCCGAGCTGGTCGACGACGCCGGGATGGGCGCGCGCTTCGACCTGAGCGCCGTACCGCTGGAGGAGTCCGGCCTGTCCCCGGCTGAGATCTGGTGCAACGAGTCGCAGGAGCGGTACGTGGTCGCGATCGGCCCTGACTCCCTGCCGCTGTTCAGCAGGCTCGCCGACCGCGAGCGTTGCCCGTACGCCGTCGTCGGGGTGGCCCGGCCCGACGGGCGCCTCGTCCTCGCGCCTGGGCCCGACGATTCCGCCGGTGCTT
>JBDTWM010000197.1:0-3543 GCA_040006675.1 Dermatophilaceae bacterium | reverse complement strand
ACCAGCTTCGGCTTGTCGATGTCGCCCACCTCGGGCAGGTCGTGGAAGAGGTCCGCGAGCAGCCACATCAGGAACGTCGAGAACAGCTTGGGCCGGTTCTGCACGGCCGACAGCTCCAGGCAGGAGATGACCCCCCGCCCGGCCTGCTCCCCGTCGCTCACGACCCGCAGGAGGTCGGACGTGTCGAACTCCGGTTCACCGAAAAAGGCGTCGGCGCCCTGATCGGAGAACGCGATGAGCTGGCGCAGAATCACCCCGGCCGTCGCCGCGGACAACCCGCCGAGCTCCTTGAGGTCGGCCTTGCCCTCGTCGCTGGTCAGGTGCTGAACCACCGAACGCAGGTCCTTGATGTCGAGCAGCGCCAGGCCGCGCTTGTCCGCGTAGTGGAACACGAGCCCGAGGCTGGACGTCTGCGTCTCGTTGAGATCCAAGACCTTGGCGAGGAGCTGCGGCCCGAACGAGGTGATGGTCGCCCGGATCGGCGCACCCGTGCCCTGCCCTCCCAGCGAGAAGAACTCGACAGGGAACCCCGTTGCCTGCCACTGCTGCCCGACATCCTTGGCGCGCGCCTGGATCTTGTCGTTGTCGACGCCCGGCGCGGCGAGACCCGATAGGTCGCCCTTGATGTCCGCAAGGAAGACGGGAACGCCGCCGGCTGACAGTTGCTCGGCCATGAGCTGCAGCGTCTTCGTCTTGCCGGTTCCGGTGGCGCCCGCCACGAGGCCGTGCCGGTTCATCACCGACAGAGGCAGATTGACTTGCGCATCCGGGCACGCCTGCCCCTCGTCGGAGACAGCCGCGCCGAGCTGCATCGCGGGTCCGGTGAAAGCGTATCCGGCGCGGATCGCCTCGAGTTGATCAGTGGTGTCTGTCACGTTCCGTAAGCGTACCGAGCCGCGTCGAGCGCGTCACGATAGTCGGCACGGGAGGCTCGTCACGGTGACAGAGACCAGCGTTGAGCTGCAGTTGACCCACCGGTAACCGGCATTCCGGGGCTTCTCAGTGATTTGGCTCACTGAATTGATCCGGTGTGTTCCATGCAAGGATCAGGATCTGTTCAGGACTTGTTCACGTTTCGACAGGTATCCTGGCTGGGTGATATTTCAAGCAGTGCGCGATGCGCGCCCCTATCCCACTGAGGCGGTGCGGGACGGGACCGCGTGGTCCGACGTCCCGCCCACCATGGTCCGCCTGGATGAGCTGACCACGACGCGTAGTCAGCTCGATCTCGGCCGCCTCCTCGCCGACGACAGCACCTTTTACGGCGACATCTTCGCGCACGTGGTCCGCTGGAAGGGCCGCCTCTACCTGGAGGACGGACTGCACCGTGCCCTCCGCGCCGCCCTCGCCGGGCGTCCTGCCTTGCACGCCCGCGTGCTCGACCTCGACGCCAAGATGGCCGCTGCGGCCGCGAAGCCGGTCTTCTCCACCTCCGACGCCTCGAACCTCGCTGGGGTGCGCAGTGGGGCGCCCGCCAAGCCCGGCACCGGCATGACAGCCCGCTACGTCACGCACCAGACGATCTGATCCAGCGCGGCCGGACTCGTCTCGCCCGACACGCCGCTCGACGCCGGGGTGGCCAACACGACATAGTCTTGACCGCAGGCTGGCCGATGACGTCTGGCGATGGTCAGGTCAGTGGGGGGCGGCGAGGAGGGATCGTGAACGACAACATGACCGCGCACGGCGCGGCGCAGGACGCCGAGCGCCAGCGCCGGCGTTCCATCGCCATCCTTGTCAGCCTGGGCGGTTTCTTGGTCGTCGCGTTCCTGGTGGCGTTCGCCGTGGTGCAGGGCTGGATCCCCACCTCGTCGCCCGGCTCGTCCGAAGCCGTGAGCAGCCCGACCAGCTCGTGCTCGACCGCGCAGCTTCCCGCGGTGTCAAGCATCACCGTCAACGTCTACAACGGCACGGACCGCGCCGGCTTGGCCGGCATCACGGCGCGCACGCTGCGCGAGCAGGGCTTCGTGGTCGCGCAGGTGGGCAACGACCCGCTCGGCAAGCAGGTCGCGGGGGTCGCCGAGATCCGGTACGGCACTGAGGGCGAAGCGCAGGCGCAGACGCTGGCGCTTCGACTTCCGGGGGCCACGATGGCGCCAGACGGCCGGAAGGGCGGCACGGTCGACGTGGCCGTGGGCGAAGGGTTCACCGCCGTCGGCACGCCGACCGCGTCCTCTGCCGGGACCACGTGCTGAGCCGCGCCGCCACCTGAGCCGACTACCTGCTGAGCCGCACAGCCACCAGGGCATCGGCCAGGCCCAGCGGGTCGATGTCCGGGTTGGCGACCATCAGCTGATCCACGGCCGCCGCCGGGAAGGCGGACAGCCCGGCCCGCGCTCCCACCATGGCCCCGACCATGGCGGCGATCGTGTCGGAGTCGCCGCCGAGGGTCGCTGCGGCACGGCACGCCGACCACGGATCGTCGTACAGGCTGGCGATCGCGAAGGCCGCCGGCACGGATTCCTGCGCAGCGCTGGACGTGCCGACGAGCAGGTCGATGACGTCGAGCGGCTCGGCGGAGGCACGCACGAGGCCGCAGGCCCAGGCGATGCGCGCCCCGACGTCGGCACCCGGGGTGGGCGCCCCGCGCCCCGCCGCCAGGTCGACCGCGAGCAACGCCAGAGCGATGATCTGCTCCCTGGGCACCCCGGCGACGCCGGCGCTGACCGCCGCCGCGACGGCCGCCGCGCCGCAATGGCCCAATCGCGTGTCGTGCGTCGCACGATCGGCTTCCACCACGCGCTCCACGAGTGTCTCCATCGCATCGCACGCGCAGGCGACCCCGAGCGGCGCGATGCGCATGGCGGCACCGTTGGTGTCGCCGCGCGACCCATCGAGCTCCCCATCGCGGCGGAAGTGACGCACCGCGCGCCGGGTCGACGGTCCGAGTCGACCGACCGAACCGGCCCGGATCTGCGCGTCGTCCCATGCGGCGAGTTCCTGAATCAGGCGGTACGGGTCGACTCGCCCGTGTCCCTGCACGACCAGCCGTCCCAGCGCAAACGCTTGCACCGTGTCGTCCGTGACCGTGCCGGCGGGCCGCCCGGCGCAGCTGGGGTGGTCGATCGGTCCGGCCGCGAATCCCGGGAGCTGCCCGAACAATTCGGCCACCCGAGCTCGGGAGAGGCACTGCGTGGGCATCCCGAGCGCGTCGCCGATGGCCAGCCCCACCAGCGCCCCGCGGGCTCGATCGTGCATCGACGCCACCGCCTCGTCGTCGGTCGCGCTTTCCGTCATCACGCCGTCGCTCTTCGCGTCGTGAGCGGCCCCCCGCGCGCTCGGCGCGCCGGGGGGATACGGGGCGTGCTCGCGCGTCATGCCGCTCACGCTGTCGCTCCCCCCGGATCGTTGTCAAGGCGGCTTGCGCGCGAGCTCACCTGGTAACTCAGTCGACTGGCGCGCCTCGCCGCGCAGACGCTGCACACACCGAACACGCGGCTGGCCACCCTCGCGCAGATCGTCGGCACCCAGCGTGCCCTGCCGAGTTTCGCTCTGGCCGACGCCCGTCTCGTCGCGACGGGTCGCCGCCTTCGCTCGTGACGG
>JBDTWM010000196.1:0-3545 GCA_040006675.1 Dermatophilaceae bacterium | reverse complement strand
CCCCAAAGTAGGAGCACCGGTGACCACCGAAAGATCACCCACATATCAAGCATGTCCGTGAAACACCGCGCACCCTCAGTAGCCCTATCTGGGTGGTAGGCGGCATGTCCTCGATGCGACATCCCCGGGCACCGCGGCACTGCCAGGGCCTAAGCCTTCGGGGATGCTCGGTGATATGAACAAGTCGGGTCCTGGCGGATGGCATCCATGCCGAAGACTTGGAAGGACGCCACCGGCCTGCCCTCAATCTGCCCTCACCAGCACGATAAGCTACCGCGATCGACCGTGATGGACCGGAGGCTCGCCGGCGCTGTTTTCGCAGGTCAGAGCCGATTTGATGCAAGCAACCGGCATGATCGGAAGAGAGCGTCAACGTTCCGCTTCAACGTGTAAAGCCGCAGCTCTGGTTGATCTCGAAGCTCTCGGCGCGAGCGATCCGTCGTGGAGGAGCTTTGCCAAAGGTCAGGCGACTCTTGACCCAGGAGCGGTCCACAGGGTGGTACGTCATGATGCATAGCTTCGAGGTCAGGAAGTCATGACCATTGCCATCATGCCGGAGCCTGGCCTGCGGGTAGGTGCGCGACGCGCCATGCCGGTACAGGTCACGGGCTGACCCCGCGACGGTGAGGGCGCCGAGAACGTAGCGGGTGAGGTGGGCGTCGCTGGGAAGCGTGCTCAGCGTCTGAGCCGTCGCCATAAGGGGCGGTCTCGCGATACCGCTCGATGGCGGGCTTCAGCGTTGAGGCGGTGGACCGCCGAGCGTGGTTGGCACTTGCTGACGGGGTGGGGCCTCACGGGGCCGTCGCTTCAGGCCCAGAAGGCCGCCGTAGGGGCTTTCGCCTCTGGCGATGGTCGTGATGCAACGCGAGAGTGGCACGGGTGAGGCGTCTGAAAGCCAATCCCCAGCTTCTGCTGTTCGTCGTCTCTGCCGTGCTCCTGGCCTGCGGCGTCGCCGCATGGGCAGCAGGATGGTCCCGCATGGCCGCGGCCGCCTGGTTGACCGCCACACTGGTCGGGCTGTGCGTCTCCCTCGTGTCGACTGCTCGGGCTTTGTGGCGCCGCCAGCCCAGCGTGGACGTGATCGCGCTGCTGGCCCTCGTGGGAGCGCTGCTGGTCGGTGAGCCGTTCGCGGGCGCGATGATCACGGTGATGTTGTCCAGCGGCGCGCTACTGGAGGCTCGCGCCGGGGCCCGGGCACGCCGGGAGCTGAGCCTGCTCGTCGAACGGGCGCCGCGCACCGCTCGCCTGCGTGGGCAGGACAGCATCCGTGAGGTCGCGGTCGAAGACGTGGCCCTGGGAGATCGGCTGATGGTCGGCAGCGGCGAGATCGTTCCAGTTGACGGTCGGCTGCTCAGTGCGGCGGTGCTGGATGAGTCCGCGCTGACCGGCGAACCGCTGCCGGTTGAGCGCGAGGTCGGCGATGACGTCCGTAGCGGGGTGGTGAACGCCGGACAGGGTTTCGATGTGCTCACCACCGCGCCCGCTGCGGGCTCGACCTACGCCGGACTGGTGCGCCTGGTGGAGCAGGCGCAGGCCACGTCCGCGCCGTTCGTCCGCACGGCGGACCGGTTCGCGCTCTACTTCGTGCCGCTCACGCTGCTGGTCGCGGCCGGTGCGTGGCTGGTCAGCGGCGACGCGGTCCGCGCGGTTGCGGTGCTGGTCGTGGCTACGCCGTGCCCGCTGTTGCTCGCCGCGCCGATCGCAATCATGTCCGGGCTTTCGCGTGCGGCTGGGATCGGTGTTGTCATCAAGGGCGGTGCAGCGTTGGAGCAACTCGCGGCCGGGCGGGTCATGCTGTTCGACAAGACGGGAACCCTCACTCAGGGCCGCCCTCAGGTCGCGGACGTCGTGACCGCTCCGGGGACGTCGGCTGATGAGCTACTCGGCCTGGCCGCGTCCCTGGACCAGGTGTCGCCGCACGTCCTGGCCAGCGCGATCGTCTCCGCCGCGACCCGCCGCCAGTTGCCGCTGACCGTGCCTACCGGTGTGCGTGAGGTGCACGGTTACGGACTGGAAGGCTCGGTCGGCGGTCGGCAGGTCCGTATCGGCAAGGCCGCCTGGATCCTGGCCGGGGAGACGCCGGGCTGGTCACGCCGGGCGCAGCGGCGGGCCGAGATCGACAGCGAGCTGGCCGTGTTCATCGCCCTCGATGGCCAGCCTG
This sequence comes from Dermatophilaceae bacterium, assembly GCA_040006675.1. GTDB lineage: Bacteria > Actinomycetota > Actinomycetes > Actinomycetales > Dermatophilaceae > Austwickia. The sequence goes on along the minus strand of JBDTWM010000196.1, from coordinate 1,384 downwards.
CCGGGGCGCTGTTACTGGAAGACCCGATCCGGCCCGATGCGCCCCGCATGCTGCGGTCGCTGCGCGCGGCAGGAATCAGCCGCGTCGTGCTGCTCACGGGTGACCGCTCGGACGTGGCCGACATGGTGGGCCGCGTCGTCGGGGTGGATGAGGTGCTGGCCGATTGCGACCCGGCGCAGAAGTTGGCGGTGATCACGCAGGAGTCAGCGGCCGCGCCGACGATCATGGTCGGTGACGGCATCAACGACGCCCCCGCCCTGGCCGCGGCCGGAGCGGGCGTGGCACTGGCCTGCCGGGGTGCGACCGCGTCATCAGAGGCAGCGGATGTGGTGCTCACTGTCGACCGGATCGATGCCATCGCCGGCGCGATCCTGATCGCACGCCGCTGTAGGAGCATCGCGCTGCAGGCCGTGCTGACCGGGATGGGGTTGTCTCTGGTGGCGATGGGGCTTGCCGCAGCCGGTCTGCTGATCCCGGCGGTCGGGGCGATCTTGCAGGAGGCGATCGATGTTTTGGCCATCGCCATCGCGCTGCGCGCCGTGCTGCCCGGGGGTGAGCGCCCCCACCCGATGTCCGAGGCAGACATCGCGACCGCGACGACACTGAGGGCCGAACACGACGCGGTGCAGCCGGTGGTGGAGTTGGTCCGCACGGTCGCCGACGGGCTGTCCGACGGCGGCGGCGCTGACCTGGCTCCGGTCATGGAGCTGCTGCACCGGTTGGAGGGTGAGCTACTCACGCACGAACGCGCCGACGAGCAAGCCCTGCTGCCGCTCATCGCGCGTGCTCTCGGCGGCCCGGACAGCACGGCCGGGTTGAGCCGAACCCACGCCGAAATCGAGCACCAGGTCAGCCGGCTACACCGGTTGCTCGCGGGCACGTCTGCAACCGATGACGGCGGCGGCGATGTCGTGGAGCTGCGGCGGCTGCTGTACGGCCTCTACGCGGTCCTGCGACTGCACAACGCCCAGGAGGATGAAGGAGCAGTCGCGCTCGTCCCGGTTCACGGCGAGTCGCCCTGAGACCGGGCCAGGCCGCCCGCTGTTCCCGTGTGCCATCCACGAACGAGGCGCCGAGCGGAGGAATGTTCCGGACTGGTCAGGTCTACGCACAGCTCCGAGCGGCGCGCCCGTGCCGCCACGTTCGCGAGGGAGCGGTAGCTGCGGGCATTCGACGTCGACCCGAATCCCGACCCCGGCCCCCATCGACACCCTCGCTTCCTGCGAGGGTCAAGAAGGGCCAGCCGCTGTGTCTGATCGCGGACTCCGGCGCCGGCCGGGCCCCCCGGCGCTCTGGACTGCCGACTCAAGGCAGTCGTCGTCAGAGGGAGGCGAGTTCGTCGGCCGTCATGCCGTCGAGACCGAGGGTCGACAGGGTTCGCTTC
>JBDTWM010000195.1:0-3607 GCA_040006675.1 Dermatophilaceae bacterium | reverse complement strand
AGATCGGTTATGCCGACCTCTGGGTTATGCCGACCTCGGGGGTGTGGGTGCAGGTCAGCCGGTTGGGGGCAGCCAGAAGATCGGCATAGTCATCGGTGGCGCGATGCTCGGGGTTTCTACCCGAGGAGGCGGCTATGGCCGGTGTGGATGTCAATCGTGTGAACCCGATGGAGGCTTGGGCTGAGCCGTTGGAGGCTTGGCTGAGGGACTCCGCGATCTCGAAGGAACGCTCCCGCCGGGCGGTTCTGGCGTTCGGCAGGTTCTCGGCTTGGGTGACCGGCCAAGGGCTGGGAGCCGAGGACGTGAACGAGGACGTCATCGATCAGTACGTCGATCTCGAGCGGCAACGGTCGGGCAGCAGTGTCCCGGCTGCTGCGCAGTATCTGCCGTTGGTCAAGCGGTTCCTGGTCGTTCGCGGCGTGCTCGCGCTGCGCCCACCGGTGAGTCGTCATCTCGACGGTCGGCCGCGCCTGAGGGGAGGTCCCCTGGATGAGGTCGTCGTGGACCTGGTGGCGTGGCTTCAGGACGAGGGGTACGCGGCCGGCACGGTGGCTTCGGTCGCTTGCACCACGGCACGGCTGAGCTACTGGATGGCTCGGCAGGGCTTGGGCGTGCGGGATCTCGACGCCGGGCTCCTGGCCCGGTTCGTGGCCTCGCAGGCAAGGGGTCGGCGGCGGCATCCCTCCTCCGCGCGGCGGATCGTGACGGTGCGCAAGTTCCTCCTGGCAACCGGCCTGCTGGCACCACCGTCCCCGCCGCCGCCGACGGTGCCAACGCCGGCCCAGCAGGTGCTTCAGGAGTGGGACGGGCACTTGTGCACCCGGCGTGGGGTCAGCCAGGGGTGGGCGCGGGAGGCGCGCCGATGGGCCGCAGGCTTCGTTGCCGAGCTGGCGCTCGACTGCGATGGGCACCTCCTCTGGGACGGTGTCGACGCGGCCGCGGCGAACCGGTACGTGGCCCGGCAGGGTAAGGGGTACTCGTTGTCCTCGCGGCGCCATCTGGTCTCGGCGATGCGGAGCCTGCTGGACTGGGCGTTGCTGACCGGCCGGGTGGACCGGGCGATGTCGGCCGGGGTCCTCCGGCCGGCGCCAGCCGCGCCCGGTCTGCCGCATGGCCTGACCGCGGCGCAGGTGCTCGCGCTGATCGCGGCCGCGGACACGAGCACCCCTGCGGGCCTGAGGGATCGGGCGATCGCGGTCATGATCAGCCGGCTCGCGTTGCGCGCTGGGGAGGTCGCCGCGCTGGGACTGGACGACCTGCACTGGCACGCCGGGACGCTGGTGGTCCATGGCAAGGGCGGGCGGGTCCTGACCCTGCCGATCCCGACCGACGTCGGGCAGGCACTGGTCGACTACCTGCGGGACGGACGCCCGGCGGCCGCGGACCGGGCCGTCTTCACCCGGCTCCGCCCGCCGCTGGTCGGGCTCAGCAGTAAGGGCGTCTCCGGTGTCGTCGCGCACCTGGCCGTCGAAGCAGGGTTGGGGACGGTGCACGCTCACGCCCTGCGGCACACCGCCGCGACCGCGGTGCTCGCCGCCGGCGGCTCGCTGATCGAGGCGCGTGAGCTCCTCGGGCACGCACGAACCGACACCACGATGGTCTACGCCCGCACCGACCTGGGTGCCCTGCGCGCGCTGGTCCCGGCCTGGGCGAAGGTGCCCGGGCCATGAGCACCTTGCACGAGCACCTGAGCGAGTACCTGACGATGCGCCGCGCCCTGGGCTATGACCTGGACAAGCTCGAGCATCTGGCCGGGCAGTTCTGCACCTGGCTCGCCACCGCGGGCAAGGATACGTTCACCACCGCCGACGCCGTCGAATGGGCGCGGCTGCCCGCCGACGCCGACCCGCGCTGGTGGGGCACGCGTCTGGGCGCGGTCCGCACCTTCGCGAAGTACCTGGACGCGACCGGCCTGGACGTGCAAGTCCCACCCGCCGGGATCCTGCCCGCCGGCCCACGACGCGCGGCACCGTTCATCTACTCCCAGGCCGACCTCGACGCGCTCTTGGACGCCTGCGATCGGGCGTTCACACGGCCGCTGCTGGCCGCGACGATGCGCACCGTGATCGGGCTGCTGGCCGCGACCGGGATACGGATCGGCGAAGCGCTCCGACTGACCACCGATGACATCGACACCGCGGCCGCGGTGCTACTCATCCGGGCGAGCAAACGAAAGGACCGGCTGGTCCCGGTGCACCCCTCCACCGTGACGGCGATCATCACCTACCGCGACCTGCCCGCCCGGAGCGTGACCCACCCCGCCGCGGACGGGCCGCTACTCGTCAGTCTCCGTGGAGCCGGCTACCAGCGCAGCACAATCGAAGCCCACTTCGCCCGGCTCGTGACCACCGCCGGGCTGCAACCGCGCGGGGCCGCCCGTCCCCGCCTGCACGACCTGCGGCACACCTTCGCCACCGCGCACATGGCCGCCGCGTACCGGGGCGGCGGCGACCCGCAACGTACCCTGACGCTGCTCGCGACGTGGCTGGGACACAGCAGCACGGCGCATACCTACTGGTACCTGTCCGCGACCTCGGAGCTGATGGCTCTGGCCGCGACCCGGCTCGAGCAGCGGCAGGAGCGGTCATGACACTCCTGGCGCCCTCCCTGCAGTGCTACTTCACCGACCACGCCCACACCCGAAAGGGCCTGTCCCCGAACACGATCGCGGCCTACCGCGACACCTGGCGGCTGCTCATCAAGTACCTCACGGCCACTACCGGCATCCCAGCGGACAAGATCGACCTGGCCATGATCGACACCGAGGCCATCACCGCGTTCCTGGACCACCTCGAAGCCGTCCGCGGAAACAGCGCGAGCACCCGCAACGCCAGGCTCACCGCGATCCGTGCCGTACTGGCCGTGACCCTGCCCGACCATCCCGAACACGCGGACACGATCGCCCGGGTCCTGGCCGTCCCGACCCGACGCGGCAGGCCGCGGACGGTGCAGTTCCTCACCCTCGAAGAGACCGAGGCGCTGTTGGACGCGCCGCAAGCGTCCACCTGGACCGGGCGCCGCGACCGAGCACTACTGACCCTGGCCGCACAGACCGGACTGCGGATCAGCGAGATCACCACCCTGACGACCAGCGACATCCACACAGGCACCGGCCCGCACGTGACCTGCACCGGCAAAGGACGTAAGTACCGTGCCACCCCGCTGACCGCCGTCACCCTGACTGTCCTCATCCCCTATCTGACCGAACGGGCCACCCGCCCCGGCGCCGCCGTCTTCCCGGGGCCACGCGGGCAGCACCTGTCCCGCGACGCGCTCGAGCGGCGACTGGCGAAACACGTGGCCACTGCCACAGAGCGCTGCCCCGCCCTGGCGGCCACGCACGTCACGATGCACACCCTGCGACACACGGCGGCGATGCGGCTGCTCCAAGCCGGCGTCGACGTCGCCGTCATCGCGCTCTGGCTCGGCCACGAGAACACCTCCAGCACCGACGTCTACCTTCACGCCGACATGACCATCAAGCAAGCCGCGATCGACCGCACCCGAGGCCCGCAGGTCACACCCGGCACCTACGCTCCAGGCCCCGACATCCTCGCGTTCCTCACCAACCTCTAAATATGCCGACCTTCTGGCTGCCCCCAACCGG
>JBDTWM010000194.1:0-3612 GCA_040006675.1 Dermatophilaceae bacterium | reverse complement strand
CCGTCGTGTGGTCGTGGCGGCCCGCCGCCGTCGTGAGGCGGCCGCGTCGAACGAGGCGCAGCGCGTGGCGGTGGAGCACCTGGCGGTGGGGAGAATGGCGGCGGGGGCGAGCCTGGCGTCGTTGGACACCGCATCGTCGCCGGCCCAGATGGTGCGGCAGGGCCGACGGAGCGCGTCGGACCTGCCGGTGGCGCTGGAACGGACGAGGCCGGCGACCGGTCCGTCGACGACCTACGTTGCTCGCCGGGAGCGCAAGCTCCGTTCGTCGCGGGACGTTCCGTTCGACGTGGCCATGCTTGAGGAGGAGTTGGCACTGCGGTCCTGCGTTGCCGCGAAGCGAAAGTTGGACGAGTTCGAGCGTTCCGACGCGAGCCCGGTGGGCATTGCGGGCTTGGTGCCGCTGGAGGCGATGTCGGAGTGGGAGCTGGACGCCTCGGTGTTGCCACCAGGGCTCGACGCCGGCGACCCGTTAGTGGCGGAGCGGTCGTGGCAGCCCGTCCCGGTGCCGGTGCCCACCTACGTGATGAAAGCGCCCGCGCGGCGTCCGTTGCGTGCTCCGCAAGTGCCGGGAGTGCGGGGAGTGCCGGTGCCGATCGAGATCGAGGACGATTTTGATGACGTGTTGTGGTCAGCGGGGAAGCGGGTCGTGAACGTCTGACATCGATGCGGGGGACCTGTCGGGTGGTGCTATCGTTGGGCTCCGCCGCAAGGGGCTGTAGCGCAGCTGGTAGCGCACCTCGTTCGCAACGAGGGGGTCAGGGGTTCGAGTCCCCTCAGCTCCACCATTTGGTCGAAGTTCCTCACCTGTCCCTGCTCTGTGGGCTCCTCTCGCGCTCGCAGCGCAGTCGGTCAGCTGACGCCGGGCGGCCAGCTGGCCGAGTGGGAGGTGATCGACGATTCCCTGCCCGCGGCCCCGGGCGGGCCATGTCACCCGCCTGCGGGCATGCGCGACGCGGTGAACGCGCTCGGGCCGGAGGACGGGGAGCCTCACGCGGTCACGCGTGCCCTCGATCGTCATGCATACGAGAGACGAGCGGAACCAAGCGGCGGTCAAGAACGGTGACGCCACCCACGAGTCGGCCCATGATGACATGAGAGGCCGCTGGAAGCACCCCAAGCAATCGCTGGGCTGGTACCTCGCCACCAAGAAGGCGTTCGCGGAACTCGCCGAAGACTGAGTCACCGGCCACGAAGGACAGCACCTCACCCGCCCACACGTGGCGAGGGTCTAACGCCAACATTACTTGACGAAAGGGCTGTCGCGGGATCACTCTGAAACACGTCGGCGGCGCCTACGCCGACTCCACCCTCGCCCTGCGGGCACTCAGCGAAGAGCGACGCGAATCAATGACGTGAGTTGATAAGGAAGGTTCTCATGGCGACCGAACAGCAACGACTCGACCTCCACGCCGTGGACCCGAACGCCCAGAAGGCCGTGTTGGCCATGGAACTGTACGTGCGCGACAGCACCTTGGAGCCCCGGCTGTACGAGCTGATCAAGATCCGCGCCTCGCAACTCAACGGGTGCGCCTTCTGCCTGGACATGCACAACCGCGACGCTCGGCGGCTCGGCGAGGACCAGCGCCGCCTCGACGTGCTGTCCGCGTGGCGCGAGGCGCCAGAGCTGTTCACCGAACCTGAGCGCGCCGCGCTGGCCTTGACGGAAGCCGTCACCCGCGTCGGCGACGGCGGCGTCGTCGACGAGGTGTGGCGTCAGGCAGCCGCACAGTTCGACGAAGCGGGCCTGGTGCACCTGCTCATGGCGATCGTGACCATCAACGTCTGGAACAGGCTCGCCGTGGCCACCCATCAGCACCTGCCGGAGGACCCGGGCGCGTCCTGATCCCCACGCCCCTGCCGGGACGGACGCTGCTGAATACGGTGGTGGTGCAGGACGTGGCGGCCGCTTCGATGAGTGCGGCAGCTCCCGGGTCATGGCACAGTTGCACTATGTCATCCCTGGTTCCGTCGCTCGACGGTGCTCCGCCCCCTCCGGACTCGTGGCCGGGCGCGGGCGGCCTGCGCTCCATCGCCCCCGAGGTTCCCTCCTGGGCGGACGCCCCGGCCTCGCGCGAGGCTCCTGGCGGCGGGTGGCCTGGTGCGTCGTCCCGCGCGAGCGGCGCAGCCGGGTCGGCCGCGTCGACGCACGCCACCCTGGCCACTGAGACAACGCATGGCGCGGGAGACGGGGTGCCCGGCGGGGTGGCTGCGGTCCTCTTTCCTGGTCTGGTCGGGATCGTCCTGCTCGCCGTGGCAGGGGTGTGGGCGAGCTTCGACGACGAGCATCGGGGCGCCCAAACGGTTGCGCTGCTGCTGATCGTCGTGACGGCCATGGGCACGATGATCGCGGCGGCCTGGCGGGTCCGGCGATAAGCCGTCCGCCGAGGCGGAGGCGGCGATACGCCGTCGCGTGGGCGGGCCGGGTCCCATCACGTTTCGGCTCGTTGCGTGCCGGGTCGCCTCAGACCCAGGACGGGAACCACATGTGCAGCTGCCATTGCTGGTAGGGGATGACCTGGGCGGTCAGGATCGGCCACCAGAACACGAACATCGCCACGCAGAGCACCACGTACCCGCCGCTCCACGCGATGCCGCGGCGGCGTCGAGATGGCGTCGCGTCGACCGGGCCCACGACGAGGCCGAGGACGTAGGTGACGGCCAGCACCACCCACGGCACGAACGCCACCGCATAGAAGGTGTAGATCGTGCGCTCCTGATAGAGGAACCACGGAAGCCAGCCGGCCGCCAGTCCGCAGAGCACGGCGCCTGCCCGCCAGTCGCGGCGCAGCGCCCAGCAGAACGCCAGCACGGGGATCGCGAGCGCCGCGCCCCACCACAAAGACAGCGTGCCCATGTTGGTGATCGCTGCGCTGCATGTGTCGACCAGACAGCCCTGCTCGCCCAGTTTCGGCCCCTCGTAGTAGAAGCTCGTCGGGCGGCCCATCACGATCCAGGACCACGGATTCGACATGTAGTCGTGTCTCGATGTCAACGAGACGTGGAAGGTCCAGATCTGCTCGTGGTAGGCCCACAGGGAGCGCAGCGCGTCGGGGACCAGCCCGTCCAGCCACGACGACGGCGGGTGGGTGAGCGCCCAATCGCGGTCATATCCGGCGGTGGATCGGAACCAGCCCGTCCACGACGCCACGTACGTCGCCAAGCTCGCGCCGAGCATGGTGAGCGCCGCCGGGATCGCGTCTTTGACGAGGGTGCCGGCCCACGAGTGCGGCACGCCGACGGCGCCGCGTGCCTGCCGGTCCCACAGCACCGTCATCAGGCCGAAGGCGGCGACGAACCACAGCCCCGACCACTTCGTTCCCACACACAGCCCGAGGCTGACGCCGGCGACCCACCGCCACGGACGCATTCCCAGCCACGGCCCGAGCCCGTCGCCCGCGGTCGGGTTCCCCGCAAGAACGTCGGCCAGCCGCTCGCGGGCGCGGTCTCGGTCGATGAGCAACGCGCAGAACGCCCCGAGCGCAAAGAACATCACGATGAGGTCGAGCAGTCCGGTGCGGGAGTGCACGAGATGGTGCCCGTCGAACGCGAGCAGCAATGCCGCGCACGTCGCCAGGTAGGTCGAGCCGAACATCCGCCACGCCGCCCGCCCGA
>JBDTWM010000193.1:0-3616 GCA_040006675.1 Dermatophilaceae bacterium | reverse complement strand
TGCGCGCCGGCGATGCGGTGGTCGCCGTCGACGGGGAGTCCGTGGACAGCGGGCTGTCCCTCACCGCCCAGATCCGCGAACGCTCCGTCGGCGCCCAGGTCACGCTCTCGGTGGTCCGCGACGGTAAGCGCCAGGACATGACGGTCACCCTCGGCGAACTACCCGTCCCCTGACCGGTCATCCACACCCCTGGGCGACGCCCTCGTCGAGAGGGTGTCCTGTGGACGACAGGCCGAGGGCGAGCGGTACCTCCTACCGTGCAGGTGTCGCGCTCACCGGAGCGCGAGGCCAGCCCGGGCGGTTGGCCACCCTCGTACGAAAAGGCCGCCATGAGCACCCAGTTCCAGGTCGACACCGGCCAGATCACCGCCGCCTCCACCGATATCCGCAGGATCTCCGCGCAGATCGAGTCCGACGTCGCCACGATGATGGCCCGGTTGACCGGGCTGCAGGACGCTTGGCGGGGGTCGGCGTCGGCCGGGTTCCAACGCGTGGTCAGCAGCTGGGGAGTCACGCAACGTCAGGTGCGGGCCTCCCTCGACGAGATCGAGGGCGCCCTGTCGCGCGCGGGAGCGCAATACGCGCAGGTGGAGGAGTCCAACGCCATGCTCTTCCGCGGGTAGCGCGCGTCGCGCCCCTCGTGGGCTGGCGAGCCGCGGCTGTCGGCACCTCGCGTCGGCCGCCCGATGAGGACGCCACACGGGCGACGCCCACGCAACAGTGCGCAATATCTTGCCTCAGGTTGTGGGACATCCGCCCTGATAGCAGGGACGGGGGCCCTGCGGGCCCGGCATTGCTGACCCCCTGGGGATGCACGCTGCCCACGCCGGGCCACAATGTGTGTCGTGGACGTAGCCCTCTTGCTGGTCGGCCTGGTGGTCGTCACGGCTCTCGCCTTCGATTTCACCAATGGATTCCACGACACCGGCAACGCGATGGCCACGTCCATCGCCACCGGCGCGCTTAAGCCCAAGGTCGCGGTCGCGCTGTCGGCGGTGCTCAACCTCGTCGGTGCCTTCCTGTCCGTCGAGGTTGCCCTCACCGTCACCAACGCGGTGATCAAGATCCAGGACTCCTCGGGTGCGCCGCGCCCGGAGTACCTCGCGGATCACGGGTATGCGCTGCTGCTCGTGGTGCTGTGCGGTCTCGTGGGTGGGATCGTCTGGAACCTGCTCACCTGGCTCCTCGGTTTGCCCTCGAGCTCCTCGCACGCGCTCTTCGGCGGCCTGGTCGGGGCGACGATCGCCGGCATCGGCTGGTCGGGGGTCAACTGGTCCGGCGACGGCACCAAACTCGACGGTGTCGTCGGCAAGGTGATCATGCCCGCGCTCGTGTCCCCCGTGCTGGCAGGGCTCGTGGCCGCTATCGCCACCTGGCTGGTCTTCAGGATCACCGCGAACGTGGCGAACCGTTACAAGGAGACCGGCTTCCGGTGGGGCCAGATCGGCACCGCGTCGCTGGTCTCCCTCGCGCACGGTACGAACGACGCGCAGAAGACGATGGGTGTGATCACGCTGGCGCTCATCGCCTCGGGGCACTGGACGGACACCCACGCCATCCCCGTCTGGGTCAAAGTGTCCTGCGCGTTCGCGATCGCGATCGGCACCTACCTGGGCGGTTGGCGCATCATCCGGACGCTCGGCAAGGGTCTCGTGGAGATCTCATCCCCGCAGGGGATGGCCGCCGAAAGCGCCTCGGCCGCCGTGATCCTCTCCTCCAGCCACCTGGGCTTCGCCCTGTCCACGACCCATGTCGCCACCGGGTCGATCCTCGGCACCGGCATCGGCAAGGGCGCCGAGGTCCGCTGGGGGGTCGCCGCCCGTATGGTGGCCGCCTGGCTGATCACGCTCCCCTGCGCGGGTATGGTCGGAGCCGCGACCTGGTTCATCGGCCACCTGTGCGGCCAAGTCGCAGGTCCGCTGGTGGTGTTCGCGATCCTGCTCGGGCTGTCGGGGTATATGTACGTGCATTCGCGCCGTGACCCCGTCGATCATCGCAACGTGAACGACGACTGGGGGGACGGTGGGACCCGTCCAAACCCTCCTAAGGACGCGATGGCTGTCGGTACCCCCACCGAGCCCCGCTCCCGCGCCGACGAGGCGTCCGGGGGAGCCACCCTGGCCACCGAGTCGATCACGGCCCCGTCGATCGGTACGGGGCCGCAGCCCGCGCTGTCGAGCACGCCGGGGCCGCAGCCCGCGGCGGTCGCACCGGGCGAGGCGACCGCCCCCCGACCCAAGAAGCACCCATGCTGAGTCTGCTCGCCGGCGCCGTCTGGCAGGTTCTCGTCGCCTCTCTGCTCCTCGGGGCCGCACTCCCAGCGATCTTCGCCCTCGGGGTGCGCGCTATGGCCTACGGAGCCGGCGGCGGCGCTGAGGTGCCCCCCGCGCCCGCCCGACCCATGGGGCGCGTCCTCGGCTTCCTCTGCTTTGCGGCGGTCCTGCTGGCCGTCGCGGCTGGCATTTCGGTCATTGCCGCGTCAGCGTTCGGGATGACCGTGAGCTTCGAGCACATCGTGCCCACCTTCGCTCCGAAGGTGAGATAGACCAATCTGCCGTCAGGCGAATAACCTAGACCTACATCGTCGAGGGGCTTCCCTCGCGCGACGCGTGCGCTCCTCGACCTCGATGGAAGCCGCCGTCGACTGATCGCGAGAGAGGACCACATGCAGCGCCGTGTCAACGCCCTGCTCGCGTGGATGCGCGAGGGGTATCCGCAGAGCCGTCCAGGTGAGGATTACATCGCCTTGCTGGGTTTGCTCCCACGGCGTCTAACCCCTGATGAGGTCGTCGCCGTCGCCGATCAACTCCGGCTGGACAGCGACACCGACGATATCCGCAAGAAGCAGATCAAGGCCGCCATCCGCGCCCATTTGCTCGGTCACCAGATCCACAAGAGTGACGTGAAGGCGGTGAAGGCCGAGCTGGCTGCGGAGCCCGAACACAGGAGTACCGCCGGACGCGGAGAACCTCAGTCGGGGTCTGCCTGATCCTACGGTCGCGTCGCCGACTGCCCCGTCGCGCCGGGGAAGCCCACTCCGGGCGAACCGGCTACGTCCGTTCAATAGCCCACGCACGACGAGGCGGAGGACCCGGAGCTACGCCCCGGGTCCTCCGCCTCCACTATGCGCTTCGTCGTCAGAAGCCCATGCCGCCCATGTCGTCCCCACCCGGCATCGCGGGTGCGGCCTTCTCCGGCTTGTCCGCGATCACGGCCTCCGTGGTCAGGAACAGCGCCGCGATCGACGCGGCGTTCTGTAGCGCTGAACGCGTCACCTTGGCCGGATCGATGATCCCTGCCAAGACGAGATCGACGTACTCGCCCGTCGCTGCGTTCAACCCCTCGTTGCCGGTCAGGTGGCGCACCTTCTCCGCCACGACGCCTCCCTCAAGGCCCGCGTTGATCGCGATCCGCTTCAACGGGGCCTCGACCGCGACGCGCACGATGTTGGCGCCCGTAGCTTCGTCGCCGACCAGCGTCAGCTTGGCGAACGCCGCGTCCGCCGCGTGGATGAGCGCCACGCCGCCACCGGCGACGATGCCCTCTTCGACCGCCGCCTTCGCGTTGCGCACGGCATCCTCGATGCGGTGCTTGCGCTCCTTCAGCTCGACCTCGG
>JBDTWM010000192.1:0-3630 GCA_040006675.1 Dermatophilaceae bacterium | reverse complement strand
GGCCGCCCATGCCGACGATCCCGACCTTCGTGCCCGGCCCGACGTTCCAATGGGTGAGCGGGCTGTAAAGCGTGGTGCCGGCGCAGAGCAGCGGGGTGGCGCCGGCCAGGTCCATGCCGTCGGGGACGCGGACCACGAACCGTTCTTCCACCACGATGTGCGTCGAATAGCCCCCCTGCGTGATCTCGCCGTCGTAGCCGACCGAGCCATAGGTGCCGATGTTGCCGTCGAGGCAGTAGTTCTCCAGTCCTTCGCCGCAGGCCGAGCAGCGGCGACAGGAGTCGACCATGCATCCGACCCCGACGGTGTCCCCGACGGCGAACCGGGTGACGCCCGAGCCGGCCTCCCGCACGATGCCGACGATCTCGTGGCCCGGGGCCAGGGGGTAGACCCGCTGGCCCCACTCGCCGCGGACCGTGTGGATGTCGGAGTGGCAGATCCCGGCGTAGAGGATCTCGATGAGCACGTCGGTGTCCCGCACGTCGCGGCGGGTGATGGTGGCCTTCTCCAGCGCGGTTCCGGCGGCGGGGGCGACGTACGCGGCGACATTGATCATGCCTCAACGCTACTCGCGCTGGGCAGGGTCGCCGGACAGCCGACGCCGCCCCTACGCACGAGTCGCGTTCGATGGGCAGCTTCGTGGGGAGCGGCGGTACGCCCGCTGTCGGCTTGAGAGGCAATACCCTCAGCGGCCTGTCATTCTGCTCATCGTGACTACTCGCGAGACGCCGCTCGACCACCCGGACACTGTCGAGCACGCACGTCTCGCTGAGGCGCCCCGCGACGACGACCCGTGGCGGCTCTGGGGCCCGTACGTGGCCGGCCGCCAGTGGGGCACCGTCCGCGAGGACTATTCGGCCAACGGGGACGCCTGGAACGACTTCCCCTTCGACGTCGCCCACCTGCGCGCGTACCGGTGGGGCGAGGACGGCATCGCCGGGCTGTGCGACAGGTACGGGTTCCTGAACCTCGCGATCGCGTTGTGGAATGGACGCGACGATCGGCTCAAGGAGCGCTACTTCGGTCTCACCAACGGACAGGGCAACCACGGCGAGGACGTCAAGGAGTATTGGTGGCCTCTCGACGCCACCCCGACGCACAGTCACGCCCGGACGTTGTACCGGTACCCACAGGCCGCCTACCCGTACGCGCAGCTGCGCGACGAGAACGCTCGGCGCGGCCGGGACGCCGACGAGTACGAGCTGCTCGACACCGGCGTCCTCGACGGTGACAGGTTTTTCGACGTGGTGATCACCCACGCGAAGGCGTCTCCGGATGACGTCTGCGTCACGGTCGAGGTGACCAATCGTGGACCTGATCCCGCGCCGCTGCATCTGCTGCCTCAGCTCTGGTTCCGCAATACGTGGGCGTGGGGGCGCGACCCGCGCACGCCCCGGTTGGCCGACCTCGACCGGGTCGGCCCCTTGGACGCCGCGCCCGGCTCCGGGATGCCCGAGGCGCGCGGCTACCGGCTCGTCGAGGCGACGCATGATTTCCTCGGCAGTTACCGGTGCGCCGCTCAGGCCGTCGACCTGCCCGATGACCCCGGCGGAGCAGCCGGCGGCCCCCGCCGGCGTCTCCCCGAGGTGCTGGTCTGCGACAACGAGACCGACGCCGTCCGCCTCTACGGGGCGCCGCGCAACGCCACCCCGTACCCGAAAGGCGCCGTCGACCGAGCGATCGTGCACGGCGACCGGTCCCTGCTCAACCCGGCCGGCGTCGGCACGAAGGTCGCCTTTCACTACGACCTCGGGGAGATCCCGGCCGGCGCGAGCGTCACCGTGCGGCTTCGCCTGGCGTCCGGCGCCGGGTCCGCCTCGCCGTTCGGGGAAGCTTTCCAGGAGGTGCTCGCCGACCGACAGCGAGAGGCCGACCAGTTCTACGCCGCCGTGATCCCCGCCCACATCGACGACGCGCAGCGGCACGTCGCGCGGCGCGCCTTCGCGGGGCTCCTGTGGGGCAAGCAGATCTATCGGTACAGCGTCCGCGAGTGGCTGGACGGCGACCCGGCCGGGCCGCCCCCTCCCGCGAGTCGGCGCGCTCGCGAACCCGAGGGCCGCAACACCGCCTGGAAGCATCTGGAGCTCGCCGACGTCATCTCGATGCCGGACGAATGGGAGTACCCGTGGTTCGCCAGCTGGGACCTCGCCTTCCACGCGGTGACCTTGGCGCATATCGACCCCGCGTTCGCGAAGCATCAACTCTTGCTGATGTTCCGCGAGTGGTCGCAGCATCCTGACGGGCAGGTGCCCGCCTACGAGTGGGGCTTCTCCGACGCCAACCCGCCCGTGCACGCCTGGGCGGCGTGGATCGTCTACCAGCGCGACGGCGCGTGGGACCGCGACTTTCTCACGGGCATCTGCACGAAGATGCTGCTCGGGATGTCCTGGTGGGTGAACCGCAAGGACGCGGACGGGTCCGACCTTTTCGAGGGCGGCTTCCTCGGCATGGACAACATCTCGCTGTTCGACCGGTCGGGGGGCGTGCCGTCCGGTTGGCGGCTGGAGCAGTCGGACGCGACGAGCTGGATGGCGTTCTTCTACCTGTCCATGCTGCGGATCGCGCAGGAGCTGGCCCGCCATGGGGCAGCGTGGGACAACGTCGCCACGCTGTGCCTGGAGCGCTTTCTCGCGACGGCCGAGGCCATGGAGGCCTACGGCAGCTGCGGGGTCTGCCTGTGGGACGACGCCGACGGCTTCTTCTATGACGTGCTGGTCGACTCCGATGGGATGGCCGAGCCCGTGCGGGTGCGCTCGCTCGTCGGCCTCGTCCCGCTGCTCGCCGTGGCGCTGTCGCCCGACTGGGCGTCGACGGAGCTGCCCGACTTCACGAGGAACCTGAACTGGCTGCGGGCGAACCGTCCAGATCTGACCGAGGCGGTCGTGACGACCGGGGAGGGGGCGGACCGGACCCTGACGCTGGCGCTGGTGGACGCCGGACGGTACCCTCCGCTGCTGGCCCGCCTCTTCGATGAGTCGGAGTTCTTCTCCCCGTACGGCATCCGCTCCCTGTCCGCCGCCTACCGCGACGGCTTCACGGAGGCGATGGGCGGCCATGACTTGTCGATCAGGTACGTGCCAGGCCCCTCGGACTCCGGCCTGTTCGGCGGCAACAGTAATTGGCGTGGGCCGGTGTGGCTACCCGTCAACGCGCTGATCGTGGACGCGCTGCGGACGTACGCGGCGGGGGCGGGCGCCGGGCTGGAGGTGGAGGTGCCCACCGGGTCCGGCCGGCGTATCGGCCTCGCGCAGGCCGCCGACGAGCTGCGCTGCCGCCTCATCGCGCTCTTCCTGCCAGGCGAGGCCGGTCACCGGCCCGGCGACCCACGCGACCGCGGCGACGGGCCCCTCTGGACCGACCACCCGACGTTCAGCGAGTACTTCCACGGCGACACCGGCGCCGGCCAGGGCGCATCCCACCAGACGGGGTGGACCGCCCTGGTCGCCGAGCTCATCTGCGACCCTTTCATGGCCCCGAGGGAGGCGACACGGTCGGACGTCCTTTCGCCCGCCCGTACCGACATCCCCTCACCGACGTCAGACACCCAACTCGCCACCCACGCACCAGGAGGCACCACGTGACGGACCACCACGACTCCGCAACCATGTCCACGTCCACGTCCACGTCCAC
>JBDTWM010000191.1:0-3684 GCA_040006675.1 Dermatophilaceae bacterium | reverse complement strand
CATCTCACCGGGACATCGCCGTGAGCGCCTCCGGCCAGCGCCGGTCGAGCGCCGCGCCCCCTTGCTCGCACCCCCACCACAAGACCGCAGCACCGATCGCCGGCCCCACGAGCAGGCCGACCCAACCCGCTGCGCTGGACCCCAGCGCGGCGAACACCGTGAGGACCACGGCCGGGAGGGAGCCGAGCGCCGTGCCGGTCATCAGCAACGCCGCGACGATCAGCCCCGCCGCCCCGCCGCCGCTGTTCCTGGCGAACGCGTTCCCGCCTGGCTGCGGCACCGGCCACTGGTGCAGCGCGCTCACCCACGACGCCACACCGATGCCGACCCCCGTGACCGACAAGGTCAGGCCGAGGAGCGCGGGCGTCAACCTCCACTCCCGCGAGAGGGTCAGGCAGATGGCCAGAGCCACCAAAGACATCGAACCCACGAGGAGCAGATACGCCATGGCGCGGCCCCATCGGTCGAGCCGGCCCGGCACTCCCGTCAGCGCGTGCAACGCGCTGGCCGTCCCGTCGAAAACCAAGCTCTGCGAGGCGTTGAGGCTGCCGAACAGCGCCAGCAACGGGCCCACCGCGAGGAGCATGCTCCACCGGCGCCCGTCCGACGCGTACAGCGCCGATGGCAACACCATCACAAGCGGCAGGAAGACCAGCGAGGCGATCTGGCTGGCTGCGCGGCCGTCGCGGCGCCACGAGCGAACGATCCGGGTGGCGATGGCCCCCTGGGGGCTGTGGCCGAAGACCCGCTCCACCCCGCGCCCCACGCGTACGCGCCGCGCCCCCCCGACTCCGCTCGGCGGGCTGACGAGGGCGACAGTCAGCCCCCGAGACCACCACGCGAGCAGGGCTGTCACAAGGACGACCGCCAATGCCAGGCGCACGCCCGCGAGTTCGTACGCCCCGGCCGCGACGTCGCCGGGCACGGACCAAGCCCATCCGAACGGGGTCCACGCGACCACGCGCGCGACGCGCGCCAGGATCTCAGCCGGATCCGTCGATGTCTGCACGAGACGAGGCAGCCACGACGTCGCGGCCTGAATGCCGAGCCCCACGAACATCGCCAAGAACGCCACGATGGCCGCAACCCGCTCCTTGCTGCGGCGCGTCGACAACAGACCCGCCAGCGCCGTCGTCAACGATCGGCTCAGCAGGACGCACGTGACCGCGCCCAGCGTCGCGGACACCAGCGCTGCGACGACCTCGGCCGGGCCTCGCGACCACGTCGCCACGAACGCGATGCTCAACAGGAGCAGCGCCATCCCCGGAGCCCCCACGAACGACGCCGCGATCAGACCCGGCAGCAGCCGTCGTGCCGGTACCGGCAGCAACGCGAAACGCGCCGGATCCAGCGTTTCGTCGACACCTGACAGCAGCAGGGGAACGAGAAGCCAACCGAGGGTCAACACGGCGAACCCCGACACGCTGAGCCCCCGCGCCACGTCGATGGGGGCGGCGCGCAGGACGACCAGGCCCACCGTCAGCGGCACCACCAGCCCGAGCGCATACAGGTAGGCGACGACCATCCCGAAGGCGGCCCACCCGCTGCGCGTGAACGATCTGCGCAACAGGCTCAGCTTGAGCCGGACGAGGACCGCAACCACTCCAAGCCACCTCCCGTGTGCCCCGACGGTGCCCCCACCAGCTGCAGGAACCGTTCCTGCAGCGGCACGCCCGCGCACACCTGACCCGTCGGTCCGACCGCCAGCACCCGGCCCTGCGCGATGACGCCGATCCCGTCGCACAGGGTCTCGACCAGCTCCATGACGTGGCTGGACAGCACGACCGTGCCCCCCGAGGCGACGTAGCTGCGCAGGATGTCGCGAATGCCCTCACCCGAGACCGGATCCACCGACTCGAACGGCTCGTCGAGAATCAGGAGCCGCGGGGCGTGCAGCAGCGCGCAGGCCAAGGAGATCTTTTTCGTCATGCCTGCCGAGTAGTCCGCGACCACCATGTCCGCGTCCTCGGTCAGCGCGAGCGCGTCCAGCAGATCCCGGCTGCGGGCGGCGATCACGCCGGGGTCGATCCGGCGCAGCATCCCGACGTAGCGCAGCAGTTCTCGTCCCGACAGCCGGTCGAACAGCCGCATCCCGTCCGGCATCACGCCGATCAGGGCCTTCGCTGCCGGTGGGTCAGTCCAGACGTCGTGACCCAGAACGTTGGCCGTCCCGTAGTCCGGCCGCAGCAGCCCGGTCGCCATCGACAGCGTGGTGGTCTTGCCCGCCCCGTTGGGCCCCACCAGCCCAAAGAGCACCCCCGAAGGCACCGTCAGTGACAGTCGGTCCACGGCGATCTTCGCGCCAAATCGCTTGCATAACCCCGAGAGCACCAACGCCTCGATCATGCCCGGCAGTCAACCACTGCCTCCCCGGTGCCGCACGGCCCATCGACCTCATCACCACCGCAAGAACCGACGTGGCCGAGTCCCCGCGACCGCGGGAGGCCCCGTGATGACAACGACACCCACTGGATGGGGCAAGCGCCTTGTCCGCCTTCATCGGATAGGCCTGCCCCCGACCGCAGCACCCACCGGAATACCTCTCCCAGCGAACTAACTGAACGGTATTGCATCGAGGCCCACACGAGGACCGCGCCGTGCTCAACGGAGGAGGCGTGACCGGAGCACGTTACGCTCTAGGTCCTGGAGTAGCGGCCCGATGCCAGTTCACCGTGCTGCGGATCCGCTCCCGGGAACGCTCAGTCCGAGCGCTTGATCTCGGGCCCGTCTCTGAAGCGGGGCCAATGCCCTCCCGCACCGCTCGCAGACCAGTGAGTCTGGTGGCATCAGACCAGGCGCGCACAGCGTCCGGATGTGGCGGGTCCACGACCCTGGGAAGGACGCCTCGTGAACACGCACATGTTCGACAGGATCAAGACCGACACCGGCTTCATCGCCGCCCTGGACCAAAGCGGGGGCAGTACGCCGAAGGCGCTGCGGCTCTATGGAATCGAGGACTCGGCGTACGCCGATGAAGCGGCGATGTTCGACCTGGTCCACCAGATGCGCACGCGCATCATCACCAGTGCGTCGTTCGGCGGGGACCGCGTCCTGGCGGCGATCCTTTTCGAGCAGACCATGGACCGGCAGATCGCCGAGACAGGCTCCGCGGAGTACCTGTGGAACGTGAAGCAGGTGGTGCCCTTCCTCAAGGTGGACAAGGGGCTCCAGTCCGAGACACATGGCGCCCGGCTCATGAAGCCGATCCCCGGACTCGATGAGGTCTTGGCTCGGGCCAAGCAGCACGGTGTCTTCGGCACCAAGATGCGCTCGGTGGTGCTTACCGCGGACCCGGAGGGGATCAGGACGGTGGTTTCCCAGCAGTTCGAGGTCGCCCGGCAGATCCTGTCCGCCGGCCTGGTGCCGATCATCGAGCCTGAGGTGGACATCCACAGCCCCCAGAAGGCTGCCGCGGAGAAGCTGCTCAGGAACACGCTGCTGGAGCATCTCGACGGGCTCGCCGAGGGGCAGGACGTGATGCTGAAGCTGACGCTTCCCGAGCAGGACGGCTACCACAGCGAGGTGCTCAGCCACCCGCGCGTCCTGCGGGTGGCCGCCCTGTCCGGCGGGTACACCCGGCAGGAGTCCGTCGCCCGGCTCAGCAGGAACCCCGGTGTCATCGCCAGCTTCTCGCGGGCCTTGACCGAGGGACTGACCGCGCAGCTGAGCGAAGCGGAGTTCGAC
>JBDTWM010000190.1:0-3685 GCA_040006675.1 Dermatophilaceae bacterium | reverse complement strand
GGGCCGCCGGTGAGGGCGACGACGACGCGCTCGCGTGTCGGCCAGGAGGTTTCGATGCCGGAGTCGCGGCGATAGCGCTCGACGGTCTCGTCGACGCGATCGGCGAGCCACAGCAGCGCCAGCTCTCGCAGCGCGCCCAGGTTGCCGGGGCGGAAGTAGCTGGCCATCGCGGCGTCGACCTTCTCGACCTGGTAGACGTTGCCGTGTGCCATGCGCCGACGCAGCGCCTCTGGCGACATGTCGACGAGCTCGATCTGATCGGCAGCACGCACCACATGGTCGGGAACAGTCTCCCGTTGGCGCACCCCGGTGATCGCGAAGACGGCGTCGTTGAGCGACTCCAGGTGTTGCACATTGACCGTGCTGATCACGTCGATCCCCGCGTCACGCAGCACCGCGATGTCCTCGTACCGGCGGCGCCGCGGCGATCCCGGCACGTTGGAGTGGGCCAACTCGTCGACGAGCACGATCTGGGGATGGCGGGCCAGGACGGCGTCGACGTTCATCTCGGTGAAGGTCGCTCCGCGATGCTGCATCTCGCGGCGCGGCACCACCTCCAAGCCGTCCAGGGCCTGGGCCGTGAAGTCTCTGCCGTGAGTCTCCACCAGCCCCACGACGACATCCTGGCCGCGCTCGGCGCGACGCCGGCCCTCGCCGAGCATGGCCACCGTCTTGCCGACGCCCGGTGCAGCCCCGAGATAGATCCGCAACGATCCCCGCCTCACGCGGCGATTGTCGCCTATGAGGGCCGAGTCGGCCTGCTCGGGGACGATCCGTTGAGCACGCCCCCGATTGACGGGCCCGACCGGCACCTCACCGGCCCTTACCCTCGCCGTCATGTCCGCCCGTCGAGGGCGAGGTTGAGCTCCAAGACGTTCACGCGCGGCTGGCCGATGAAACCCAGGGTGCGTCCGCTCGTGTGTTGCGCGATCAGTTCCTGGACCTTGGCGAGCGGCAGGCCTCGCACCGCGGCGACACGCGGCGCCTGCCAGGCCGCGTAGTCCGCGCTGATGTCCGGGTCCAGACCCGAGGAGCTGGCCGTGAGGGCGTCAGCAGGAATGTCGGCGGGGGCCGCCGGGTTCGCCGCGTGAAGCGCTGTTGCTCTCGCGCGTACCTGCGTGAGCTGCTCGCTGCCGACCGGCGAGAGATTTGCGCTACCCGACGTGTCGCCGGCGTAGTCGGAGGCGGACGGTCGCGGTTGGACGTAACGGGGATCCGTGAAGGCTTGCCCGATCAGCGAGCTGCCGACGACCCGACCGTCGCGCTCGACCAGGGAGCCATCTGCCGCCCCGCGGAAGGCGACCTGGGCGACCCCGGTGACTGCCAGCGGATAGGCAAGGCCGAGGAGAATGCTGAGCAAGGCGAACATCTTGAAGGCCGCGGAAAGTTGTCGAGTGAAGCCGCGCATGGTGATCACACCAATCCGGGGATGAGCGAGACGATCACGTCGATGACCTTGATACCGATGAAGGGGGCTACTACGCCGCCGACGCCGAACACGAGCAGATTGCGGCGCAGCATCGCGGCCGCTGAGCCCGGCCGATAGGCGACGCCCTTCAGCGCGAGCGGGATGAGCGCCACGATGATCAGCGCGTTGAAGATGACCGCCGACAGTATCGCGGAGGCTGGGCTGGTCAGATGCATGACGTTCAGCGCAGACAGTCCCGGGAAGAGGGTCATGAACATCGCGGGAATGATCGCGAAGTACTTGGCTACGTCATTGGCGATCGAGAACGTGGTGAGCGCCCCGCGGGTGATGAGCAGCTGCTTGCCGATCCCCACGATCTCGATGAGCTTGGTCGGGTCGGAGTCGAGGTCAACCATGTTGCCGGCCTCCTTCGCGGCCGACGTACCGGTGTTCATCGCGACCCCGACGTCGGCCTGGGCGAGGGCGGGGGCGTCATTGGTGCCGTCTCCGGTCATCGCGACCAGGCGGCCGCCCGCCTGCTCAGCCTTGATCAGCGCCATCTTGTCTTCGGGCGTCGCCTCGGCGAGGAAGTCGTCGACGCCGGCCTCGGCAGCGATCGTCTGCGCGGTGAGCTGGTTGTCACCCGTGATCATCACGGTCTTGATGCCCATCGCCCGCAACTGTTCGAACCGCTCCCTCATGCCGGGCTTGACCACATCCTTGAGGTGGATCACGCCGAGGATCGCGGCCGGGGTGCCGGGGGTCCGCTCGGCGACGACGAGCGGCGTGCCGCCGGCAGCGGAGATCGCATCGACCGCGTTGCCGAGTCCGGCGGGCACGGCACCGCCCAGCGCTTTGGTCCAGGCAGCGACGGCGGTGCTCGCGCCCTTGCGGATCGCGGCGTCACCCGGCAGGTCGAGGCCGGACATTCGGGTCTGGGCCGTGAACGGCACGAACACGGCGCACGCCGGAGCCTCGTATGAGGTGTCTTCTCCCTCCGCGCCCTCTGCGCCCTTGGCGAGCCCGCCGACGAGCGTGACGATCGAGCGCCCTTCGGGGGTCTCGTCGGCCAGGGAAGACAGATAGGCAGCCCGGCGGGCTTGCTCGAGCATGGCGTCCCCGACCGGCAGAATCTCGACGGCCCGCCGGTTGCCGAAGGTGATTGTCCCGGTCTTGTCCAGCAGCAGCGTGGACACGTCGCCGGCCGCCTCGACCGCCCGGCCCGACTTGGCCAGCACGTTGCGCTGCACGAGGCGGTCCATCCCGGCGATGCCGATCGCGGACAGCAACGCCCCGATCGTGGTGGGGATTAGGCAGACGAGCAAGGCGATGAGGGTGAGGACGTCCTGCGGCGCGCCACTGTAGGCGGACATTGGTGCGATCGCGACCACCGCGAGGAGGAACACGATCGTGAGGGTGACAAGCAGGATGGATAGCGCGATCTCGTTGGGCGTCTTCTGCCGGGCGGCACCCTCGACCAGCGCGATCATCCGGTCGATGAAACTGTCTCCGGGGCGGGTGGTGATGCGCACCACGATCCGATCGGACAGGACTGTGGTGCCCCCGGTCACCGCGCACCGATCGCCGCCGGACTCACGGATGACGGGGGCGGATTCGCCCGTGATGGCCGATTCGTCGACGGTGGCCACCCCCTCGACGACGTCGCCGTCGCCGGGGATGACCGCAAACGGTCCCGGCTCGGCGATCACCAGGTCGCCGATCGTGAGGGAGGTGCCGGGCACCTCCTCCGTCGCGCCGTCCGCGCGTCGACGCAGCGCCATCGTCTCGGTTCTGGCCGCCCGCAGAGTCGCTGCCTGAGCTTTGCCGCGGCCCTCGGCGACGGCTTCGGCGAGGTTGGCGAAAAGGACGGTGGCCCACAGCCAGGCGGTGACCCCGATAGAAAAGGCGCTCGGGTGGGCGATCGCCAAGATCGTCGTGAGCAGAGATCCGATCCACACCACGAAAACGACCGGGGAGGCCACGACGTGACGAGGATTCATCTTGCGGAGCGCGTCGGGCAAGGACGCCCACGCCGTGCTGGCCAGGGAGGTGCGGCTGGCCGGCGGGTGCAGGCGGGCGCCGCGCCGCTTGAGCGTGGGGCGGGGCTCGTCGGTGGAGAGCAGCGATGGGATGGCCGCGGGAGCGCCGCTGCGCGTGGTGCCCTCTGGGACGGTCGGCGTGCCCGGGCTGGACGAGGTTGTCACAGGGTGGCCTCCGCGATAGGGCCCAGAGCGAGGGCGGGGAAGAACGTCAGGCCTGCGACGATCAGCGCGATGC
>JBDTWM010000189.1:0-3746 GCA_040006675.1 Dermatophilaceae bacterium | reverse complement strand
GCGTCAGGTCCGTCGCGACGACAGCCGGGGTGGGGGCCATACGAGTGAGGGTACGACCAGCGGGGGTGCCTGCGGGTCGGGGCACCCCTGTGCGGCCACCGACGCAGGACGGGCGTGGGAGTGCACGGTCGCTCACCGCGCCCGTGCGCTCACCGCCGAACTCACTCGGCGTCCAGGTCCTTCTCGATCAGGGCAGCGATCTCCTCGACGGCCGCCGCGTCGTCGGAGGTGACGGTGACCTTGGCGCCCTTCTCTGCGCCCAGCGTCATGATCATCAGGGCGGATGCGGCGTCGACGCCCTCGTCGTCGTCCCCGCCTTCGACGGTGAGGAGGATTTCGTCGTCGTACTTCTCCGCAGCCTCGGCGACGATCGCTGCGGGGCGGGCGTGCAGGCCGACGGCGGAGCCGACGACCACGGTCTTGCTGGCCATGTGTGGTGCCTTTCTGTGGGTCCGTCCCGGACGGAAACGGAAGAGTGGTGCAGGGCGGGGTGGCGAGGAACGATCAGGCCAGGACGTGGGTGAGGTCCTCGGCCGCTGGCACGGGCGGGGTCGGGCGCGCCATGGATTTGGCGACGACCACGCAGGCGCAGGCAACGATCATTCCAGCGAGGATCGCGATGACGAACACCCACGGTTTGTTCATCGCGAAGAACACGAAGATGCCGCCGTGCGGGGCCCGCACCTGGCTGTCGAGAGCCATCGACAGGGCGCCGGTGACGGCGCCGCCCGCCATCATGGAGGGAATGACCCGCAGCGGGTCGGCGGCCGCGAACGGGATCGCGCCCTCAGTGATGAATGAGGCGCCGAGCAGCCAGCCGG
The DNA here is from genome assembly GCA_040006675.1 of Dermatophilaceae bacterium. Taxonomy (GTDB): domain Bacteria; phylum Actinomycetota; class Actinomycetes; order Actinomycetales; family Dermatophilaceae; genus Austwickia. The sequence goes on along the minus strand of JBDTWM010000189.1, from coordinate 2,925 downwards.
CGTTACCGTTCTCACGCTCCGCCTCGGTGAAAAAGGCTGGACGCACGCGGGTGGCCAAGGCCATCGCGAGGGGCGGCACCATACCGGCCGCCATCACGGCGGCCATGATGCGCATGCTCGCCGGGGTGGACGCGGCGAGCCCCGCGGCCGCGAACGAGTAGGCGGCCTTGTTAACCGGTCCGCCGAGGTCGAAGCACATCATCAGGCCGAGGATGATGCCGAGCAGGACCGCGGAGCTGCCGCTCATGCCACCGAGCCAGCTCTCCAGGCCGGTCGATATGGACTTCAGCGGCAGGCCAAAGATGATCAGTAACCCGCCCGCGATCAGCGACGCTAACAGCGGGATGATCACGACCGGCATCAACCCGGAGAGCCAGCGCGGCACCCGGAACGACACAATCCAGGCTGCGACGACACCGGCCACGAGGCCACCGAGCAGGCCGCCGATGAAGCCGGCCCCGACCAGTACGGCGACGGCTCCGGCGGTGAAGCCAGGCACGATGCCTGGCCGGTCGGCGATGCCGAAGGCGATGTAGCCGGCCAAGGCCGGGACGAGGAAGGCGAACGCCGCCGTTCCGAGCTGGTGCATCATCGAGCCGATATAGACCAGCAGAGGTGCGCGACCCCCGTACTCTGCCGGCAGGTTCCACAGGCTGTGGTTGATGACCGTGTCTTTGGAGACATCGATGATCTGGTAGCCACCGATGAGGAACGCAAGAGCGATGAGCAGGCCGCCGGCCGCGACGAACGGGACCATGTACGACACGCCCGTGAGTAGTGCCTGCTTGAGCCGGGATCCAACTCCCAAGCCACCAGCGGCCCCCGGGCTGGAGTCCGCCCGGCCCGCGCCGGCCGCGACGAGGCGCCGCCCGTTCGGGTCGTCCGCGATCGCGAGCACCTCGGTGATCATCGCGGCGGCCTCGCCGATGGGGCGCTTGACGCTCGACTCGAGCACGGGCATGCCACCGAAGCGCTCCTTGCCCTTCACGCCCACATCGGTGGCAAAGATGACAGCCTCGGCCGAGGCGATCTGCTGGGGCGTAAACGGAGTGGTGCCTGCCGAACCCTGCGTCTCGACCTGGACGTCGACGCCCATCTCCTTGCCGGCGTCGACGAGGGAGTCCGCAGCCATATACGTGTGCGCGATCCCGGTCGGGCAGGCGGTGATGGCCAGGACGTGTCGCGCCCCGCCCGCAGCCGAAGCGGCCGCCGGTACGGGGGTGACGGCGTCGTCGGTCCCCGCGGGTGCCGCCTGGCCCTGCGCGGCGGTGACGTCGGGCTTCGGTGTCGGCTCCAGCACACCCGTGAGAAGGTCGACGACCTCGTCTTCGCTGTTCGCGGCCCGTAGCGCCGCCAGGAAGTCCTTCTTGACCAGGGCCCGCGCGAGCTTGGCGAGCAGCTTCATGTGGTCGGCACCGCCGCCCTCCGCCGCTGCGATGAGGAAGACCAGGTCGGCGGGGCCGTCCTTGGCGCCGAAGTCGACGGGTTGGGCGAGTCGGGCGAACGCAATCGATCCGGCGGAGACCGCCGCGGACCGGCAGTGCGGGATCGCGAAACCGCCGGGCAGGCCGGTGGCGGACTTGCCCTCGCGGGCGAGCGCGTCGGCGGCCAGGCCGGCCGCGTCCGCGCGGCCGGCATCCGCGACGATGACGGCGAGCGATCGGATCACGTCGTCCTTGGCGACGCCGAGGGAGACGTCGAGCCGGACAAGGTCGCGGGCGACCAGCGGTAGGCCGCCTGGGGGAGGTGTGGTCATGGGCTTTCCTTCCGTGGAGGAGAAGGTCACAAGGGGTCAGGTGCGGCGCACCCCGGACAGCCCGGGCTGCCGGGGGGCGCTTTGTCCGTGTCTGCTCAGGTGGACTCGGGCAGCCGGTGAGGCCGGGCGAAGGCGTCTCCGCGTGCGGGTGACGGGGGATTCACGCCTCGACCCGGGTGATCGTGACGCCGTCAAGGTCGATTTGCGACGGCGAGGGCAGGGTCGTCCCGGCAAGGGTCGCGGCGGCGGAGCCGTACGCCACCGCACGCCGTAACCGCCCCGGCGCGTCGGTGCCTTCTACGTCGGCGAGGATGTAGCCGGACACCGAGGAGTCGCCCGCCCCGACCGTGCTGCGCGGAGTGATCGGCGGCGGAGTGGCCAGCCAGGCGCCTTCGGCATCGACCAGCACCGCGCCGGCGGCGCCGAGCGTAGCCAGCACCGTCCGCACGCCGGTGTCGACGAGCGTCCGCGCAGCCTGGATCACCGGGCCGACATCGCCGGCCGCGGCGCGTTCCTCCATCTCGTGGCCGTCGGCCCCGGACAGCTGCGCGAGCTCCTCGGAGTTGGGTTTGAGCAGGTCGGGCGTCGCGCCCGGGAGAGCGCCCGCGAGGGCGCGCAACGGCTCGTCGGAGGTGTCGACGGCGATCTTGCAGCCGAAGGGCCGCAGGGTATGCACGAGCGTGGCGTACCAGTCGACGGGCGCACCGGGCGGCAGCGACCCCGACAGGACCACCCAGGAGGCGCGTCGCGCGGCGATCACGAGAGCGGCCTGCAAGACGGTCACGTCGTCGACGCCGAGCGAGGCGCCGGGCTCGTTGAGCTTCGTCGTGGTGCCGTCCGGCTCGGTCAGGGTGAGGTTCATGCGGACGGAGTGGGTGACGTCGACCGCGGAGAACGGCACCCCCCGCTCCTCGAGGAGCGACAGGATCGGGTCGCGCGATCGCGCGGGGAGCACCGCGAGGACGTCATGCCCGGCGAGCCGGACCGCCCGAGCCACGTTGACCCCCTTGCCGCCCGGCTCCACCGTCACGGACGCGAGACGGTGCACGGCGCCCCGGCGCAAGGGGGCCGCCAGAGCTGCCGTCCGGTCCAGGCTGGGGTTGGCGGTGAAGGTGACGATCATGCGACGACGACCTCGATTCCTTCGGCAGTGAACAGTGCGATGTCTT
>JBDTWM010000188.1:0-3791 GCA_040006675.1 Dermatophilaceae bacterium | reverse complement strand
CTCGTCGGTCTCGTCGGTCTCGTCGGTCTCGTCGGTCTCGTCGGTCTCGTCGGTCGCGTCCAACGCCTCCGACGCCTCGGTCACCTCGCGGTGGGGGATGAGCCGCACGCGCTCGACCCGCCGCCCGTCCAGGGCATCGACCCGCAGCGTCCAGCCCGGGATGGTGATCTGGTCGCCGGGCTCGGGGAGGCGGCCCAGCGCCGCCATCATGAAGCCACCCAGCGTCTCGTACGCGAAGTTGTCCGGCACCCTCGCCCCGATGCGGTGGCGCACCTCATCGGGACGCCACAGACCTGGCACGACCCAGCGATCGTGGCCGTCGCGGAAGGCGTCAAGCCTGAGCTGGTCGTGCTCGTCAGCGACCTCCCCGACGATTTCCTCGATGACGTCCTCCAGGGTGACGACGCCCGACGTGCCCCCGTACTCGTCGACGACGATCGCGATCTGGTGTCCCGCCCGACGCAGCAGCAGCAGCAGCGGGTGCAGGCTGATCGTCTCCGGTACGAAGGTGGGCGCCACCATCAGCCCCGAAACGGGCACGAGCCCGCGACGCTCCCGCGGTACAGCGATGGCGCGTTTGACGTTGACGAGCCCGTCGACGTCGTCCCAGTCGTCGCCGAGGACGGGGAAGCGCGAGTGGCCGGTACGGCGCGCGAGCTGGACGATGTCCTCGACGGTGGCCGTGCGGTCGACGGGCACGCAGCGCATGCGAGGGGTCATCACGTCGGCGGCCGTGCGATCGCCGAAGCTCAGGGAGCGGGTCATCCGCTCAGCGACATCCTCCTCCAGCACGCCGGCGGCGGCGCTGCGGCGGACGACCAGTACGAGCTCCTGCGGGGTGCGCGCGGCGGACAGCTCCTCCTGGGGTTCGATACCCATACGCCGCAAGAGCGCGTTGGCCGAGCCGTTGAGGAGCAGGATAAGAGGCCGGAACACGTGCGCGAAGCCGCGCACCGGGGCCGCGACGATCTTGGCCATCGGCAACGGCGCGGAGATGCCGAGGAACTGCGGAACGAGCTCCCCGAACACCATCGAGAAGAGTGTGGCGATCACGAGGGCGGCGATGGAGGCCGCGGCGAGAGCGCCTCCGGCGGGCACCCCCAGGGCGGTGAGGGGGCCGGTCAGCAACAAGCCCACGGAGGGCGTCGCAAGGTAGCCGAGCGCCAGCGTGGTCAGGGTGATGCCCACCTGCGCGGCGGACAGCTGCGTCGACAGTGTGCGCAGCGACGGCAGAACGGCGCGGGCGCCCGCATCACCCGCTTCGGCCGCGCTGCTGACCCGTGACCGGTCGAGCGCGACCAACGAGAACTCGGCGGTGACGAAGAGGGCGGTCCCCAGGGTGAGCAGGACGCCGACGCCGATGAGCAACCACTCGGTCATGATTCCCCATCTTATGGATCGCGGGCCGGGCAGCTCTCCCGCGCGGCGCGATTGCCACGCGCAAGTCCGTTGTCTCTCGGTCAGGGAAAGGTAACCTGGCTCGAGACATACTGGGTCCCGCGACGAGCCACGACGGCGCATACGTGACGACGAGCCATCATGCGCGCCGCGGACCTGGTCCGTCGCAGCTGGCCATTCCTTCGGCCGCCCCCTCGGCCGTCCCCCTAGAGTCGCCCCGGCCCCGCCGGAGACGACGTGAGGAAAGAGGCGAAGCCGTCGTGCCCGACCTTCCCCCACTGAACGAGAACGGCTTCGGTCCCAATCAGTGGCTCGTGGACGAGCTCTACGAGCAGTATCTCCAGGACAAGAACTCCGTCGACGAGGCGTGGTGGGATTACTTCGCGGGATACCGGCCCGCCGACGCCAGGGGGGCGGCCCGCGGCGGCAGCACCGCGACTGCGGGCGCAGTCGGCTCGGCGACCGCCACGGCGCCGCGCCCGGCAGATCGCCCGTCGACCGCCGCATCATCGGCCCAGAAAGCCCCGAGCGCCCCCGCGACCCGTCGCGAGCCCGCCCCCGCTCCGCCGCTCGGCGCCGGCTCTGCCACCGCGCCCGACGCGTCGCCGTCGGTGACCCTGCCCGCTCAGGCCCAGGCGCCCGCTCCGCACGCAGCGCCCACCCGGGGCGCGTCCCCCGCGGTGACCGGTCAGGTGTCCGACGCGGCCAAGGCTCCAGCGGAGGGCAGCGCGTCGACCTCCCCCTCCGGCGCCACCAGGACGCTCACGCCGCGCGAGACTCCCCCGGTCACGCAGCCTGTGGCGGACGCGAAGGAGACCGTGACCCCCCTGCGCGGCCCGTCCGCCCGCATCGTCGCCAACATGGACATGAGCTTGAGCGTGCCGACCGCTACGTCGGTGCGCCAGGTGCCGGCCAAGGTGATGATGGACAACCGCATCCAGATCAACGAGCATCTGCGCCGGACCCGCGGCGGCAAGGTGAGCTTCACACACATCATCGGCTTTGCGGTCGTGAGGGCGCTCACCGAGCTGCCCGACATGAACAACAGCTTCGCCACCGACGACGCGGGCAAACCCCAGCTCGTCCGGCCGGCCCACGTCAACCTCGGCATCGCCATCGACCTGCCGAGGCCGGACGGGACCCGCACCCTCGTCGTGCCCAGCATCAAGGCCGCCCAAAAGATGGACTTCTACCACTTCTGGAACACGTACGAGGACGTCGTGCGCAAGGCTCGAAGCGGCAAGCTGACCGTCGACGATTTCGCGGGCACCACGATCTCGTTGACGAACCCAGGCGGCATCGGGACGGTCCAGTCCGTGCCGCGGCTGATGAAGGGCCAGGGCTGCATCGTCGGGGTCGGTGCGATGGAGCACCCCGCCGAGTGGCAGGGTGCCTCCCTGGAGTCGGTCGCCCGCGCGAGCATCGGCAAGCTTGTCACCCTGACGAGCACGTACGACCACCGGATCATCCAGGGAGCGACATCTGGGGAGTTCCTGCGGACGATCCACGAGCTGCTGCTCGGGGCTCGCGAGTTCTACGAGGAGATCTTCACCTCGCTGCGCATCCCGTACGAGCCGATCCGCTGGCAGCGCGACCTCGACGCCACGCATGAGGGCGACCTGTCCAAGGCCGCCCGGGTGCAGAAGCTGATCCACGCCTACCGGGTGCGCGGCCACCTGCTGGCCGACATGGACCCGCTCGAGTACCGGATGCGCGGCCACGAGGACGTCGACTTGGCGACCTACGGTCTCACGCTGTGGGATCTCGACCGTGAGGTCGCGACGGGCGGTTTCGGCGGTAAGGACCGGGCCACCCTGCGAGAGATCCTCGACATCCTGCGCGACAGCTACTGCCGCACCATCGGCGTGGAGTACATGCACATCCAGGACCCCGACCAACGGGAGTGGATGCAGCGCAAGCTCGAGGTCTCGGCGGCGAAGTTCCCCCGCGACGAGCAGCTGCGGATCATGCGCCGGCTCAACGCTGCGGAGGCTTTCGAGACGTTCCTGCAGACGAAGTTCGTGGGGCAGAAGCGGTTCAGTCTGGAGGGCGGTGAATCCGTCATCGCGATCCTGGACCGGATCCTCGTCTGTTCCGCGGACGAGGGCCTGGACGAGGTATGCATGGGCATGCCGCACCGGGGCCGCCTCAACGTGCTGGCCAACATCGCGGGCAAGAGCTACGCGCAGATCTTCCGCGAATTCGAGGGCACCCCCGACCCGCGCACGGTGCAAGGCTCCGGCGATGTGAAATACCACCTTGGTACCGAGGGCATCTTCACCTCCGAGGAAGGCAAGACCACACGGGTCTACCTGGCAGCGAACCCCTCCCACCTGGAGGCGGTCAACCCGGTGCTGGAGGGCATCGTCCGGGCCAAGCAGGACCGGCTCGAC
>JBDTWM010000187.1:0-3799 GCA_040006675.1 Dermatophilaceae bacterium | reverse complement strand
CCGCCGGATGTGGGTCCGCCGGATGTGGGTCCGCCGGCCCGGATCGTACTCGTCCGGCACGGTCTCACCGAACACACCCTGACCGGCCTGCTCGACGGGCGCGGCGGCCCGGACGCGCCGTTGACCGTCGAGGGGCGCCGGCAGGCGGTCGCCGCGGCCCACGGCGTGCGCGCATTCCTCGGTGAGGTGCCCGCGCGGCTCGTGACGTCGTCGCTGTCGCGGGCGCGCCAGAGCGGGGCCGTCATGGCCGGGGAGCTGGACCTCGAGCCGGAGACCGACCCCGCCTGGGACGAGCAGGATTTCGGCGACTGGGAGGGCCGCACGACCGCGCAGGTCCTGGCCGAAGATCCGCAGGCGTACCGGAACCTGCGGCTGGATGAGTCGTACGCACGCCCCGGCGGGGAGTCCCGCGCGCAGCTGCGCGACCGGGTGCTGGCCGCCTTCCGGGGGCTCGCGGAGGACGCGCGGCAGGACGAGCGCGCCATCGTGGTGGTGAGCCACCGGGCTGCTCTCCTCGTTCTGCTGGGCGAATGCCTCCAGATGTCGGCCGCCGGCGCGTGGTCGCTGGCCCTGACGCCCGGGTCGTTGACCTCGCTCAAGACTTGGCGCGACGGTGGCGTCCTCGTCGAGTTCGTGAACGACACCTCGCACCTGCGCTGACATGCGCGCCGGCCGTGGCGACCGTCAGCACGTCCGTCCCGACGCGGGTTTGACCGGCAGCCCGAGCGCCGTCATCGAACGCCCGGTGCAGCATCCCGTGATGTCGCCGGTACGCGGACACGGCCGGCGCGTGCGGGTCGAGGGTATGGCGGCCCGGCGCGTGCGACACCCGGCCCACGCGCGAGCGCCGCGTGCGCATCCGGGCCTTGCCCTCGCTTCGCGGCGGCGTGGTGCGAGACACCCTGGGACGGATGCCTGCGCCGGAGTGGGCGAGAGCCTCTTATCGTGAGGGCATGGCCCACCGCCGCGTCGTCCTCGCCTCGGATCACGGCGCCGACGGCGCCCGGCTGCGAGAGGCGTTCGCCCGCATCCGACAGGAGCTGGGGGTCCCGGGCGATTTCCCCGACGAGGTGCTCCAGGAGGCGCGCGCGGCCGCGGCCCACCGCCCGGGCCGCGGCGTCATCACGCCCGGCAGGTTCCCGGATGAGACCGATGTCCCGTACGTCACCATCGACCCTCCAGGCAGCTTGGACCTGGATCAGGCGCTGTACCTGGAACGCGACGGCGCCGGGTACCGGGTCCTTTACGCCATCGCCCACGTGCCTGCGTTCGTCGCACCCGGCGGGACGATCGATGCCGAGGCCCGCCGGCGCGGCGAGACGGTGTATCTGCCCGACGGAACCGCACCCCTGCACCCGAGGGAGCTCTCGGAGGGCGCGACGAGCCTGCTGCCAGGGAGGATCCGGCCCGCGTTCGTGTGGGACATGCGCCTTGACGGCGACGGTCGGGTGGGTGAGGCCCGGGTCCGCCAGGCGATCGTGCGCAGCGTGGCCCGTCTCGACTACCTCGGCACGCAGCGGGATGTCGACGCGGGGGTGGGCGCCGCGGCGCCGGACGGCCCGCTGGAGTTGCTCAGCGAGATCGGGCAGCGACGGATCGCGTTGGAGCGTGAGCGGGGTGGCGCGAGCCTGCCCAGGCCGGAGCAGGAGGTGGTGCAGATCGGCGACGAGGAGCGCGCCCGGCGCTACCGGCTGCGCTTCCGACCGCCCGTGCCCGTCGAGGACTGGAACGCCCAGATCTCCCTGATGACCGGGATGGCGGCGGCGGACATGATGCTGGAGGGCGGCGTGGGCGTATTGCGCACCATGCCGCCACCCCGCCCGGAGGACGTCGAACGGTTCCGTCGGCGGGCGGCCGCTCTCGGGGTGATGTGGTCGCCCGACGTCGCGTACGGGGAGTTCCTGCGAAGCCTTGATCGCGCCGACCCGCGCGACCTCGCGCTGCTGCACGCGGCGACCGCGCTGTTCCGCGGCGCCGGGTACACCCCCTTCGACGGCGCGGCGCCCGAGAAGACGCTGCACGCCGCGCTCGCCGCGCCATACGCGCACGTGACCGCCCCCCTACGACGGCTCGTCGACCGCTTCGGGCTCGTGATCTGCGCCGCGCTGTGCGCGGGACGCGACGTGCCCGGATGGGCTCGCGAGGCGCTCGCGAGCCTGCCCGACATCATGCGCGACAGCGGCCGGCTCACGTCGGCGGTGACCCGCGCGTGCACGGACGCCGTGGAGGCCGCCGTGCTCGAGCCGCTGGTCGGCGAGGAGTTCGAGGCCACGGTGGTGGACTCGCGAGAGGACTCCAGCACCGTGCAGCTGGAAGAGCCGGCTGTCCTCGCGCGGGTCCGTATCCCCGCTCAGGTCGGCAGCCGCGTGGGCGTACGTCTGGTGAGTACCGACCTGGCGGCGAGAAAGGTCGTCTTCGAACTGGTGGAACGGGTTGAGCCGGCGGGACCGTTCGATCAGCCGGGGTCCGGCGACCTGACGATGCCGGGGAAACCGACAAGGCGGAGCGATGGCTGAGGGCTGGACCCGGGCGGTCGCGGCTCGGCCATTCCCGAAGGTGATTGCCACCGACCTCGACGGCACGCTGCTCAACGCGGCCGGCGCGATCTCGGACCGCACGGCCGCGGTGCTGGAGGCGTACGTGGCGGCGGGAGGGTTGTACGTGCTGGTGACGGCGCGACCACCGCGGTGGCTGAGGAGCCTGGCGCAGATGCGGGTGCCCGGCGGTGTCGTGCTCGCCTGCAACGGCGCCTTCGTCGTCGACCTGTCGAATCTCACCGTGTTGGAATCGCACGCCTTCGACCCGATCCGCGCGGCGACGCTGGTGGCCCGGCTGCGTGAGGCGTTCCCCCACATGCAACTGGCCGTCGAGACGGCGCGCAGGATGGTCCGCGACCGCCACTTCGAGGCTGACCCGGCCTATGACCCGGGACTCGCGGTCGACAGCCTGGAAAATTGGCTCGCGGAAGCACGGGACGAACCGGTCGGCAAGGTGCTGGGGCGCGGCGGAGGAGTCGACGCGCACAGCCTGTACGAGGTCGCCGCAGACGTCGTGGGCGGCGGCGCGCATCTGGCCTACTCGGGCGCCGTCGGCCTTCTCGAGCTGACCCCTCCCCACGTCAACAAAGCCGACGCGCTGGCGCGGTGGTGCGCGGAGCGCGGGGTGCCCCCCGAGCAGGTGTGGGCGTTTGGGGACATGCCCAACGACCTGCCGATGTTCGCTTGGGCCGGAACGGCCTTCGCGGTGGCCAACGCCCACCCGGACGTCCTGGGCGCCGCGGCGGCCGTCGCCCCCCACCACGACGAGGACGGGGTGGCCGCAGTCGTCGCTGCGGCCCTTGAGCAGTTCACCTCGCGGGGATGATGTGACGGCGGGTTGGCCGATGGCAGCTAGACTGGCTGACGCGGATGAGTCGGCCAGGCGGTCGCGTCGGCAGCCACCCCCGGGCACCTCGCCGGTAGGGTCTGCCGCCGAGGAACGTCCGGGCTCCACAGGGCAGGGTGGTGGCTAATGGCCACCCGGGGCGACCCGCGGGAGGAGTGCCACAGAGAAACAGACCGCCCGCCCCCACCGGGCGACCGGAGGGCGGGTAAGGGTGAAACGGTGCGTGTAAGAGACCACCAGCGCCCCCGGTGACGGGGGCGGCTCGGCAAACCCCACCCGGAGCAAGACCAGACAGTGCGCGCCTGAGGGCTGCCCGCCCGAGCGCACGGGTAGGTCGCTAGAGGTGCCTGGCAACAGTCACCCGAGATGGATGATCGCCTTCGACAGAACCCGGCGTATCGGCCGACTCATCCGC
>JBDTWM010000186.1:0-3813 GCA_040006675.1 Dermatophilaceae bacterium | reverse complement strand
GTACCGGTTCAACCCGTTCGACCTGACGAAGATCTGGCCGCACAGCGACTACCCGCTCATCGAGGTCGGCAAGCTGACCCTGAACGAGAACCCGGAGAACTTCTTCGCGCAGATCGACCAAGCGAGTTTCGCGCCCAGCAATCTGGTGCCCGGGATCGGCGTCAGCCCGGACAAGATGCTGTTGGCGCGCGTGTTCGCGTACGCGGACGCGCACCGCGCCCGGCTCGGCGCGAACTTCGAGCAGCTGCCGGTGAACCAGCCGGCGCCTGAGATCGCTGAGAAGCTGAACCGTTACACCTTCGACGGGCCGATGCGGTATCAGCACAGCGGGAGCAAGGCGACGTATGCGGCGAACTCGGCCGGACGCCCGTACGCCGACTACGAGGGGCGCGTGGAGGACGGGTGGGAAGCCGACGGCGAGATGGTCCGCGCCGCCTACACCCTGCGACCTGACGACGACGACTTCGCTCAGGCGGGCGTGCTGGTGCGCGACGTGATGGACGACGCGGCGCGTGAACGGCTCGTGGCGAACGTCTCTGGGCTGCTGCTCGACGGCGTCACCGGCGACGTGCTGGAGCGGGCCTTCTGGTATTGGGATTCGATCGACCCCGAGGTGGGCCGCTCGATCCGTGCCGCCGTCGCGACGGGGTCCGCACCGCTCGCCGCGCCGACTCCGCTGACCGAGAAGTGACCTATCGAACCCGGGCGCGCACCGTCGGTTCGCCTCCCGCGCGCTCTGCCTCGGGTGGGGTTTGTCTCTGGATACCCCCAGGGGTATGCTGGTTATGACCCCTCACCCACCGCCCGAAGGAGCACCCCCATGTGCCACGCCGTCACCTGCCCGTCCTGCCACAAGACCACCTGGGCCGGCTGCGGGCAACATGTCGACCAGGTCATGGCCGGCGTCCCGACCCCCAGGCGTTGCACCTGCAACCCCACCACGACCGCAGCGGCGCTCGCCGCCGGCGGGAGCGGAAGCGGTACTTCCGACGGGTTCTTCGCGCGCCTCTTCGGCCGATGACGCCGTGAGGCCACTGAAGGTCGTCATCGTCGGCGGCGTCGCGGGTGGCATGTCGGCCGCCACGCGGCTGCGGCGCCGCGACGAACGAGCCCAGATCGTGGTCTTCGAGCGCGGCGAGTATGTCTCGTTCGCCAACTGCGGTCTGCCCTATTACGTGGGCGGGGTGATCGAGGACCGGGACGACCTCCTGCTACAGACGCCTTCGAGCCTGCGGACCCGCTTCGCCATCGACGTACGAACCCGCCACGAGGTCCTACGGATCGACCGCGACGCGTGTGAGGTCACGGTGCTCGACCTCTCCACCGGCCGGGAATCGCAGGAGCGCTACGACGCCCTCGTCCTGTCCCCAGGTGCGGCACCGTTCGTGCCGGACTTTCCCGGGGCGGATCGCGCCCTCCCACTGCGCAATATCGCCGACGTCGACCGGCTGTTCGCAGCTGTCGCCGGGGTCGACGCGGACCTCGGGGCGCCCGCGCCGAGGGCAGCTCTCATCATGGGTGCGGGGTTCATCGGGCTGGAGTTGGCGGAGAACCTCGTCGAACGCGGCCTGGAGGTCACCGTCGCAGAGCTCGCCGACCAGGTGTTGGCCCCGCTCGACGTCGAGATGGCGGCCCTCGTCGCGGCGCGCCTCGCCGAGCGAGGGGTCACCGTCCGCACAGGGGCACAGGTCACCTCGTACGAGGGACGCCTGGCGACCCTGGACGACGGATCGACCGTGGCGGCGGACCTACTGGTCGCCGCCATCGGCGTGCGCGCCGAGGGCAGCCTGGCCGCAGAGGCGGGGCTGGCAGTCAACGCCCGCGGCGGGATCGTCGTGGACGATGCGCAGCGCACCAGCGACCCCTGTGTCTTCGCCGTCGGCGACGCAGCCCAGAAGCGTGACGCCATCGACTCCAGCGCCGCCATGGTCCCGTTGGCCCAGACCGCAAACCGGCACGGCCGCCTCGTCGCTGACGTCATCACCGGCCGCGACACCACCGCCACGTCGGTGCTCGGCACCTGCATCGTCGGCGTCTTCGGGTTGCAGGTCGCGGCGACGGGCTGGAACGAGAAGCGCCTGCGGGCCGCGGGCCGCGCGATCCGGGTGATCCACACCCACCCTGCCGACCACGCGGGCTATTACCCCGGCGCCCGCCAGATGAGCCTCAAGCTGTTGATCGACGCGCAGACCGACGCGATCCTCGGCGCCCAAGGGGTCGGGCCGACCGGTGTCGACAAGCGCATCGATGTCATCGCCACGGCGATGCGGGGCGGTCTCACGGCGAGCGACCTCGCAGATCTGGAACTGGCCTACGCCCCGCAGTTCGGCGCCGCGAAGGACCCGATCAACCTCCTCGGGATGATCGCCGACAACATGACGACCGGGATGACGGACACGATCCAGTGGCACGAGCTCGAGGCGGCGCTGACCGCCGGGGCCCAGCTCATCGACGTACGGACCGCCGAGGAGTACGCGGCCGAAGCGATCCCGGGGGCGGTCAACGTCCCGGTCGACGAGCTGCGCGACCGCGTCGACGGGCTGCCGGAGGGTGACCTCATCGTGCACTGCGCCGTCGGCCTGCGCGGCCACGTCGCCGCCCGGCTGCTCGCCCAGCACGGCCGGAACGTCCGCAACCTCGACGGCGGCTACCGCACCTGGGCGGCCGCGCGCTGCTGAGCGCGGCGTTCGGGGGGAGCGGGCGTTCTCCGCTTGCGAGACTGATCGGGTGAAGATCGTCAACCACCACGCCGGCTGCTGCGGTTACCTGCCCGTGCGCCCCGACGGGACCGAATGGCCACACGTCCTCGGCCTGCCCGCCGGCGCCTCGGTGCACGCGGACACCCCCGCCGAGATCCTGACCGAACTGATCGAGGGGTACGAGCCGCTCGACGCCGCCGGCCGCACCCGGGCCCGCCTGGCCCACGCCACCGCGGTCGCCGCCGAGCATCAGGAGCGGCGCATCCGCCAGGCGATCGCCGACCACCTGGTGCGCCTCGACGACCCGGACGACGCCGCCCTGATCGCCCTGCTGCGCGCCGCCGCCGGACGCGGACTCAGGCTCACCCGTACCGACGAACCCACAGACGCGACCGGCGATGCGTGTCGCACCCCGCGCTGGGAGGGCGCGCTCCGGCTGGTGTGTCTCACCACCGCGTATGCGCCCTCCACCGACGTGCCCGCGCCCGTGGGCCGCGTGGACTGGATCGATCCCACCGACGAGCGGGGATACCTGGTCAGCCTGCGCCGCGCCGGCGCCGCCGACTACTGGTGCGAAGGCTGGGAAGCCGACTGAGCCGGGCGCGCTAGAGGCGCCACTCCGCCGTCGGTGAGTACGACACCGACGAGGGCTCGGAGTTGATCGGGATCTCGAAGAGCACCCATCCCGTCACGGTCGTGCCCGGGGCCACCAAGGGGTAGGCGTCGAGCGCCTGGCCGTTGCCCGCCATGAAGTACGACGGGCGGTACGCCGTCCCGTCGGCGGTGTACAGGCGGCACAGCTGCGCGGTCGCCGGCTGCTCGTACGTCGACGGCCCCAGCGCGTGCACCGTGTACGACACGGCCACGAACCGGTGCCCCTGGGTGGGAAGCAGCGTGGCCGGCACCGCCGACGCATCCCTCTGGACGTTCGTGACGGTGACGTCGACGGCCACGTGGTCCTTCTTGGTGATGAGATGCACGGTCTTGCCGAGTGCCACCGATTGATCGGCGTGGGACCAGCCCGGGTCGGCGCCAGGGACCAGCTCGGAGCCCGCGGCGCCGCCCGCCGTGGTCACGCCGTCGCGGCCGGACGACTCGCCGTTGGAGGTGGCGC
>JBDTWM010000185.1:0-3829 GCA_040006675.1 Dermatophilaceae bacterium | reverse complement strand
TAGAGCATCTGACTACGGATCAGAAGGTTGGGGGTTCGAATCCCTCCGGGCGCGCCACACATCTATGCAGTTCATCAGGGGTTTCGTGGCGACCTGGCCAGTCGCAGATCGCGGACGAGATCGGGCGGAGCCAGCCTGAGGTGTCGCGGTTGTTGCCGTTTCACGGCACGACGCCGTTGGCCCGGCGCCTGCGCGGCTACACGGCCCGATGACGGCGGGGGGGCCAACGATGTGGCCCGCTCCCCTCTGGAGGCGAACGCGCATCACGTGAGGCCGACGCACCTCGCCGGGGTGGGTTCGCGTTCCCCGGGTTGCCTCGCCTCACTTACGGTGTGCCCGAACCCCTCGGTCGTGCTCGCCTCCGTGGCTGCGGGACACGTCGGCGAGCCGGTTGCTCATGCCCATGCGGCCACGCGGGCGCAGACGGACGTGCGGCAGTTCCGGCGCGCCCAGCCTCGACACGTGACCCTCGGAGCCCTCGTAGCCCTCCACCCGCCCGAAGCGCTCGTCCTGAGCCTGCCATTGCGCCCGATATTGGACGATGTCCTCGTGCGTGCGGCCGACGAAGTTCCACCACATGACGATCGCCTCCTCGAACGGTTCCCCGCCCAGCAGCACCACTCGCGCGGGCACCCCGCCGTCAGGCCCGCAACTGGCGGGGTGAGCCAGCACCATCCGGTCGGCGCCGGCGTCGCGGACGCCGAGTTCGCCGCGTGCCACCGGCTGCCCGTCGATCGTGACATTGCCGCGGTCGACGAGGATCGCGTGTTCGAACGACTCCTGGGTCGCCAGCTCCCAGGCCGTCCCGGGTTCCAGCAGGATCTCCGCGCCAAGGAGGGGGGTGGCGGTCCGTACGGGCGAGGCGGCGCCATCCAGCCCCGGCAGCGACCCGACGAAGACCCGGGCCGAGGCACCGGGCACGGTGACCAGGTCCGGTACGTGGTGCTGGAAGTCCCTCGCCGCGTCCCGCTCAGGTTCGGGCAGAGCCACCCACAGCTGGAGCCCGTGCAGCACACGTGTCGCGGGCGTGGACACCTCGCTGTGGCTGATGCCCCGCCCGGCGGTCATCAGGTTCAGCTCTCCCGGCCGGACCATCGCGTGGACGCCGCCGGAGTCGCGATGCTCGATCTCGCCCTCAAACAGCCATGACACCGTCTGCAGCCCCGTGTGCGGGTGCGGTGGCACGTCCATGCCACCGGTACGGCTGACGTCGTCGGGACCGTAGTGGTCGACGAAACACCATGCCCCCACGAAGGATCGGTCCTTCGAGGGCAGCGTCCTGCGCACTGTCATCGCGCGCGGCCCCCCGAGCGGAACCTCTCGCGGGGTGAGGACCTGGATGTTCATGGGACTCCTCCGGCTGGCGCGGTGGATCACGGTGGACGCCCGTCACGGCAGATGTCATGACACGTGATGCGGGGTGTCCACACCACATCATCTGCCACGACACCTGCCACCTCGATACCGGCCACCTCAGCACCCAACTCGACACCCGCCACCTCGCGCGGTCAGTCGGCAGAGCACCCGGCGCCGAGGTGGGAGCCGGGGATCGGCACCGGCAGACGTCCCGGCGCCACGCGACCGAGCAGGACGGCCACCAGGGCGTCCCACGTGGCCGGCGTGCGACCCCACACGGCCAGCTTGGCCACGTCACCGCGGGCCATCCCCAGATACGCTGGGCTGTCCGTCGCCACCACCACGTCGGAGCGCGTGGCCCGGGCTTCGGCCGCGTGATCGGTTCCCGCGTACCATCCCGGACCCCCCAGCAGCGTCACCCTCGTCGACTCCGCACCGGAGCGGCCCACCGGCAGTCCCGCCCGCCGGGCCGCAGCCGTCAGGGCCGCGCGGTCCGCCGACGTCCCACCGCGAACCACGATCGAGGGGCCCACCAACCGCGCCCCGCACACGCCGCTGACCTGAGTGATCGACGCGGCCGCGAGGTCGTCGGCCACCCGCCGGTTGCCGCCGGGGGCGTCGCTCACCGACGGGCCGGCTGGGCCGCCGGGAGTGGCGGGGGTCGATGAGGCGGAGGACAGGTACGCGCTGTCGCCCCGCGCCCCAGCCCGTAGTGTCGCCACCATCCGGGCCGCTGCGTCCACCAACCGGTCCCGCGACAACGCCCCGGACGTCACGGCCGCCTCGATCCCATCGCGGACGGCCACGGGGTCGCTGGGCATCAGGACGACATCGGCGCCGGCGTCCAGCGCTCGGGCGCCCACGTCACGAGCGGTCACATAGCGGGTGATCGCCCCCATCGCCATGGAGTCGGTGACCACCAGCCCACGGAATCCGTACCGTTCCCGCAGCACCTCCGTCAGCAGCGGCCGCGACAGCGTGGCGGGCGCCTCGGGGTCGATGCCCGATGCCACGATGTGCCCGGCCATCACGGCGGGAGCGCCCGCGTCGATCACGGTACGGAACGGCGCCACGTCCCCCGCCGCTTCGGACCTCGCCGCGGCGCCAGATCCAGCACCAGACTCTGATCCAGACCCAGTCCCCGCCCCAGAGCCGGGCACCTCCGACTCCAACATCTCCAGCGATCCGGGCAGCACGGGCCGGTCGGCGTGGCTGTCGGTGGCCAGGCGTCCGTGCCCGGGGAAGTGCTTGGCCACCGGCACGATCCCGGCATCGACATACCCGCGTACCAGCGCCGTCGCCATCTCCCCCACAGCGTGCGGCTCCGATCCCAGCGCCCGTGTCCCGATCACCGCGTCCGTACTGTCCCCCACGTCCGCGCTCGGCGCGAACACCATCGTGAAGCCGAGCCCGCGCAGTTCTCGCCCCGAGGCGAGCGCGACCCGACGCGCCAGCTCGGCGGATCCGGCCGCGCCCACGGCCATCGGCGCCGGGAACCGCGTCAGCGGCTCCGCCACCCGCGTGACCACGCCACCCTCCTGATCGACGGCGACGAGCGGCGGCCAGTCGCGTTCGGTGCGCGCCATGGCGGCCCGCGCGGCGCCGCTCGCCGATCGCAGCGCGTCGACGCGGGCGGACGGGGAGGACGGTACGTTGCCTCCCATTGCGATCACACCTCCGAGGCCGATCTGGCCCATGAGGTACGGGATGTCGCCAGCTCCGGTTCCCGTGTATTCCGCGACGATCACCTGGCCGGCCAGCGCCCGCGTCGAGAGGTGGTCCACGTCCGCCCGGGCGGCGGCCAGCTCGGCGGCGGTCGGCAGCCCCGATCCTGCGGCCGGGATCTGCGCGGCAGGTGACTTCGGGGCAGATGACTTCGCGGCAGGAGCCTCCCAACCAAGAGACTGCGTGGTCAGGGCCTGCAGCTGCGGGACCTGCGCGGGCGTCCCAGCCGGGCGCTCCGTCGATCCGGGACCTGCCGTCGACTGTTGCGACGCCTGCTCGGCCGCGGCCCCGGCCACCTGACCTGCCGACGGTCCCGGAGCACCTGCCCTCTGACCGGCCGCCTGGGTCCCGAGCCCGACCGCCCCGAGGCACACCAGGCCCGCGACGGCCACGAGGGCTCCCCGACTGCGTGGCGCGCGACGTCGTGACATGCCGCCCGTGGCGCGGAGCTCCATACCTCTAGGGAACCATCGACCGCCGCGCCGATCGCGGAAGGGTCCGCCCGATCGGTCGGCGTACCGTGAACGCTCACACCGCGACGACTGGGGGGCATCGTGAGCAGACCGACCGATCCGACGGATGCTGAGCACGGCCGCGACCCGGAGCCCACTCCGCCGCCTCTCCCCCCGCCGGGCGCGCCGACCCCACGCTCCTACCAGCCTCCCGACGTATCGGCCCCTTCTGGCACCCTGACGCCTCCCGGCCTCCCACCGGCCCCGGCCTACGGGCAGTACGGGCAATACGCGCA
>JBDTWM010000184.1:0-3832 GCA_040006675.1 Dermatophilaceae bacterium | reverse complement strand
ACGACGCCGCGCGCCCCAGACGAAGGAGAGGCTCCCGACATGGATGTCGCTGCACTCGCACAGACGCTGCTCAGCGCTCGTACGGACCAGGCGGTCGGGGACGCGCAGATCTCGCGTTGACGAGTGGGCGGTTGTACGCCTGACGAGGATCGAGCGAGCGATGACCGTGGCCTGTCCTACGCTGCGAGGGTGAGCGAGAGCCGGCGGTTTCACCTCGACGGGGGAGCGTCCGCCGTGTGCCCTGAGCCGGTCCGGTTCGCGGCGGGCCATGAGCGCGGCCCCGCGGGCGCTGCCGAGCCTGACGAGGGCGCCGGGTTGGCACCGGCGGGCGGTCGGCATTCCCGCGGGGTGCTGATCGCGGTCGAGGGTGGTGACGGGGCAGGCAAGTCCACCCAGATCGCCCGGTTGACACGGTGGCTGGACGGGCGGGGACGGTCGTGCGTGGTGACGCGGGAGCCCGGCGGTACGGAGCTGGGCCGGGCCGTTCGGGAGCTGGTGCTGCACGGGCCGTGCGTGAGTCCCCGGGCGGAGGCGTTGTTGTTTGCCGCGGACCGGGCCCATCATGTGGAGACGGTCATCCGTCCGGCCTTGGAGGCGGGGCAGGACGTCATCACCGACCGGTTCATGGACTCGTCGATCGCCTACCAGGGCGCGGGCAGAGCACTGAGCGCCGACGAGGTCCGCGAGCTGTCCATGTGGGCGACTGCGGGTCTGCTCCCGGATCTGACGGTGCTCCTGGACGTGCCGGTGCAGGTGGGGGCGGCGCGTCGGTGTCGGCGGGGCGGTGTCGATCGGATGGAGTCGGAGGCTGCGGAGTTCCACGAGCGGGTGCGGTCCCGCTTCGTGGAGCTGTCGCGGTCGGCGCCGGAACGTTATCTCGTCGTGGACGGCGCGCTGTCGGCGGACTCGATCGGCGAGATCGTGGCGGCACGACTGGAGTCCACCGGCTGGTTCGGAGTGACACCGTGAGCGTCTGGGACGACGTCGTCGGCCAATCGGTGACGGTCGCCACCTTGAGCCGAGCGGTGGACGACCCGGCGGCCATGACGCACGCGTGGCTCCTCACCGGCCCGCCCGGGTCGGGGCGGTCGACTGCGGCGCGGGCGTTCGCTGCGGCACTGCAGTGTCCGTTGCATGGGTGCGGGACGTGTCGGGAGTGCCGGACGGCCGTGGAAGGGACGCACGCGGATGTGACGGTGCTCGCCACCGAGGGATTGTCGATCAAGGTGGAGCAGGCGAGGGAGCTGGCGGGCGTCGCCGCACTGCGGCCGAGCGTCGGGCCGTGGCGGGTGATCCTCGTGGAGGACGCTGACCGGCTGACCGAGCGGGCCGCGGACGCGCTGCTCAAGGCGTTGGAAGAACCGGCAGAGCGCACCGTCTGGTTGCTGTGCGCCCCGTCGCTGGAGGACGTGATCGTGACGATACGCAGCCGATGCCGGCACGTGCGGCTGCGGACGCCCCCGGTTGACGCGGTGGCCGGCCTGCTCCAGCGCCGCGACGGGATCGAGGCGCCGATGGCGCTGTACGCGGCGCGCGCCGCGCAGTGCCACGTCGGCCTGGCGCGGCGCCTGGCTCGCGACGAGGGTGCGCGCATCCGTCGGCGTGACGTCCTCCGCCTCGCGGGGCGGATCGAGGACGTGGCCGATGCCGTCGCGGCGGCAAGCGACCTGGCCGGGATCGCCGCGGAAGAATCGGGGGCGTCGATAACGGAGCGCGACAGGGCTGAGAAGGAGCGGCTGTTCGCGACGCTGGGCGCCGACGCGGGGTCCCGTACTCAACCACCGCACGTGCGGGCTCAAGTGGCGGCGCTGGAGCGCGAGCAGAAGGCGCGGGCCACGCGGTTGGCCCGCGACGTGGTGGACCGTTCGCTGGTGGACCTCCTGGGGGTGTATCGGGATGCTCTGGTGCTGCGCCTCGGGACCCCGGTGGGGCTGATCAACGAGGATCTGCGTGGCGACGTCGACATCGTCGCGAGGGCGTTCGACGAGGTCGGCTTGCTGGCGGCGATGGACGCGATCGGCGTGGCGCGGGAGCGGATCGCGGCCAACGTACCTCCGCTGCTCGCGTTGGAGGCGATGGCAGTGTCGCTGCGGTTGCCGCGCCGCCACTGAGCCGTGCCCGGGAGCCCGGATGTGCTCGCGTCGTCGGCCGCCGGACCCGGCGTGGGGTCCAGCGTCGGGGCAGCTGAGACCGTCACGGCGGGTAGCCTGGCCACGCGATCACGCCAGCAGGCACGCCGGCGGGGCGGACGATAGGGGCATGACGTGAAGCGAGGCCGGACGATTCGCAGCATCGCGGTGGCGGGCGCCCTGGCGTTGGGGCTGGCATCGTGCTCGTTGGGCCCGCTCCCGGGCTCGGAGGCGAGCGCGTCGGTGTCGACGATCGGGGATGCGTCGTCCGCGACGGTGCCGCCCGCGGGGCAGGAGGGGCTGGCCCGCTTCTACTCGCAGCAGTTGAGTTGGTCTGCCTGCGAGCAGGCGCAGTGCGCGTGGCTGGAGGTGCCCGTCGACTACGCGAATCCTTCGGGCGACACGCTGAAGTTGCGGGTGCTGAAGGTGCAGGCGCGCGGCGGCGCCGGCAAACCGGCGATGTTCGTGAACCCGGGTGGCCCGGGGGGCTCTGCGGTCGACTACGCGAAGGCGGCCAACTTCATCGTGACGACGGGGGTGCGGGACGCGTACGACATCGTGGGCGTCGACCCGCGCGGCGTCGCGCAGTCGAATCCCATCGTGTGCGTCGACGACGCGACGATGGACGCGATGAACTCGTTGGATCCGACGCCCGACACGCCGGCTCAGCGGGCGGCGCTCACGCAGATGGCGAAGGAGTTCGGGGCGGCGTGCGAGCAGAAGTATCCGCAGCTGTTGCCGCATGTGTCGACGGTCGACGTCGCCAAGGACATGGACGTGGCTCGGGCGGCGCTCGGCCAGGACAAGATGTTGTACCTGGGCAAGTCGTACGGGACGTTCCTGGGGGCGACGTACGCCGAGCTGTTCCCCTCCCGGGTCGGGCGGTTCGTGCTCGACGGGGCGATCGCGCCTGAGCTCACCGCCGACCAACTCAACCTGGGGCAGGCGCAGGGGTTCGAGACGGCGACGCGCGCCTACGTGGCCGACTGCGTGAAATCGGCCGGGTGCCCGCTCGGCACCGAGGTCAACGGCGGCATGAAGCTGCTTTCCGAGATCCTGCGGAGCCTCTCCGACAAGCCGTTGCCGGTGCGTGCCGATCCCCGGGTGACGCAGCTCGGCGAAGGCTGGGGGTCGCTGGGCATGGTGGACGTGATGTACGACCAGCGGTCGTGGCCGCGGCTGACGACCGCGCTGCGATCAGTGCTCGCCGGCGACGGGACGGACCTGTTCGCGCTCGGGGCGGAGTACGTGGACCGGGACGCGTCCGGGCATTACGTGAGCAACCTCATGCAGGTGATCGTGGCGGTGAACTGCCTGGACCGGCCGACCCCGCCCGAGACCGACGCGACGCGGGCGGCGCGGCTGGCGGAGTTCGAGAAGGTCGCGCCGACGTGGGGCCGATTCATGGGCGAAACCTCGTCGTGCCTGCAGTGGCCGGTGCCCGCGACGGGCTCGCCACACAAGATCACCGCGACCGGGGCTGACCCGATCCTGGTGGTGGGCACGACACGCGACCCCGCGACGCCGTACGCGTGGGCGCAGGATCTGGCCGCGCAGCTGGCGAAGGCGCGGCTGCTGACGTATGACGGCGACGGCCACACCGCGTACCACCGGTCCAACCAGTGTGTGGACGACACGGTGGATGCCTACCTGCTGCAGGGCAAGCTCGCCGACGCCGACGTGAAGTGCTGATCTGAGGCAGG
>JBDTWM010000183.1:0-3868 GCA_040006675.1 Dermatophilaceae bacterium | reverse complement strand
CCACCGGGGTGCGCTCATGCGATGAAGGACCACGACGGCGGTCCCCAGCACGTCGCGACAACCCCGCCATCACCTCAAACCTCACCGTCGACGGGGTCCCCTCTTGCGAACCCGAGCTCGGGCTCACGCTGATGGACTGGCCTGCCGCCTTGGTTGTCGCCGCGACGCTGAACTCACCCCGGCCCAGCCTCACCAGGCTCGGATCACGATCGAGCCGCGAAAAAATGGAGGTGTCATGACGCACGTGGCTGGCCCCGCCTACACACCCGGGAGCAAACCGGCAGAACCCACCGTGTTACGGGGACTGCCCGCGCGCACCGCACCGCTGCTATCCAACGGCGCACTGCTGGCCCGCACCATCGTCGTGGTGTCGGTCGCGCACCGCTGGGACTGCCACGCCATGACCGCAGACACCTTCACCGTGGTGTCGCAGAACCCAGCACTTGTCACGGTGGCCCTCACCGCCGGCAGCCGCACCCACCGCCTGCTCGCTTCCGCGACCGGTTTCGCGGTGGCGCTGCTGGCCGAAGAGCAGGAAGCAGTGGCCACGCACTTCGCCAGTCGCCGTCGCCCGCTCGGGGTCCGCCAATTCGACGCCGTCCACTGGGAACCGGCGCCCAACACCGGAGCGCCGGTCCTGACCCAGGCGCTGTGGTGGCTCGACTGCAAGCGGCACGCCATGATCGCGGCAGGCGACCACGTTCTCGTCATCGGCGAAGTCATCGAGATCGGCGCCCGTACCCAGCCCGGACGGCCGTTGGTGCGCTTCAACGGGACGTATCAGCCCTGCACCCGACGCCGCCAGCCCACGACGATCGGCCCCGCGCAGCATCCGGCCGGAACAACACTAAATCAGTGTCCGGAAAACGGGCGGCTGCCCACGACGCCACATCGGCGACATGTCGCCAGTTCTGGTCGGTGACCTCGCGCACGGTCACCACACGTCCGCACTGATCCCGGGGTCGGGTCGTCACAGTTCGTCTCCTGCGCAGGGCTCTGATGTGCTGCTCATGGGTTCGTGACTCCCCATTGGGCGGCGACGTGGCGGGCGTCAGTTCCGCAGCAGCCGCCGACGATGGCGAGGTTGGGTAGGGCGGGTCTGAGTTGGTCGGTGGCTGTCGCCAGTTGAACGGGGTCGCCGTCGTCGAGTTCGGTGGCTTCGTCGAGTTCGGCGTGGGACAGGGTTGAGGCGTTGACCCTGACCCCGCCGATGCGGGTCAGCCATGAGCCTGCGTCGGTGGCGAAGGCATAAGCGAGGTGGTCGGGGTGTGCGCAGTTGACCAGGAACCAGTCCGGTGGGCAGTGCTGGTCCACGGTCTCGATTGCGGCGGCCAGAGTTGATCCGTCGGGCAGGCGTCCGTCGGTCTCCACGGTGAAGGAGATCGCGACTGGGACACCGACCTCGCGGGCCACGGTCGCGATACCGATGGCCTCCCCGGCGTGGGTGAGGGTGTACGCGGTGACGAGATCGGCACCGGCCAGGGCCTCGATTTGTGGGCGGTGGTAGTTCGCGGACTCCTGCGCGTCCATCCGCTGGTCGGCCCGGTAGCCGTCGGCGCGTGGGCCGATCATCCCGCTGACCAGGATCGTGGACACCGCGACCGACCAGAGCCGCGCCAGGTCCCGCAGGAAGTCGATCGCGTCACGGTTGACGCGCTCGAGGTTCGTATCGTCGTACCCGACCCGTGCGCCCCAGTCGGGGTTGGCGCGCCAAGTCGGCGACTCCAGCATCAGACCTGCGCCTGCCGCGCAGGCTACGGCGCGGTAGCCGGCGTAGTAGTTGCTCAGGAGGTGGCGGCCATGAGCGGAGTCGAGCAACGGAAAGGCGGCGAACTCGGGCAGGTCCACGCCGTGGTGGAAGATGAGGTCGGTCTCCATCCCGCCGTCGGTGACGTATGAGCGGGCGGGCAGGAGGTCCAGTCCTGTGTGTGTCACGGTGATCCACATCCCTCGATCAGACTGTTTGGTCTAGTGAAGCAGACCAAACAGTCTGATACAACAGGGTTATGCCACGAGACGGATCGCCCACCCGCCAGCGCATCCTCGATGCCGCCGAGCGCCTCGTCATCGACAACGGGTTCGCGGCCACAACTGTGGAGCGGGTGATCTCCGATTCGCAGTCGAGCAAGGGGTCGTTCTTCCACCACTTCCCGAGCAAGAACGACCTGGCCAAGGCCTTGGTCGAGCGGTACGCCGCCGCTGACGTCGCCCAACTTGACGAAGCCGTCGCGCACGTGCGGGCTCTGAATCTCTCCCCTGCCGCCCGGGTGCTGGCGTTCGTCGAACTCTTCGAGCTCGGGGCCGACGAGCTCATGTCTGCGCAGTCCAGCTGCCTCTACGTCTCTGTCCTGACCGAACGAGACCTTGTCACCTCCGGGACCACCGCCGACATCGAGCTGGCCATCACCGCATGGCGTGACGAGCTGAGCCACCTGCTGCGCGACGCCCTTCCCGACTCCTCAACCATCGACCCCGACGCCCTGGCAGACCACCTCTTCGTCACCTTCGAAGGGGCGTTCATCCTCAGCCGCGCCACCGACGACAACGGTCACATGCGCAGCCAAGTCACCATCCTGCGGCAACTCCTGACGGCACTCCTTGACCAGCCGCGCACTACGAGTCCAAAAGCATCCACGCCCGCGACGCCGCACGGAGCTGGCCGACCGCAGGCCGGGCGGGGCCGCGGTGAACCGGCTGTTGGCCGACGAGATCGCCCAGATTCTGGCGGTGTTCGACGAGTGGGGCGAGCGGGATCGGTCCCATCGTCGGCTGGCGCACCGGGGTTCCTACGTGGGCCGGTTCTGGGCATCACCGTCCACGGCGCGGCGGGTGTTGATCGAGTCTGACAAGTACTTTCGTCCGCTCCCACGCCCGGCGCGCGCAGAGCGGCGGCCGTTCCCCGATTGGGCGTCGTACAAGCCGAACTCGATCTGGATCTACGACACGACCCACTTCACCCGCTGCGGGGCGAAGGTGTTGATCATCGAGGACCTCGTCTCCCGCAAGTGGCTCACCCACCTGGTCTCGGGTGAGGAAACCACGACCCAGGTGCAGGCGGCGTTCACCACCGCCCTGGAGGCAGAGGGCCTGCTGGCCCAAGCCATGGCTCTGGCGGCGTCAGGTCGGGTCGACCCCAACGCAGAGGACGGTGTCAGCCCACTGCTGCTCGCGGTGTCGGACAACGGGTCGCAGATGATCGCCGCCGGCACCCGTCGGTTCATGGCCCTGGTGGCGATCGCGCAGCACTTCGGCAGGCCGTCCACCCCGACCGATCAAGCCTGGATCGAGTCGCTGAACGGCACCCTGAAGGCCGAGTGGCCAAACCCGCCAAATGCGACATTCGAGCTGAAACAGGTCAGTGTGACCGTCGGCAGTGAGTGACGGCGCCTTGTCAACGACAGATCGCGCCTCAATCGTCAGGGACTCACCCTGGTCACCAGCCTGCTGGGCGCAGCCGCAACCATCGATGTCACCGGCGCCAAAGGCCCCGACGGCCGCGGCTCTGACCGATAGACCAAACTGAGGAGTGTCTCGTCTCTTCGCAAGAGACCTAACGGGTAAAATTCGAGACTCGCAGGACGAGCTATTGGATTCGCTGAAGCGAGCTTGGTGGGACGGCGTCATCGCGCCGGAGGGGACTTGGGGTCAAAGGATGCCGTAGAGCGGGTCGCCTGTGCGGCCACGATGTCCGTGATGGCTTGCTGGACGCGGCGGCGGGCCTCATCGACGGCCTGGGTGGCGAGCTTGACCACGTGGGAGGGGTTATCCCGACGTCGGGATAACCCCTTCCACGTGGTGCCCCGCGGCGACGTAGGACTGTTGGTCATGGTCGCTCTGCCTCGGCGATGATTTGGCCTGCGTCGCCGTC
>JBDTWM010000182.1:0-3966 GCA_040006675.1 Dermatophilaceae bacterium | reverse complement strand
CTCTCGCGCGTTGCCCAGCTCTCGCGCGGCGTCCCAGGGCTCGCCCGTCAGATCCGGGGCGGTGCGCGCCAGCGCCAGCACCGCGTCCACATCGACGTCGGCGGCGATCCGTTCGGCGAGCGCATCCAGCACGGCCGCAGATTCGGCACGCTCGGCGGCGGGCACCAGCCCGAGGTGTCGCGACGGCGCCGAGATCGCCTCGTCGCGCGGCAGCACGCCGAGCACCGGCAGGCCGGCGCCCTCCACGGCGCGACGCACCTCCTGCGCGTGCCGGACCGAGCCGACCCGGTTGAGCAGGACACCCCCGACCCGCACGGCGGGATCGTACGTCGCCAGCCCGTGCACCACGGCCCCGAACGTGCGCGAGGCGTGCCGGACGTCCACGACGAGCAGCACCGGGCTCGCGGTGAGGGTGGCGACGTGCGCGCTTGAGCCGAACCCGTCGGAGGCCAGCCGCCCGTCGAACAGCCCCATCACGCCCTCGATCACCGCCACGTCCGCCGGCTGCGGCGTCGCCGCGCCGTGCAGCAGCAGCGGCACGATCCGTTCCTCGCCGACCAGGACGGGGTCGAGGTTGCGCCCGACCCGCCCGGCCGCGAGCCAGTGATAGCCCGGATCGATGTAGTCGGGACCCACCTTCGCGGGTGCGACCGCGAGCCCGCGGCGTCGCAACGCGGCCATCAGGCCGCAGGCGATCGTCGTCTTGCCGTGCCCGGAGGCCGGGGCGGCCACCACGAGCCGCGGTAGGCGATGCTCCCCGGCGGGCCTGCTGGTCACCATTCGATTCCTCTCTGCCCGCGGATACCCGCGTCATACGGATGCCGCACCTTCGTCATGTCCGTCACCAGGTCGGCGATCCGCAGGAGCTCCTCGGGAGCGCCACGGCCCGTCAACACGACGTGCTGGTGCCCCGGCCGCCCGACCACCGCCGAGACCACCTCATGGGTGTCGAGCCATTCGCGCCGCAGGGGATAGGTGATCTCGTCCAGGATCAGGAGGTCGTGCGCTTCGCACCGCAGCAGCTCGGCGGCGCGAGCCCATCCCTCTCGCGCCGCGGCCACGGCCTCGTCGGCGTGCTCCCCGGTCGACGAGCGCGACCAGGTCCAGCCCGTCCCCGCTTGGTACCACGCGACCGGGCCGCCCTCACCCGTCTGCTCGTGCAGCCTGCCGAGCGCCGCCAGTGCCGTCTGCTCGCCGGGGCGCCATCTGCCGGACTTCACGAACTGCACGACGCCGATCGACCACCCCCGTGACCAGGCCCGCAGCGCCAGCCCCAGCGCGGCCGTCGTCTTGCCCTTGCCGTCACCGGTGTGCACGATCACCAACGGTTGCTCCCGCAGTTCCCGCGTGCTCACGCCCGTATCGTCTGGCGATGGTACGGACGTGAGCTCGGCGTCCGCCGCGGCGGCGACGTACCTGCCGCTCTGGGCCGCGGACGCAGGTACGCTGCCGCCGTGACCGATCCCCCGCCCGGGCGCCCGATCTCCCCCGTCGGCCTCGTCGCCCTCGGCACCTGTCCCGGCCTGCCCGACGACGCCTTCGAGCACGACGGCCTGGTCACCAAGCGGCCACTGCGCGCCTGCGCGCTCGCCGAGCTGCGTCCCGGGCCCGGCCAACTCCTCTGGGACATCGGGACGGGCGCCGGTTCGATCGCTATCGAGTGGTGCCGCGCCGGCGGGCCGACGGCTCGGGCCGTCGGGTTCGAGCGCGTCGCCGAGCGCGCCGCGCGCGCCCGGGCCAACGCCGAGCGGCTCACCGCCCCCGGGCAGCTGCGCGTGATCGAGGGCGACGTCATCACCGACCTCGCCGCTTTCGCCGCGCGGCACCCCCGCGAGGACAGCCCGGCCGCCGTGTTCGTCGGCGGGGGCTGCAGCGAAGGCACCATCACCACCGCGCTGGGCGCGCTTCGTCCCGGGGGAAGGTTCGTTGCTCACGCGGTCACCCTCGACACCGAACACGTCCTCGTCAGCTCCTACCGGATCCACGGCGGCACCCTCACTCGACTGGCGGTCGAGACCGCCGAGCCGCTCGGCTCCCTGCTCGGCTGGAAGCCGTTGCGACCCGTCGTGCAGTGGTCCCTGACGTTGCCCACCGATTCCTGACGTCGCCTCTCGCCTGACGGCACCGACGTCCGCCCATCTGTCACCGAGAGCCTCCTAACAGGGCCACGAGAGCGTCGAGGTCCCGCGGGCGGCCCGCCAACCCCAGGCGTCGCGCGGTCTCCAGCGGCCAGGGCCGGGCCAGGTGCGCCCGCGCCAGGAGGTCCGCGTCGTCCAACAACTCCTCGACCGGCCCGGAGTGGACAGACCCGTCGACCACGAGGGCGGCATCGTCGCCCCAGGCCAACGCCAGGTCGACGTCGTGCGTCGACAGCGCGACGGTGGTGCCGCGCTCTTCGCAACGCGTCAGCGCCTCCAGCAGCCCCGTCGTCCCCGACGGGTCGAGGCCCGCCGTCGGCTCGTCGAGCAGCAGCACGGCGGGGCGCATCGCGACCGCGCCGGCGATCGCGACACGCTTGCGTTCCCCGTGCGACAGGTGGTGCGTGGCCCGCTGCGCGAGGTGAGCCGCCCCCAGCAGATCCAGCGACTCGGCGACCCGGTCGCGCACCTCCTGCTCGGACAGACCCATGTTCATCGGGCCGAACGACACGTCCTGGCTCACATCCGCAGAGAACAGCTGGTCGTCCGGGTCCTGTAGCACGAGCTGCACGCGGGACCGGTGCTCACGCAGCCCCGCGCGGTCGAACCGCACCGGCACGCCCTGGTACGAGACCACGCCGCCGTCCGGGCGGTGCGCGCCCGACAGGGACCGCAGCAACGTCGTCTTGCCCGACCCGTTGGCGCCGAGCAGCACGGTCCGCCGCCCCGCCCGCAACGCGACACACGCCTCGCGCAGCACCGGCTCCCGGCCCGGGTAGGCCGACACCAGATCCCGCGCCGCCAGCACGCACGCGTGCTCGCTGGCGGGCTGACCGGTGTGCTCGCTCGCCCCGATGCTCACCACATCGACCTCACCACGCTGCCGCCGGTGAGCTGGGCCCACGCGATACCGGCCGCCCAGATGGCCCCGATCACGACCACCGTGGCCACCTCGAAACGCGCCGACCGGGGCCGCTTCACCGGCAAGGTGAACAGGGCATCGTCGTAGCCTCGCCCGGTCAGCCCGTCCGTGAGCCGTTCGGCCCGCGCCCACGAGCGGACCAGCACCGTGCCCGCAGCAGACCCGGCGGCCTCGATCCGCAGCATGGCCGGCCGGCCTCGGAACCCCAGGTCCGGGCGGCGCGCTGGACAGTCCCCGAGGCGCGCCTGCTGAGCCTCCCGCACCGTGTGGGCCGTGTCGAGCAGCACGAACAGCAGCCGATAGATGAGGGAAGAGACCTCCAGGCAGGCGTTCGGGATGCGCAGTGCCCGGGCAGAGGTGAGGAGGTCCACCATCGGGGTGGTGGTCGCCAGCACCAGGATCGCCAGGGTGCCCGCCACGGCGTGCACCAACAGACCGCCGGCCCGGGCCAGCGACGCGGTCCCGATGGACAATGGGCCGAACGACCACCAGGCGTCGGCCACCGGCGCTCCGACCGATACCGCGACCGACAACGACCCGATCGCGATGAAGACGGCGGGCGGCGTCATGGCGCCGACGAGCAGCCGCGCCGGCAGCCGTGCCGGACCGAGCAGGCAGGCCACCGACGCGGCGGCCACCAGGATGCCTCCCGGCACCGGCGCGGACAGCAACGCCGTCAGGACCAGGCCCAGACTGAGCAGCGTCTTGTCAGACACGGCCCGATGCCGCCACGGGCTGGTCCACGCCGCGTCGTCCAGAGCCGTCAGATGCACGGTGGACGCGTCACTTGGACGGGACCGCCGCGGCCTCGTCGCCCGACGCGCTCCCCGTCGACACGCTGCCAGCTGACACGCCTTCGTGCGACACGCCGCCAGCCGACCCGCCCTCGTGCGACACGCCGTCGGC
>JBDTWM010000181.1:0-3982 GCA_040006675.1 Dermatophilaceae bacterium | reverse complement strand
GATCAGCAACCAGGACGACGTCGGTGAGTTCGGCGTCATCAGCGCCGACGTCGGTGAGTTCGGCGTCATCAGCGCCGACGTCGGTCCGAACGTTGCTCCCGGCCCCGCTTTCCCCGGTGACGCGACGTTCTTCGACGGCGCGCTGCCGGGCCCGGCCTGGCAGGCGGCGGTCGAGCGAGCGGTGGCCCGCATCGCCGGGGGCGCGCTGGACAAGGTGGTTCTCGCCCGCGAGGAGGTCGCCGAGTCGGAGCGGCCGGTGGACCCGCGTTGGCTCGTGCGGCGGCTGGCGGCGGATTATCCGCGCACGTGGGTCTTCCACGTGGACGGCCTGGTCGGTGCCACGCCGGAGATGCTGCTGCGGCTGGAACGCGGGCTGGTGACCTCACGAGTGTTGGCCGGCACGATCCGCCGCACGGGCGACGACGAGCACGACCTCGCGTTGGCAGCGTCACTGGCGCGCTCGAGCAAGGACTTGGAGGAGCATGAGTACGCGGTTCGCTCGGTCGCCGACGCCCTCGGGCCGCACTGCACGAGCACGAACGTGCCAGAAACGCCCTTCGTCCTGCACCTGCCGAACGTGATGCACTTGGCCACCGACGTCACCGGCCGCTTGCTCAACGGCGCGACCTCGTTGTCGCTCGCGGCGGCGCTCCACCCCTCAGCGGCCGTGTGCGGCACGCCGCGCGAGGACGCGGCGGCGCTGATCGACGAGCTGGAGGGGATGGACCGGGGGCGGTACGCGGGGCCGGTGGGTTGGGTCGATGGCACCGGCGACGGTGAGTGGGGCATCGCCCTACGCTGCGGGGAAGTGGATCCGAGCGACCGACGCCGGCTACGGCTCTTCGCAGGGTGCGGCATCGTCGCAGGCTCCGACCCGGCGGCCGAACTGGCCGAGTCGGACGCGAAGCTGATGCCGATGCGCGCGGCGCTGGCCGACGGCCCTCTGGCCCCGCCGCTGTGAATCCGTGCGATCTGATGTCCGCACGGCGGACCCTGGTGGCGACCCCCCGCGTACGGCCGACCGGGTACACCCCGACATAGACGTGCCGGTGCGACGGCGACCTCGCTCGGGAGCCCATGGTCGAGGGGATGGGACGAGAGTGCCGCGCATTCGAGTCGGCTGCGGTCACCCACGCAGAGCCTGGGTCACGCGCGACATGGCCGTGCGCTGGCGGTCGGCGTCGAGCAGCACGTGGACGACCCGCAGCCCCTGGGGACGGCGCCGGACGGACTCGGCCAGCGCCGCGGGCGAGTCGGCGGCGGCGTAATCCACCCCGTACGCCGCGCACAACGCCGCCAGGTCCACCCCCGGCCGTGCCGTGAAGATCCGCTCGAAGAACCGCTCCCGGCCGGACTGCCCGTATTCCAACCGCGCGAAGATCCCACCCCCACGGTCATCCGCCACCACGACCGTGAGATCAGGTCGCGGTTCGCCCGGTCCGATCATTAACCCGTTCGCGTCGTGCACGAACGTCAGGTCGCCCAGCAGGGCGTACGTGGGCACACCGCTCGCTAGCGCCAGGCCGGACGCCGTCGAGGTCGCCCCGTCGATCCCGGCCAGGCCACGATTGGCCATCACCTCCAGATCGTCCACGGTGCGCGCCACGTCCACGTCCCGCGCGACGTTGGACGATCCGACGAACAGACGCGCTCCCCCCGGCAGCGCCCCCAACAGCTCCGCGGCCAACGCGGGACCGTCGGGCCGCGCGTCGTCGGACCAGACGAGCAGCGGCGCCATGACACGCCTCAGCCGATCCCCGGCCGCCGACCAGGCGGCCGTCCACGCGTCGTCGTCGGCCGACCGGGTCGCCTCCACCCGCACGCGCCCGCAGGCGGCGAGCGCCCCCCAGCTGGACACCCGACGAGCTCGTTGGCCCGGATCCGGCCAGGTCTGACGCGGGCTGACCACCTCGACAACCGCACCTGGCGTACGCAGCACAGCGGCCAACGAACGCGTCAGGGTGATCCGCCCTACCACCAGAATCCGCTCCGGCGCATGGGCGCTCACCCAGTCGGGACGTGACGCGAGCAACAGCGGCCCATGCGGGATCACGCCCGGCCCTCGGCGCCCGAAAGGCTCGGCCACCACCGGCCAGCCGCGCGCGCGTGCGATCTCGATCGCACGGCTCGACGCGTCCGGCGCGTCGAGGTCGCCGAGCACCATGAGCGTGCGGGGCACGTCGTCAAGTGGTTCCGATGTGGCGGCCCGCCCGCTCTCAGACCACCACGCGGCCGATTCCGCACTGGCACCTCTCGGTCCGACGACACGCGTCCACGGCCCACCGTCGGCGCGTCCGCGTAGAGCCGCGGCATCGTCCGGCGCCTCCTCGTCCAGGCCCGGCGCCAGAGGATCCCGGAACGGGACGTTCAAATGCACCGGGCCCGCATCCCCGCCGAGGCCACCGCAGGCGGCCGACCACGCGCGATCGACCGTGCTCCGCCACACCTCCGGCCGCGGCGGGGAGGACGGCGCCTCCAGGTCGGCGGCCCAGCGCACCGCGCCCCCGTACAGCTTGAGCTGATCCGTCGTCTGGTTCGCGCCCACGCCCCGCAGCTCGGCGGGCCGGTCGGCGCTCACCACCAGCAGCGGGACACAGCCCGCGTCCGCCTCCACCACCGCAGGGTGCAGGTGCGTCGGCGCCGACCCGGACGTGGTCACGACAGGGACGGGAGTCCGCGTCGCCTTGCCCAGCCCCAACGCGAGGAACGCCGCGCTGCGCTCGTCGACACGCACGTGCAGCGTCAGCCGGCCGGCAGCATCCGCCTCGGCCAGGGCGTACGCGAGCGGCGCCGACCTCGACCCGGGCGAGAGCACCGCATGGCGGCAACCCAGCCGCACCAGCTCGTCCACGAGCACGGTCGCGCAGTCGGTCGACGGGTTCATCCCAACTCCTCCGGATCGAGCCGCAGCCACCCCCACGGGGAGGCGCCGCGCACCCAGCCTCCGGGCGGCGGCAACCCGCGGCGCGGGAGCGACGCGCGCTCCATCGCGGCCAGCACCTCCAACGCGCGCTTCGCCGCGTCGGGTCGGTCGTCACCGCAAGCCAGGCGACCCGAGATCGCGCCCGCGATCACCGCGTACGCCCGGTCCAGCGCGACACGGCCCCGGTGGGCACGTGAGCCGCCCCGCTCCGGCAGGGCGTCCGCGCGCGAAGCCGCAGTGGTCATCGGGAGCTCCTCGACGGGCGCCACGATGGTTTCCCCGTCCCACGACAGGCCGCGCCGGCCCACGAGGACGCAGAGCGACCCGGGCGCTTCGCCCGAGTCCGCGAGCCACGCCGCGCCCTGCCGGTCGGTGATCACGACGTCGACGCTGCGCAGGTCGAGCTCCTGAGGCAGCTGTGGGTAGGGCGCGAACAGCGCGACGATCTGCAGGTCCAGGTCGTATGCGGCGGCGACCAGCGATCCCGTACTGTCCAGCGCCGACCAGTCGAGCAGCAGCACATCCCCCGGCTCGCAGCGGGCGAGGGCGTGCTCGACGGCGATGCCGCCACAACCCCAAGACGCGCCGGGCAGAATCAGCAGCGGCTCGTCCTCCTCCCCAAGGAGCGAATCCTCAGGCGCTACAGACTCCCCCAACAGGGACGCCGCGCCGGCGAGCGTCGCGGCCAGCACGTCGGCCTCGACCGGATCCGGCAGGTGCCGGACCATTCGCGACGTCGGCCCCGGCATCGGTAGCAAGGTGGTCACATCCACGTCCGCCCGTGCGAGATGGCGGCGCACCGCCGCACCCGCCGGGTCGGTGCCGACCGTCCCGACGCAGCGGGTCGCAGCCCCGACCTGAGCCGCGGCCACCGCCTCGAGGGCCGCGGGGCCGCCGACCCGGAGCTCGACGCTCCGCCCGAACCGCACCCCCGGCACACCGGGCAGCGCCTCGACCCGCACACACTCCTCGACGACAACGCCCCCGGCCGCCACGACCCGCCCGCTCATGTCGAACGTTCGCGCTCGTCAGACTCCCCCGCGCCGGACCACACCCACC
>JBDTWM010000180.1:0-3984 GCA_040006675.1 Dermatophilaceae bacterium | reverse complement strand
CGGGGCCTCCCGCTTCTGCCCCCGAGCCCTGTCCCCATGGCTTTCTGTGCGAGGTGAGGCAGTCCGTTTCGCTGGAGTCCCCTGAGGGACGCGCACGTCCGGACGAATAGCAGGACGGACACGCAGCACTCGACGCCGCCGCACGCGGTTCCGAGCGCCGCAGGTCCCGCGGCTCGTAGCCGCCCACGACGGCGAATCGGGGCGCGGCGAGGACCCGTGAGACGACGGGCGCCTGGGCACCGCTCGCCTATGATGCTCGGGTCGATTTATGTTCCACGGGTCGATTGTCGGCTGACGTGACCTGTCTGGCACACTGGATCGTCGGCCGCCGGTTCACGCGACTCCACCCGGGAGATGCGACCCGGCGTCGCGAATCGCCTGGGAGCATCTCGTGCAGAAGGACATCCACCCCGACTACGTAGTGACGACGGTAACGTGCACGTGCGGCAACACGTTCGCCACCCGCAGCACCGCGAAGAGCGGCGTCATCAACGCTGACGTGTGCGCCAAGTGTCACCCGTTCTACACGGGCAAACAGAAGATCCTCGACACTGGCGGCCGCGTGGCTCGCTTCGAGGCGCGCTACGGCAAGAAGGCCGCCAAGTAGCTCCCCCGTCCGACGCCGATCCGGCCGCTCCTGCGGCGCCACGGGTCGGCGTCGACGCATGAGGGGCGTCTCACACGCTGCCGCCCGCTCAACGCCGACGCACCGACACCGCCGACACACCGAGGTGAGGCATGCTCGACTCCGCTGCCGCGTTGGTCGCCGAGCACCGCGCCATCGAGGCGCGCCTCGCCGACCCAGAGGTGTTCGGCGACCAGGCGCTGGTGCGTCGCCTCAACAAGCGGTACGCGGCGCTGGCCCCGACGGTGAACGCGTACGAGCTGGTGACGTCGCTGGCCGGCGACCTGGAGGCGGCGCGCGAACTGGCGGGGGAGGACGCGACGTTCGCGGAGGAGGCTGAGGAGCTCGCGGCGCGGCTGGAGAGCGCGAGCGAAGAGCTGCGAAGGCTTCTGCTGCCGCGCGATCCTGACGATGACCGTGACGTGATTTTGGAGGTCAAGGCGGGCGAGGGCGGCGAGGAATCGGCGTTGTTCGCGGGGGACCTGCTGCGGATGTACCTGCGCTACGCGGAGCGGCGGGGCTGGGGCTGTGAGCTGCTCGACGCGACGGAGTCAGACCTGGGCGGTTACAAGGACGTGCGGATCGCGGTGCACGCCCGAGGGATCCCGAAGGCGGGAGAGGCGCCGTGGGCGCACCTGAAGTACGAGGGCGGAGTGCACCGCGTCCAGCGGGTTCCGGTCACCGAGAGCCAGGGCCGCATCCACACCTCCGCGGCAGGAGTGTTGGTGATGCCGGACCTCGACGACCCCGATGAGGTCGAGATCGGGCCGAACGATCTGCGGATCGACGTGTATCGGAGCTCGGGGCCGGGAGGCCAGTCGGTCAACACCACCGACTCGGCCGTGCGGATCACGCACCTGCCGACCGGTCTGGTCGTGAGCTGCCAGAACGAGAAGTCCCAGCTGCAGAACAAGGAGTCCGCGCTGCGCGTCCTCCGGGCGCGGCTGCATCAGCTGCGGGTGGACGCCGCCGAGGCCGTCGCCGCGCAGTCACGGCGCAGCCAGGTGCGTACGGTCGACCGCTCCGAGCGGATCCGCACCTACAACTTCCCGGAGAATCGGATCGCCGACCATCGCACCGGGTTCAAGGCGTACAACCTCGATACCGTGCTCGATGGGGAGCTCGACGCGGTGATCCAGTCCGCGATCGACGCCGATGAGGCAGCCCGGATGGAGGCGTTGGCCCGCCGGAGCCGCTGACGCTCCCCGGCCACCCATCGTGTCGCGTCATCGTCCAGATCCTCGTCGGCCAGGTGGGTCGAGGGGCTGCCTGTGGATGACGGGCCGACGAGGGACCGGGGACACGCGCGCCCCGTGTGTGAGCGGGCGCGTGAGCGACCGGTGGCACGATGAGCATCATGACGGTTCGAGCGGTGCTGGGCGACGAGGCGTCCTGGCTGGTCGATCCGGTCGCCCACGTCGCGGGGGAACCTCGGGACGAGACGCGCGTGCGGTTCCCGGTCGTCGTAACGTCCAGGAGCGGGATCGCGTGAGCGGTCCGCCCACGCCCTTCGAGCCGCCCCCACCGTCCGCGCCCCCTGACCGGCGCTGGGATCTGGGCGCCGCGCTGCGGCACGCGAGCCGCGTGCTGCTCGAGGCGGGTGTGCCAAGCCCTGACGTCGACGCGGCGGCGCTGGCGGCGCACCTCCTCGGGCTCACCCCGTCCGAGACGCGCCGCCGCGCGATTTTGGGAGCGAACGTGCCGGAGGGGTACGCGGCTCTCGTCGACCGCCGTGCCGCACGCGTTCCCCTTCAGCACCTGACCGGTCGGGCGGCCTTCCGTCAGCTCGATCTCCTCGTCGGCCCAGGGGTCTTCGTGCCGCGCCCCGAGACCGAGGTGCTGGTCGAACTCGTGGTCGACGAACTGACCCGCTGGTCCGCGGTCGATGACTCGCGACGCCCCCTCGTGGTGGATCTGTGTGCCGGTTCCGGGGCGATCGCGTTAGCGGTGGCCGATGAGTTCTCCGGTGCTCGGGTGTGGGCAGTGGAACTGTCGGAGGAGGCGCACGCCTATGCGGCGCGCAACATCGCCGAGAGCGGGTCGGCGGTGACCCTGCTCCTCGGCGACGCCACGGCCCGGCTGTCCCGCATGGCCGAGCTGGAAGGGGCTGTCGACGTGGTCGCCTGCAACCCCC
Organism: Dermatophilaceae bacterium; assembly: GCA_040006675.1. GTDB lineage: Bacteria > Actinomycetota > Actinomycetes > Actinomycetales > Dermatophilaceae > Austwickia. The sequence goes on along the minus strand of JBDTWM010000180.1, from coordinate 1,225 downwards.
CGTACATCCCGCTCGACGCCGTCCCCCGCGACCCGGAAGTGCGCGACCACGACCCGTCGATGGCCCTGTACGGGGGCAGCCCGGACGGCCTGGCGATCCCCCGGGCGCTGGCGGCCCGGGCCGCCGGGCTCCTGCGGCCAGGAGGCTTGTTGGCGATGGAGCATGGCGACGCGCAGGGGGAGTCGCTTCCGGCGCTGCTGCGCGCCGACGGCCGGTGGCGCGAGGTCTGGGACGTGGCGGATCTCACGGGGCGCCCCCGCGTGGCGTGCGCCCGGCGGGCGGGTCGCGACGGCCACCGCCGAGGTTGACGTCGGCATTGGCAACCGTCGGACCGTGCCGCGAAAGGCTACGCGTGGGCTTTGTCGATCGGTGGTTCGGCCGTTCCGTCCAGAATCGCGGCAGTGCCGGCCAGATGGGCGGCGGGCCTTCTGGACCGCGGCTTCTAGACTGCTCGTCATGAGCCCGGTCATCGACTGCACGAGCGAGTCCGGTCGTGGCGAGGGTGTCGCGGCGGCGGTGACCGCGATCCGGTCGGGGCGGTTGGTCGTCCTGCCGACCGACACGGTGTACGGGGTCGGGGCCGACGCGTTCTCCGCGGACGCGGTGACCCGGCTGCTGGAGGCCAAGGGACGGGGCCGACAGATGCCGCCGGCGGTGCTGGTCGCGGAGCCCCGCACCGTCGAGGGGCTGGCGATCGACGTCCCCGCGTACGCGTTGGACCTCATCGACGCCTTCTGGCCTGGCCCCCTGACCCTCATCCTCAAAGCCCAACCGAGCCTGCGCTGGGACCTCGGCGACACCAACGGGACGGTGGGGTTGCGGATGCCCGACGACGAACTGGCACGGGCAGTTCTGGCCGAGACCGGGCCGATGGCGGTGAGCAGCGCAAACACCACGGGTCAGCGGCCTGCCACGACGATCACCCAGGCGGCGGCGATGCTGGGGCCGGCCGTGGACGTCTACCTCGACGCGGGTCCGTCACACGGCGGCCTGGCCTCGACGATCGTCGACTGCACGCGCGAGGAGCCGACCGTGCTGCGGGTGGGCGGGATTGCGACGGAGCAGGTGGTGCGCACGACATTCCGGGACGACGGCTGACGCGGTGCGGCCTCCAGTCGCCACCCTGGATGATGCATCCCATCGCGCCGCCTCGTGCGCATGCGCGGCCCGCGGACGCCGGTGCTGATCCTCGACGCCTGACGCCTGACGACTGACGCCCGACGCC
>JBDTWM010000179.1:0-4027 GCA_040006675.1 Dermatophilaceae bacterium | reverse complement strand
CAGGCCCAATAAATCGGATCGAGGCAAGAGAAACAGATGACGACCAAGTTCGCTGTCGGCGAGCACGTGCGCTGGAACTCAGAGGCCGGTCACGTGCAAGGACGAATCATCAAGGTGCACACCAGCGATGTGGATTACAAGGGCCACACCCGCCGCTGCAGCCCTGACGATCCGCAGTACGAGATCGCAAGCGACAAGACAGACCATGTGGCGATGCACAAGGGCAGTGCGCTGACGAAGATTTGATGCCGATAGAGGCCCGCGATTCGAAGCGGGCCTGGCGCGCCCAGATTCAGGCGATGCACACCTCCATAACGCGCCTCTCATCCGGCCTGCGGATCAACTCCGCCGTGGACGACGCGAACGGCCTCGCGATCGTCGAGGGCCTTCCAGGTCGGCGCCGGTGGGACGGATTCGATGCTGGTCAGTCTCGCAAGCTCTACCGCGGCAGACCTGGGGCTCGACGCCGCCGCGACGAGACGGTCGTCGGTGCCCACACCAGACGTGCCCGGCGACTCTGGGGCCTACATCTCGGTTCTCACGGCGGGCGACGCGGGCGAAGCCATTGATCGCGTCGATGCCGCCATGCACCTCCTGACGCAGACTCGTACGAGTGTGGGCGTGGCGGAGAACGCGCTGATCCGACTCGTGAATTATCTCGACGTGCGCCAGCTGAACCTCACGGCCGCGCAGGGGCGTATCCGCGATGTCGACGTGGCGGCCGAACCGTCCAAGCTGACGCTGCTGCAGGCTGCCAGCGAGGCGAGCGCCCGAGCGCTGAACCTGTCCATCCCCTCACAGTTCGAAGCGGTGAGCGTGCTGCTCGCCGGGATCCCGACGCCGCCTTCCTCGTCGACGGCAGCTGCGGCCGCGGTGGTCTCGTCCCGCCCGAAGCAGAGACGCGATCGGCTCTATAAGAGCCCACAGCGAGCCACGCCGCCCCGACCCCGCCGCCGATCCCGTGGCTCCCGTCGACGCGGCCGCCTCGCCGCGCAGCGCGGCGACGCCGTCGAGGAGGTAGCGGCTAGGTCCACCCAAGTCTTCCTGCCCGCTGACTCGCGCCGGCCCGCTGACGGCGCGAGACTGTCAGGCATGGAGATTCTCTCGCTTTCGCAAGTGCCCGACGCTGTCGATCACCTCGTCGCCGAGTCCCTCGTCGAGACCCCCACGTCCACGTTGCGGGTGATCCGGCTCGCGCCTGGCCAGACGCTCCCGCCGCATACTCACGCGTCCTCGGACCTCGTGATGCTGGTGGTCGAAGGCCGCGCCACGCTCGACACCCCCGACGGACCCCGGCAGTTGGACCCGGGGGACATCGCCGTTCTCGTGGGTTCCGAGGAACTGCGTGTCGGCAACGAGGGTCAAGACAACGTCACCTTGGCCGCTTTCCTCTCCCCGCCCTTCCCACCACGGAGCTGATGGGTTCGTTCAGGAGCGGGCGGATCGGGTCCCGACGCGCAGGGGTCAGCTTGCGCCGAGCCGTGCGAGCCACAGACCTACCGGGATGCTCACCACCAGGAGGGCCACGAGTCCTCTGAACACGCGCAGGGTCACCGTCCTGCCCTGGACCGGGCGAAGCGTTAGCCCCCCCGCGATGGCCAGCGCTATCACGAGCAGGATCCCTCCGAGGTCCACGAGCGCCGTGACATGACTGAGGGTCCCGCCGAGGACGGCGACGTTCCCGGCATTCCAGGCCAGGACCTGGGTGAGCAGTAACGGTCGCGGCACGGGACGGTGGGCGAGTAGCGCTTGGCAGGCGGCCAGCGCGACCTGGGAGGCGCCGGCCACGAGGACGAGGTATGCGCTGGCCCACGTGGTGGGCTGTGCGGGGTGGGAGGCGGTCACGGCAGCCAGCAGGCCGCCCGCCACGACACAGACGCCCCCGATCGCCAAGGCCGGGGAGACGATGCGCAGGGCGTCAAGGTCGGCAGCGGTTATCCGGGCGCTGGCCCTCACCGTGCCGCTCCGTACTCGCCCGAATCTCTGGGGACGCCCAGCCGACGTGGTGGAGTTGGAGAACTGTGGACGATCGTCAAGACTCCGGTCCAGTCTGAAAGTCGCGGTTTCAAGAGACGGGTCGTTTCCCTTCATTGAGGCGACGGGATGAAGCAGACCGCCGTTGTGCGCCGTCATACCCGTCGTTCGGCTCCAGTAAACAGCGAGGTCGCCTTCTCGCTGTGCTGCTCGGGTTCGTCGATGGGCGCGTCGCGGCGATGCCTCGCCACAGCGGTGGCCTCCCGCGGGTCGTGGAGTAGCGTCTCGTGAGATAGCGCAGTAGACACGTGGCCCGCGCGGTGTCGACGAAAAGGCCCTGCCCGGTCATGCGTGACATCGAGAGAAGGAGGGGCGATGACGCACGAACAAGGTCAGTCCACCCGGGCCATCCACGGCAGTGGTGTGAAGGACGCCCACGGTGCGCCGCATGTGCCGATCTACAACTCCACCACTTTCGCGTTTGAGAGCACCGAGGCGTTGCTCGAGGTCGTGGAGGGGCGCAAGGCCGGTGCGTTGTACACCCGCTACGGGCTCAACCCCACCACGTTCGCGCTCGAAGGGACTATGGCCGCGGTCGAGGGCGCGGAGGCCGCCCTGGCGTTCGCCTCCGGGATGGCAGCCGAGGCGGCCCTGTTCGCCCAGTACGGCCGTGACGGGATCGTCTGCATCGGCGACGCCTACGGCGGCACCCTGGAGTTGCTCGGCGATCAGCTCCCACTCTTGGGCATCGACACCACGTTCCTGCTCGGCCGCGAGCTGGACCAGCTGGAAGGCGCCTTGAAGGGCGGAGCTCGGCTGGTCTTCTTCGAGTCCCCCACCAACCCCGCCCTGGAGATCTTCGACATCGCGGCGATCTGCGACCTCGCCCACCGCTACGAGGCGTTGGTCGCGATCGACAACACCTTCGCGTCACCGATCAACCAGCGCCCCCTGGAACTCGGGGCGGACGTGGTGGTCTACTCGGCCACCAAGTACCTCGGCGGGCACTCCGATGTGACCGCAGGGTTCTTGCTCGGCTCTGCCGAGCTCATCACGCCGGTGTCGGGATGGCGCAAGAACTTCGGCACAGCGATCGCACCCGAGCCCGCCGCGCTGCTGGCACGTAGCCTGCGCACGCTGACCGTCCGGGTCCAGGCGCAGAATGCCTCGGCCCAGCTCATCGCGGAGGCGATGGAGGCCGACCGGCGCGTGGCCCGGGTTCTCTACCCCGGGCTGCCCTCATTCAGCGGCCACGATCTGGCGGCCAGCCAGATGCATGGCTTCGGCGGCATCCTCACGATCGAGGTCGCCGCCGACGAGGCCACGACCCGCCGGGTCGCCGACCGGCTAGAGCTCTTCTTGCTGGGCCCCAGCTTGGGCGGCGCGGAGAGCCTGGCCACCCAGCCGGTCACCACGACGCATCATGGCCTCACCGCGCAGGAGCAGGCACGCCGCGGCATCACCGGCTCCATGATCCGCCTGTCCGTGGGGTTGGAGGACACCGCCGACCTGATCGCGGACCTGCGCCAGGCCCTTGAGGAGGTCACGCCGTAGGCCCAGCGCGGAGTGATTGGGTCGGCGCCTGCCACCAGGAGCCCCCACCCCTGCGTGGTCGCAGGCGCCGAGCAGCTGGGAATCAGGCGGCACCGGTCGAGGAGGTGGTCCCGGGTGCGTTCACGGCGCTCAGCGGGACCCCCGCCAAGGCAGTCTGGGCCTGCAGCAGAAGGCGGTTCAGCGACGTCTGAAGGCGGGTGGATGAGGCAGCGGTCCGGCGTCCGACGTCCTGCACCAGCTGCTCAAGGTTGAACGTGCCCTGGGTGCCTCCCACTGCCGATATTGCCTGTGCTCCGACGACAAAGGCCTGCTCGGCGTATGCCGTGAGGTCGGCTCCGCGCATGTCCTCCGCCGCGGCGGCGGGGCCCCGAGAACCGGTGGTCCAGCGCAGCGCCTCCGAGGTACGGCGCCCATGCGCGCCGCGAGTCGGAGAACGCTGCCGTCAAGGAGCGGCTGCGTACCGTCGACGACGAGCTCGTCATCGATATCGTCATCGTCA
>JBDTWM010000178.1:0-4388 GCA_040006675.1 Dermatophilaceae bacterium | reverse complement strand
CGTGACGGACCGGTCACGGATCTGTCCTGGACAAGACCTTGAGGACGCCGTCGAGGTGCCGACATGGAAGACGAGCAAGCCTGCCCCCCTTCCGGATCCCGGCCGACGCCGGCGTCCGGCTGCTTCGAAGGACGAGCGATGAGCGTGAACTCGCACACCCCCGGGGTGATCTCTGAGGTCATCGATGAGTACCGACGCTACGAGCGCTACCTGGCCATCGCGTACGCGATTGTGTCGCTGGTCATCGTGTCGCTGTTGTGCCCGCGATCGCTGTGGGGTGTCTGCCTCGCGTTGATCGTCGTGATCGCCGCGGCCTTTCGCAAGTACCACCTGGTCGTGCACCGCTTCGTCGGCAGCCCCACCGAGCGGGCCGACCGCGACGTCCAGCTGTGGGGGACGGCCGCGCAGGCCGTGGTGTGGACCGCCCTGCCGCTGATGGTCGCGACCTGCCTGGTGCAGATTTTTTCCTGACGCCCAGGGACCCGTCCTCGATCATGACGGGGTTCAGCGCGTCGCCGCGGAGGTCACGCACCGGCCCGCGCCTGATGGCTCGCACCGGCGCGTGCCCTGCTCCATGGCGGTGGCGGTGGGATTTGAACCCACGGTGGAGTTACCCCCACACACGCTTTCGAGGCGTGCTCCTTTGGCCGCTCGGACACGCCACCGCCGACCAGGCTACTGCACGCTTCGACCTGCCACGAAACCCGATCCCCGCCACCGCGAACCCCTTCCAGCGGCCGCGCCGGGTCAGCGACGCCTCTCGAAGAACCCCCGCAGCTGCGCCGCGCACTCCTGCGCGAGGACCCCGCCGATCACCTCGACGCGGTGCACCGCGGCCGGGTCGCGCACCAGGTCCCATACCGAGCCGCACGCCCCCGCCTTGGGGTCCCACGCGCCCAGCACGATCCGCCGCATCCGGGCCAGCGACGCCGCGCCGGCGCACATGCAGCACGGCTCCAACGTGACGACGAGCGTGCAGTCGTCGAGCCGCCAGGAACCTCGCCGCGCAGCCGCGGCGCGCACGGCCATCACCTCCGCGTGTCCCGTCGGGTCCCCGGTCGCTTCGCGGGTGTTCCACCCCTCACCCATCACCTCGTACCCTGCGTTCCCGTACCCCGAGACCTCGTACCCCGAGGGCCCCGAGGGCCCCGAGTCCCGGTACAGGGTCTGGCGTGGGGCGCCGCCCGAGCGCGGGCCGAGCACCAGCGCCCCCACCGGGACGTCCCCGGCCTCCGCTGCCCGAGCGGCCAGCTCCAGGGCGCGCGCCATCCACGTCCCGTGCGCACGTCTGTCCGCGCCCACGTCCGCGCCCATGCCTGCGCCCATGCCCGCACCCCCACCGCCGCCCACGCGCTAAGTTTGGGGCATGCGCGTCCACGTGGCCGACCACCCGCTGATCAACCACAAGCTGACGTACTTGCGCGACAAGGACACCGACTCACCCACCTTCCGTCGGCTGGTCGACGAGCTGGTCACCCTGCTCGCATATGAGGCCACCCGCGACGTCCGCGTCGAGCCCAAGCCGATCGAGACTCCGTTGGCGCCCACCACCGGGATTCGTCTGGCCCACCCCCGCCCGGTGATCGTGCCGATCCTGCGCGCGGGCCTCGGGATGTTGGAGGGCATGGTGCGGTTGCTGCCGACCGCCGAGGTCGGGTTCCTCGGCATGGTGCGCGACGAGGAGACGCTCCAGGTCACGACGTACGCGAACCGGCTGCCCGCCTCCCTCGCCGGACGGCAGGTCTACGTGGTCGACCCCATGTTGGCCACCGGCAACACGTTGGTGATGGCGATCGACTTCCTGCTGGCGTGGGGCGCGTACGAGATCACGAGCGTCTGCCTCCTGGCCGCCCCGGAGGGCATCGACCACGTGCGGACCGCGTTCGAGGGTCGCGGCGACGTACGGCTGGTTCTCGGCGCCGTCGACATGCGCCTGAACGAACAAGGCTTGATCATGCCGGGCCTCGGCGATGCGGGAGATCGCCTGTACGGGGTGGTCTGACCGGCGCCTCCGCGCCGCGGCATGACCGGCACTCCTGCGTGCCGCGGCACGCACCCCCCCGGCACCTACTGGCACGCCGACAGGGGCGGGCCCGGGATACCCCGGGGCCCGCCCCTGTCAACGCGTCAGCGTCAGCCGATGCGCTTCTTCAGCCCGTCCAACTCCGCTTGCAGCGCGGCGGGGAGCTTGTCGCCGAACTTGGCGAACCACTCCTCCAGCATCGGAAGCTCCTTGCGCCAGCCCGCTTCGTCGTACGCGACAGCCGCCGCGACCTCCTCGGCGGTCATGTCCAGGCCGGTCACGTCAAGATCCTCCGGCTTCGGCGTGAAGCCGATCGGGGTCTCGTCCGCGCCGACGGTGCCCTCCAGGCGATCGACGACCCACTTCAGCACGCGGGAGTTGTCGCCGAAGCCCGGCCACACGAAGTTGCCGTCATCGTCCTTGCGGAACCAGTTGACCTGGAAGATCTTCGGCAGCTTGGACTTGTCAGGCGCGTACTTGCCCATGTTGATCCAGTGGTGCACGTAGTCACCGGCGTTGTACCCGATGAACGGCAGCATGGCCATGGGGTCGCGACGGACGACTCCGACGGCCCCGGCGGCCGCGGCGGTCGTCTCGGAGGACAGCCCTGCGCCGACGAACGTGCCATGGTTCCAGCTACGCGTCTGGTAGATCAGGGGGATTGTCGTGGCGCGGCGGCCACCGAAGAGGAACGCGTCGATCGGCACGCCGTTCGGCTCGTCGTATTCGGGGGCGATGATCGGGCACTGCTTCGCCGGGGTGGTGAAGCGGGCGTTCGGGTGCGCCGCCTTCTCGCCCGACTCGGGCGTCCAGTCGTTGCCCTTCCAGTCGATCAGGTGGGCAGGCTTCTCCTTGGTCATGCCCTCCCACCACACGTCGCCGTCGTCCGTGCGCGCCACGTTGGTGAAGACCGAGTTGCCGGCCTCAAGGGAGAGCATGGCGTTGTTGTTGGTGTCTTTGCCGGTGCCCGGCGCGACGCCGAACAGGCCGGCCTCGGGGTTCACTGCATACAGGCGGCCGTCCTTGCCAAAACGCATCCACGCGATGTCGTCGCCGACCATTTCGGCCTTCCAACCGGGGATGGTGGGCTCGAGCATGGCGAGGTTGGTCTTGCCGCAAGCGCTCGGGAAAGCACCGCCGATGTAGTACGTCTTGCCCTCAGGGCTCGTCAGCTTGAGGATCAGCATGTGCTCGGCCAGCCAGCCCTCGTCGTGAGCGATGACCGAGGCGATCCGCAGGGCGTAGCACTTCTTGCCGAGCAGCGCGTTGCCGCCGTAGCCGGAGCCGAACGACCAGACCTCGCGGGTCTCCGGGAAGTGGCTGATGTACTTCGTGTCGCTGCACGGCCACGGCACGTCTGCCTGCCCGTCAGCCAGCGGGGCCCCGACGGAGTGGAGGCACTTCACGTAGCCGACGTGCGTCTCTTCCATCTGATGGAGCACGTTGGCGCCGATGCGGGCCATGATGCGCATGTTGACGACCACGTACGCCGAGTCGGTGAGCTCGACGCCGTACTTCGGCTCGTCGGCCTCCAGGTGGCCCATGACGAACGGGATCACATACATCGTGCGGCCCTTCATACAGCCGCGATACAGATCCGTCATGAGGTGCTTCATCTCATCGGGGGCCATCCAGTTGTTGGTGAACCCCGCGCCGTCCTGCGACTGGCTGCAGATGAACGTCTTGTCTTCGACGCGCGCGACGTCCTTGGGGTCCGAGGCGCACCAGAACGAGTGCTTCTTCTTGTCGTCGTTGAGACGGACAAACGTGCCGCCGTCGACGAGGACCTGGCACAGGCGCTCGTTCTCCTCTTCGGAGCCGTCCACCCACACGACGTGGTCGGGGGTGGTGAGCGCGGCAACTTCCTCGACCCAGGTGGCGAGACCGGCGTGCGTCGTGCCGCCTTCGGTGGGAATCGTGGTCGTTTCGGTCATGTGTCGGCCGTCCCTTCGGTGTTGGTCAACTTCTCACGTTCTCGCGCGAGTTCTCCCCGTGCGTGCCATGAGAATCCGCGACATGCGCTCGGGGCGCCCGCCGCCGCACCATCTACCGCAGGTGGAGAGGCTTAGGTCACACGGTACAAGGGGCAGGGCCCCCTTCGTAGGGGCTCCATGAGGGATAGACGTCACATCTGTGGAAACTTGCAGGAAGCGGCGTTGTACGCGTGTGAGCTGGGCACGCGGCGGCCAGGTGGCTGCGGGCCGGCGGTCGCTAGGGTGCCTGGCGGGGCCGCCGGGGGATTCGCGCGGCGCGGCGCGGCGGGGGTACAGTCGCTAGGTCGTGGCCACCGGACACCCGGGGTCGGCGGCATGCGCCCGTAGCTCAACGGATAGAGCATCTGACTACGGATCAGAAGGTTGGGGGT
>JBDTWM010000177.1:0-4425 GCA_040006675.1 Dermatophilaceae bacterium | reverse complement strand
GTGAAGTTGGACTGGGTGAAGTTGGATTGCGTGAAGTTGGAGGGGACAAGCTCGGCCGCGTGACCGACTCCGGCGCTACCGGCGAATAGGGCCAGACCAAGCGCTGAGGCAGCTAGGGAACGACGGGTGGTGAGCATCAGGAACCTCCTGGAACCGGGATGTAGGGATGACGTTGTGTCGTTCCCTAGACAACCCGCCGGACGTGAACGTGTCCGGGCCGCCGCCGTGAAGGTTCCGTGAAATGGCGCGAAGTTTAGTCCGCCAAAGGCCTTTGGCGGACATTTCCCGGCGCGGATCATCCCAACGAGCGGGTATCACCCGTAGAGGAATGGCGATGATCGCCCTTTTCCCGTATATCTGCGTCAGCGCAGGCGTGTTCCCTGTCGCACGGTCGAGGGCGTTCCCGCATCCTCCAGCTCCGCGTCGCCTTCGCACACGACGCCTGCTTCGAACGTCCAGTCCCCCGCCACGCTGAGCGATCTCGCCGTGCGCAAGGACGGTGCGCCGGCCGGGAAGCGCCGGTCGAAGTCGGCGATCGTCCTATAGAAGCGCGTGTCCAGGTCGATCAGCGGTGCGGCGTCGGCTTCGCGGCGCACGGAACCGTCCGTCCCCACGTCGTACACGTCGGAGCGCAGCAGCAGCAGGTCGTTCGTCGTCTTGACCGGCAGGAACCGTTCACGGCCGACCTCGATGGCCTGCGCGCCCTCGAACACCTCGATGGCCGCGCCCATGGCCGTCTCGACCTGGTAGACCTCCGGCGAGGACGGGTCGGTCGGGTCGACGGTCTTGATGTTGCGGATGAGCGGCAAGCCGAGCACGCCGTGCGTCTCCCGCAAGACCTCGTCGAGTCGCGCAAGGTCGAACCACAGGCTGTTGGTGTTGAAGAACGCGTGGCGGGTCTCGTCGGTGAACGCGTCCATATCCTCCGAGGCCGTCTGCGCGGACTCGCGCAGGATGATCCGGGAGTCGGCGCGGCGCAGCGCGAGGTGACCACCCTTGCGATCGGCGGCCGTTCGCCGGCACACCTCGATCGCGAACGGTGCGCCGGTGCCCGCGTACCAGCCGGCCAGCTGCGGATCCGGGGTCGCGCCGAGGTTGTCGGAGTTGTTGACCATCGCGTACCGGTAGCCCTGCTCCAGCAGCAGCGCCAAGATCCCTGTCTCGAGGAGGACCGTGTAAAGGTCACCATGACCGGGAGGGCACCACTCCAGTGATGGATCAGCGTCCCAGACCACCGGCGTGAGGTGGTCGGTGCGCAGCTTCGGGACCTGATTCTGGATGAAGTCCCACGGCAGCCCGTCCACCGCCAGGTCACTGTGGGCCGCGAGGGCGGCGAGGGTGTCGGCGCTGGTGCGGAAGCTGTCCATGAACAGCAACGGCAGGCGCACCCCGAACGAGGAGCGAGCATGCCGCACCTGATCGCAGATGATGTCGAGGAAGCTGCGACCGTCGCGCACGGGGAGGAGCGACTTGGCCTGCTCCATGCCCATCGAGGTGCCGAGGCCGCCGTTGAGCTTGATGATCACGGTTCGTCCGAGGGCCTCCCTGGCCGCCTCGCCGTCGACGCTCACGTCGGAGAGGCGCGCGGGTTGAGGTAGGGAGTCGATGCTGTCCTCGGCGATGAGACCGGTCGCTCCGTTGCGCAGCTGCTCGTAGTAGTAGCTGAACACGTCGATGGCTGCCGGGCTGAGTCCCGCATCGGTCATCTTGCGTCGGGCCTGGTCAAGTCCGTCCTGCGTCATGCAGTCAGCCTATGTCGCCTCGTCCGGCTCGGCTCGCTTCGCGTCGGACCTAGTGCTGGCGCATGCAGGCGTTGCCGCTGCCGGCGCGGACGGATCCGACGACCGTGAGATCGCAGGCGCCGGCGGGTGGCCGTCGTCAGGCGCCGTCCTGGATCTCGTCGGGGGCCAGGACCGCGGCGGTGTGGCCACGCCGGCGCAACCGGCCTTCCAGGTACTCGGCCATCTTGCTCACCGCGTAGTTGATCAGGATGTAGATGACGGCCACCACCATGAACGCAGGCACCACGTTGGCGTACGCCGTCCCCAGCTGGTCTGCCCCCACTTTGAGAAGCTCCGGGTACGTGATGATGTAGCCGATCGCCGTGTCCTTGAGGATGACCACGATTTGGGCCACCAGCGACGGGAGCATCGCTGTCAGCGCCTGCGGAAGCTCGATCATCCGCAGGGTTTGGAACGGGGTCAGCCCGACGGTCAGGCCGGCCTCCCGCTGGCCCTTGGGCAGACCGAAGATGCCCGATCGGATCAGCTCCGCAAAGACGGAGCCGTTGTAGAACGTGAGGCCGACGATGACGCCGGCGAGCGCGATGTAACCGGAGGGCACGACCGGGATCGTGGTGGTGAACATCCAGAACGCGAAGATCATCATCACCAGGACGGGCACAGCGCGGAAGAATTCCACGACCACGCCGGCGACCCATCGCACGGCTCGTACTTGACTGAGGCGGCCCATCCCGAAGGCCAGGCCGAACACGCCTGATGTCGCCATCGAGATCACGGCGGCCAAGAGGGTGGCCCCGATACCGGGCAGGAGATAGTAGACCCACGGATCGGGGGTGAGGAACGGCTGCCACTTGGCAGCTGTCAGATTGCCCTTCTCCTGGAGCTTGTAGCCCACGAAGAGGAGGAGGGCCACGGCCGCAAGGGCCACGACGACTGCGGTGATGCGGTGCCGCGCGCGCGCCTTCGGGCCCGGCGCGTCGAAGAGGACCTGGTGGGCGGCGCTCATCGCTTCACCGCCAGGCGCTTGGAGAGCGAGGTGGCGAGCAGACCCATCGGCAGCGTCAGCACGACGAAGCCGAGCGCCACCACGCCGAAGATCGTAAAGAGGAGGTCCGGTCGATTCTCGATCATCGTCCCCATGAGCAGCGAGACCTCCGCCACGCCGATCGCGGACACGATGGTGGTGTTCTTCGTCAGGGCGATGACGGTGTTGCCGAGCGGCGCGATCGCCCCGCGGAGAGCCTGCGGGATGAGGACGTACCGCAGGGACTGTCCGAAGGACAGCCCGATCGAGCGGGAGGCCTCCGCCTGCCCGATCGGGATCGTGTTGATGCCGCTACGGATCGACTCACACACGAAGGCCGCGTGGTAGACCGCGAGAGCGATCACGCCCCAGCGGAAGTTCGTGTCGGCGATCGACGTGGGGGAGTTCGGGTCGGCGAGCTGGATGTCCATGTTGACCTTGAGACCGAGCGTGCAGAACACGGCGACCAACGTCAGCGGGGTGTTGCGGATCGTGTTGACGTAGAACGACCCGAGGGCGCGGACGAAACCTGACGGCGCGACCCGCATGATCGCGATCACCGTGCCGATGAGGAACGCCCCGACTCCCGACGACAGCGTCAGCTTGATGGTCATCCAGAACGCGCCGAGGATATCGAACTCGCTGAACAGTTCCGCCATCGCGGTCCCTTCTCATGGGCGGACGAACGCTCCTGCCGCCGCCTGATCAGGCGACGGCAGGAGCGCTCAGGCGCAGGATGCCGGCGTGGGCGGATTCCTGGAGTCCGGGGTGAAACCCGAGGGGCCGAGGTTGGCGTCGATCGACTTCTTCCACTCCCCCGAGCTGATCATCTTCTTCAGCGCGTCGGTGATCTTCTGACACAGCTGCGTGTCGCCCTTCTTGAGGCCGACACCGTAGTTCTCGGTGGAGAACGGCTTGCCGACGACCTTGAGCTTGCCCTTGTACTGCTCTTGCGCGGCGAAACCCGCGAGGATCACGTTGTCCGTGGTCATGGCGTCGACCGTCTTGGCGGCCAGTTCCTCCACGCACTTGGAGTATGTGTCGTACTCCTGCAGCTGCACGCCCGGGAAGTTCTTTTGGACGTTCTGCGCCGGGGTCGAGCCCTTGACCGAACACAGCTTCTTGCCGGGCAGCGAGTCGGGGCCGGTGATCGCGGTGTCATCGGAACGGACCAGCAGGTCCTGGCCGGCGATGAAGTACGGGCCCGCGAAGTCGACTTTCTGCTTGCGGGCGTCGGTGATCGAGTAGGTGCCGACCATGTAGCTGATCTGGCCGGACTCGATGAGCTGTTCGCGCTGCGGGGTCGGGGCCTCCTTGAAGTTCGGCGTCTTGCCGAGCTCCTTGGCGACATACCTCGCCACGTCCACGTCGAACCCCGTGTATTCGCTGCCCTTGCGCAGGCCGAGGCCGGGCTGGTCGAACTTGATACCGACGGTGATCGCGTCACCGCCTCCCGTGCCACCGCTGCTCGTGGAGCCTGCGCCGCCGCAACCGGCGAGGACCAGGGTCGTCGTGGCAGCAAGGGCGACGACGCTCGCTTTCGTCTTCATCATGGGTCACCTCTGGTGTGCTCGGGCGGCGGATGCCGCTGGATGGAACGGGATAGACCGGCGTGGAAGGGGATGGAACGGGAAGCTCGAGCGGCCTGGTGGCGACGTG
>JBDTWM010000176.1:0-4667 GCA_040006675.1 Dermatophilaceae bacterium | reverse complement strand
CCCTTGCTTGGCATCGACGCGCCCCTGGTCGCCGAGGGTCTCGACGCGCGAGGGAGTCTCGTGGTGCCGGGGGATCCCGGGACCGTGGGCCTGTGGGACGGTGGCCCCGACTTGGGAGCCGCGGAGGGCACGACGCTGCTGGCCGGTCACGTGGACGTCGCCGGAGTGGGGCCAGGTGCGCTGGTCGGGCTGTCGCGGGTCGCGCCGGGAGCATGGATGATCACCAGTGACGGGCTGGGTCGGGGCCGTGCCTGGCGAGTGGCGTCACTCGCGGTCCGACGCAAGGACGACCGCCCGCTTTTCCGCCCACCGGCGTGAGGCGCCTCGCGATCGTGACGTGCGGAGGCCTACTGTCAGGCACGCCGACGGGCACCACGGATCAGGACAACGTGATCGCGTTCGCGATGTCGGCTGCCCCGTGACGGCGGTGGCGGAGCCTCCTCACCCCGCCCCTGGACGGGCCGGTAGTCTAGGCAGGCGTGCCGGCGCGGGTGATGACCTGCGGCAGGTGAGCGACGCCGGGCACCCGCCCGGCCTCCCCCTGGGGCCCGGATGGGGCGACGCCGGTGCGCCGACACATGCGACGAAAGAGACGTTCATGTCGTTTCAGTACCAGGTCAAGGACCTATCCTTGGCGGAGGCAGGACGCCACCAGATGCGCCTCGCCCAGCACGAGATGCCGGGTCTGATGGCACTGCGTGGCCAGTACGCGGCCTCCCAGCCGCTCGCCGGCGCGCGCGTCGCCGGGTCCCTGCACATGACGGTGCAGACCGCCGTCCTCATCGAGACGCTCGTGGCCCTCGGCGCGCAGGTCCGCTGGGCGTCGTGCAACATCTATTCGACTCAGGACGAGGCAGCGGCGGCGGTCGTCGTCGGCCCCGACGGCACCCCGCAAGAGCCGCGTGGGGTCAGTGTGTTCGCCTGGAAGGGCGAGACTCTGGAGGAGTACTGGGACTGCACCGAGCAGATCCTCACGTGGCCGGCCGGACCGGACGGCGAGCCCGTCTTCGCCAACATGATCCTCGACGACGGCGGCGACGCCACGATGCTCGTCCACAACGGCTCCCGGTGGGAGGCGGACGAGCGGGTCCCGGAGACGACGGAGGACGACTCCGCCGAGTTCGGGGTGTTCAAGGCTCTCGTGCGGCGGACTATGGCCACCGATCCCACGACGTGGACCCGCGTCGCCGAACACATCAAGGGCGTCACCGAGGAGACCACCACCGGGGTGCACCGGCTCTACCAGTTGCATGAGGAGGGGGGGCTCCTCTTCCCGGCGATCAACGTCAACGACTCGGTCACCAAGAGCAAGTTCGACAACAAGTACGGCTGCCGCCACTCGCTGATCGACGGTATCAACCGGGCCACCGACACGCTGATTGGCGGCAAGATGGCCGTCGTCTGCGGATACGGCGACGTCGGCAAGGGCTGCGCCGAGTCGCTGCGCGGCCAGGGCGCCCGGGTGATCGTCACCGAGGTCGACCCGATCTGCGCGTTACAAGCCGCGATGGAGGGCTACCAGGTCGCTGTCTTGGAGGATGTGGTCTCCAGCGCCGACATCTTCGTGACGACGACCGGTTGCCTGGACGTGATCCGCGCCGAGCACATGGCCGCGATGAAGGACAAGGCCATCGTCGGCAACATCGGCCATTTCGACAACGAGATCGACATGGCTGGGCTCGCCAAGACCCCGGGCATCACGAAGACGGAGATCAAGCCGCAGGTGCACGAGTGGACCTTCCCGGCCACCGACGATTCGCCCGAGCACAGTTTGATCGTGCTGTCCGAGGGGCGGCTGCTGAACCTCGGCAACGCCACCGGGCATCCGAGCTTCGTGATGAGCACCAGCTTCAGCAACCAGACGATCGCGCAGATCGAGCTGTTCACCAAGACCGACGCCTACCCGCTGGGCGTGCACGTTCTGCCCAAGCACCTGGACGAGCAGGTCGCGAGGTTGCACGTGGACGCGCTCGGGGTGCAGCTCACGACGCTGACCAAGGCTCAGGCCGACTACCTGGGCGTCGACGTGGCGGGCCCGTACAAAGCCGACCTCTACCGGTACTGACGCCAGCCCCGTCTTCCCGGACGCGTCGGTCCCGGTCCGAGGCCCGTCCACCGGATAGAATGCCCAGGTCATCGCCGTGCGAGGGGAGTCATCGTGGAGACACGCGTGCTGATCGTGGACGATGATCTGGCGCTGGCGGAGATGCTGGGGATCGTTCTGCGCGCGGAAGGGCTCGAGGTCATGCATCGACCCGACGGTCCGTCAGCGCTCGATGCCTTCCGGACGTTCCACCCGGATCTCGTGCTCCTCGACGTCATGCTGCCCGGGATGGACGGCATCGAGGTATGCCGCAGGATCCGGGCTGAATCGATGGTGCCGATCGTCATGCTGTCCGCGCGCACGGACACCATCGAAATCGTCGTGGGCCTGGAGTCAGGGGCGGACGACTACGTCAGCAAGCCGTTCAAGCCGCAGGAGCTGATCGCCCGGGTCCGGGCCAGGATACGCCGTGGCGAGCCTGCGGAACCTGAGCGCCTCACGATCGGCGACCTCGTCATCGACGTGGCCGGGCACTCGGTGAAGCGCGACGGCGTCCCGGTCCCCTTGACGCCGTTGGAGTTCGATCTGCTGGTCGCGCTGTCGCGCAAGCCGTGGCAGGTGTTCAGCCGGGAGGTGTTGCTGGAGCAGGTGTGGGGCTATCGGCACGCCGGCGACACGCGGCTGGTCAACGTGCACGTCCAGCGGTTGCGCAGCAAGATCGAGAAGGATCCCGAGCGTCCCGAGATCGTCGTGACCGTCCGAGGGGTCGGCTACAAGGCCGGCCCGAACTGATGGGCGCGCGCCGCCGATGAGCCCCGCCAGGGAGCGTTCGGACACCCCGCGCGCGGCCGTCGCCGCCGGGGCGCGCGCGCTCGTCGGCGCCGGCCGCGCGATGCGTGACTGCGCCGTTCGCTCCGTCCGGTGGATGCTGCACTGGTGGCGGGCCAGTCTCCAGGTCCGGATCGTGACCACGACGGTGCTTCTCTGTCTGCTGGTGATGGGCCTGCTGCAGGCGTTCGTCTATCTGCGGATCGCCGACGGACTCGTGCAGGACCGGATCGCCACCGCCCAGGAGGAGGCGGTGGTGGGCGCCCAGGATGTGCAAAAACGTCTTGACACGATCGACAAGACCGACGCCGCGACCGTTCGCCAAGCGGTGTTCGACACGATCCGCCAAGAGGCAACGGCCCGCGGAGAGGACTCGCGCGAGGTCATCATGATCCGCGCGTTGAGCAACACGACGTCGCAGCTGGTATTGCCTGCCATGGACACCGGGCTGGACGCGTCGATCATCCCGCAGGACATCAGGGAACAGCTGGCCGCGGAGCCCGCATACGAGCACTACAAGATCATTTCTGTCCCCCTCGCCGACGGCAACGTCTCGCGCGTCGTCTTCGGCGGGCTCGTGTCGGTGCCGGAAGCGGGCCAGTACGAGCTCTACTTCGTGTACCCGATGGAGCGCCAAGAGCAGATCCTGTCGATGGTCCGGAGCACGTTCCTGCTCGGCCTGGCGATCTTCGCGGCCTTGATCGGCCTGGTGGCGCACGTCGTGACGCGGCTGGCGGTGGATCCAGTCCGAGAGGCCGCCGTGGTGGCCCAGCGGCTCGCCAAGGGTCGCCTCAACGAGCGTCTCATCGTCAAGGGCGAGGACGACCTGGCTAAGCTCGGTACGGCGTTCAACGCCATGGCGAACACACTGCAAACCCAGATCAGCAAACTCGAGGACCTGTCCGTCGTGCAGCAGCGCTTCGTCTCCGACGTCTCCCACGAGCTGCGGACGCCGTTGACGACGATCCGGATGGCGGCAGAGGTCATCCACGACGATCGCGACGCGTTCCCGCCGGTGTCGCGCCGTTCCGCGGAGATCCTGCGCGATGAGGTGGAGCGGTTCGACTCCCTGCTAGCGGACCTGCTGGAGATCAGCCGATTCGACGCAGGTGCCGCGAATCTGGATCGGGAGAGCGTCGACGTGCGCGACGTCGTGGAGCGGGTATTGCGCAGCACCCAGGAGCTGGCGCGGCACAAAAAGGTCACGGTGGAACTCGTGGGCGCGGACGATCCGTTGAAAGCCGAGCTGGACCCTCGGCGCGTCGAGAGGATCGTGCGCAACCTGGTCGTGAACGCCTTGGAACACGGCGAGAATCGTCCGGTCCGCATCGAGCTGGGCGGCAACGACGAGGCGATCGCCGTCGCGGTGCGAGACCGGGGGATCGGTTTGCAGCCCGGCGAGGCCGACCTGATCTTCACGCGCTTCTGGCGAGCGGACCGCGCGCGCAAGCGGACGACAGGCGGCACGGGGCTGGGGCTGGCGATCGCGCTCGAGGACGCACGCCTTCACGACGGCTGGCTGCAAGCCTGGAGTGTGCCGGGGGAGGGTTGTCGGTTGCGGCTGACGCTACCGCGCGTCGCAGGGCGGCCCATCGGCTATTCGCCCCTCCCGCTCGCCGACCCCGCACCCGAGACGGCCGCGGGCGAGGGCACCGCACCTGTTGGAGAGCCGATCGCCGCCACCAGCGAACCCGTCCGGGCCACGGCGGAGAGGGTGGGAGCCGCAGTGCCTGCGCAATTGGACGCAGTCGTGCCCGACGCAGTGGTGCCGGACGCAGTGGTGCCGGACGCAGTG
>JBDTWM010000175.1:0-4702 GCA_040006675.1 Dermatophilaceae bacterium | reverse complement strand
TGCCGTCCCTCGACGCGCGCTCCGGCCACGATGCCCAGGTAAGCGCACGCCGTGGACGTTCGTCTAGTTCACGGCCCGGCCTGTGGACAGCTTCGGGCATCAGCCCGACTGTGGATGACGACCATCGACCCGAAAGCTGCTGTGATAGAAACGCGTACGACGCACGCATCGCGCGCATCGCAGGACCGGGCCCGGACGACGTCCTCGACCAGGGAGGGATCATGACGTCACGCTTCCTGACCCTCGTCGAGGTCTGCGAGACCTTGAGCATCTCCTCGGCGCAGGGCTACGCCATCGTCCGCTCGGGAGAACTCCCGGCCATCCAGATCGGCAAGCGGCACCAGTGGCGGGTCGAACGCGACGTCTTGGAGGACTACATCCAGGGCAAGTACGCCGAGCAGCAGCAGGCGGCGCATTCGACCGACGCCAGGCCCGGCTCGGGAGTTTCGTCATCATAAGACCGCATGGCCCGGATCGGTGCCGGTGACGCACGCGACCGCAGCGAACGGGATGACCCTCACCGACGGCCGTTCGACGCCGCGCCGCTGCCCGACCTCCCCCGGGGTGAGCTCCAGGTAGTCGGCCCCCACGACGCCGATCCTCCCGGACAGCGCGCGCCCGGTCACATCGCCCAGCACCACGACAGCGCGGTCGCGCGCCAGGCCCCGTAGCGCGTAGCCCAGACCGAACCGCCGCAGTGCGGCCGCAGTGCCGGGTCCGACCGCACGGTCCGTGAGCCCGCTCACCTCCAACACGGCCGCCAACGGCACCAGGTGGCGAACTCGCTCGGCCACGATCAGGAAGTCGCGTCCGACGTCGCTCACGCTCCCGGCGAGTCGACGCTCTCCCCGCAGTACGACCGCGATCTCGCCGTGTGAGGCCGCGAGGCGGTCGAGGACATGAACCGTGGCGCGTTCGCGCCGGGTGCGGTCGGCGATCTCGGCCTCGAGCTCTCCGCGCTGCTCCTGCGCGAGTTGTCCTTCCAGATCGTCGAACAGGCGGTCCCAACGCACGCGCTCTCCTCTCCTCGCGGCGATGCCGCCCAACGCCCGGCGGTGCGACACCAGCTTGCCTGACCACCACCTCGGTCGTGTTTCGTCATGGTTGTCCACAACGAATCGCATTAATCACTATCAAACAGCATTGTTTGCTAGCTTGCGGCCATGAAGCTGCACATGATCCCGGCTGCGGCACAGTCCAGCGGACCCCGCCGACTGCGCGCGGGGGCCCTGGTATGGATGCTGGGCGCGGGGGTGGCGGGCACCGCGTTCGCGGCGGACGTCTGCTCTCGCGCAGGGCAGCTCGCCTCCGACAATCCCTCGACCACGCTCGCGGGGCTGAGTTCGGCGGCAGGGGCGTTGCTGTGCGGCTGGCTTCTCACGGTGGCTCTCACGTGTGGATTCGCGCGGTCGCCAGGACCCGTCGGGGCGATCGCAGACCGGACCGCGCGTCGCATCGCGCCGCTCGCGCTGCGACGCCTCCTCAACGTCCTGCTCGGCTCCGCCATCCTCGCGCCCGGACTCGCAGCGCACGGTGGCGAGCAGACACCGTCGGTCGCACCCGCTTCAGTCGCCCACGGGACGACACCGCACGCGCACGACGACGCCCTGCCCGATCCCGGCTTCGGCCCACCCGCCGCCCCGGTGGTCGTCCGACCAGGTGACACGCTGTGGAATCTCGCAGAAGACCGCCTGCCGGCCCCAGCCCAGGCGAGCGACATCGCGCAGGCGTGGCCGCGCTGGTTCGCGGCCAATCGCGCCGAGCTTGACGACCCGGACCTGATCCTGCCCGGCCAACGCCTCGTCCCGCCCGCCACCGACGCCGGATCCGACCCCGGGGCGACCACCTCACCCGGCGCGCCCGTCCACCCCTGACTGCCCGACGTTTGGGAGCATCCATGTCTGTCCCGTTGACCACTTACACATCCCACTCGTCCGCGCGCGCGTCGGCCAGGGCCGCAGCACTCGTGGTGCGACCGGTGCCGCAGTCCTGCCCCCCGCCGATCCGCGACATCACCTGGCTGCCTGTCAAGGCACCCCCGCGCGCCCGGATCCGCGCGGTGCAGCCGGTGATTCCCTTCGACGACGAGCACGAACGAACCCACCGACGCTCACCGCGAGCGACCCCCCTGCGGTCGGTAGCCGACTCATCGTCGGCGCCGCCCGGCCCGACAGTTCGCTCCTCGGCCAGCGGGTCGCCTCTCCCGGATCCCGCAGCCTGGTCAGCCAAGCTCGCGATGGCCTTGCTGGAGGTGGTCTGTGGCGCGCGGCCACCCACGCAGGTGATGCGCTACTGCGCCACGGACATCTTCGAGGGTGTTCTGCGCCGGCTCATCGAGACCGATGGTCGGCGCCGTCCGCTGCGGGTGCGGCGAGTACGGGTGTGCCGACCGGCCGACGGCGTCGCCGAAGCAAGCGTCGTCGTCGCCGATGCGCACCGGGTCCGCGCGATAGCCCTGCGTCTTGAGGCAGTGGACTCGCGGTGGGTCGTCACGCGGCTGCTGATCGGCTGAGCGCGCCCCCGAGCGTCGCCGCGCTCAGCGGCGCTTGTCCTTTCGGCGCCGCGCGGCGCGCCGCTGCGCCCGGCTCCCCGACGCCAGGGGCTCCAGTCCCGCCGTCTCGTCCTCGCCCTCCGCCTCGTCGACGTCGCGCTCGGTGATGGAACCGTCGTCGGCAGGGGCCGTGTAGTGCAGCTTGCCAGCCTTGTGCTCGTCCAGTCCCTTGGCGTGGACGTGCGGTTCGGTCGGGGCTACCGGGCCGACCACCGCGGGGGGCGCCTGCGGATCGACCTGCACCTCCACGTTGAACAGGAACCCGACGGACTCTTCCTTGATGCCCTCCAGCATCCCGTTGAACATGTGGTAACCCTCGCGGGAGTACTCCACCACCGGATCTCGCTGGGCCATGGCGCGCAGTCCGATGCCCTCCTGCAGATAGTCCATCTCGTAGAGGTGCTCGCGCCACTTGCGGTCCAATACGGCGAGGACGACCCGCCGCTCGACCTGCTTCATGACCTCCTCGCCGAGCGCCTCGGTCCGGGAATCGAAGGCGTGCAGCGCGTCCGAGATCAGTTCCTCGCGCATCAGATCGGCGGTCAGCGCCTGGCGGCCCCCGGCGGCCCGCTCCAGCTCGTCCAACTCCACGGACACGGGGTAGAGCTGTCTCAAAGCCGTCCAGAGAGTGTCGAGATCCCAGTCCTCCGCGAATCCTTCTCCGGTCGCCGCCCGCACGTACGAGTCGATGACGTCCTGAATGAAGTAGCGCATCTGGTCGTGCATGTCCTCGCCGTCGAGGACGCGCCGCCGCTCGCCGTAGATGACCTTGCGCTGCGTGTTCATGACGTCGTCGTACTTGAGCACGTTCTTGCGAATGTCGAAGTTGCGCCCCTCGACCTGGCCCTGGGCGCTCTGGATGGATCGCGAGACGAGCTTGGACTCGATCGGTACGGAGTCGTCCATGCCCGCCGTCGTCATGAAGCGGTCCACCAGGGCCGCGTTGAACATGCGCATCAGGTCGTCCTGCAACGACAGGTAGAACCGCGACTCCCCCGGGTCGCCCTGACGCCCGGAGCGCCCGCGGAGCTGGTTGTCGATGCGGCGGGACTCGTGCCGCTCGGTGCCCAGCACATAGAGGCCGCCCAGCTCCGTCACCTCGTCATGCTCCGCCCCGACGTGCTCCTCGGCCTGGGCGAGCGTGGCGTCCCAGGCCGCCTCGTACTCCTCCGGCGTCTCCTCGGGGGACAACCCCTGCGCCTTGAGCACGGCGATCGCACGGAACTCGGGGTTGCCACCGAGCATGATGTCGGTCCCGCGGCCGGCCATGTTGGTCGCCACCGTGACCGCGCCCTTGCGGCCGGCGTCGGCGACGATCGCGGCCTCCCGCTCATGCTGCTTGGCGTTCAGGACGCTGTGCTCCACGCCCTGCTCGCGCAGCTGGCGCGACAGGTACTCGCTCTTCTCCACCGACGTCGTGCCGACGAGGACCGGCTGACCGAGCCGGTTCTTGTCCACGATGTCCTCCACGACGGCGTCGAACTTCGCTTTCTCCGTGCGGTAGACGAGGTCCGGCTGATCCGCGCGGATCATCGGCATGTTGGTGGGGACGCTCACCACGCCCAATGTGTAGATCTGGTGCAGCTCGGCCGCCTCGGTCTGGGCGGTGCCGGTCATCCCGGCGAGCTTCTCGTACAGACGGAAGTAGTTCTGCAGGGTGACGGTCGCGAGGGTCTGGTTCTCGTTCTGGATCTGTACCCCCTCCTTGGCCTCGATGGCCTGGTGCATCCCCTCGTTGTAACGGCGACCCGCCAGCATCCGGCCGGTGTGCTCGTCAACGATGAGCACCTCACCGTCGAGCACGACATAGTCCTTATCGCGTTTGAACAGCTCTTTGGCCTTGATCGAGTTGTTGAGGTAGCCGATGAGCGGGGTGTTCACGCTCTCGTACAGGTTGTCGATGCCGAGCAGGTCTTCCACGGCAGCGATGCCCTGCTCCAGGATCCCGACCGTGCGCTTCTTCTCGTCGACCTCGTAGTCGCCGGTAGGCGCGATACCGCGCAGTTTGTCGCCCGGGCGGCCCCGGTGCAGCCGTTGCGCGATCTTGGCGAACTCGGTGTACCACTTCGTCGGTTGATCGCTGGGGCCCGAGATGATCAGCGGCGTGCGCGCCTCGTCGATGAGGATCGAGTCCACCTCGTCGACGATCGC
>JBDTWM010000174.1:0-4721 GCA_040006675.1 Dermatophilaceae bacterium | reverse complement strand
CTCGACATGATGCTGCCCGACTTCGACGGCATGGAGGTCCTGCGCCGGATGCGCGCCGAGGACCCGGGCGTGCCCGTCCTCTTCCTCACCGCACGCGACGCCGTCGAGGACCGGGTTGCGGGGCTGACCGCAGGCGGCGACGACTACGTGACGAAACCGTTCAGCCTCGAGGAGGTCGTCGCCCGCCTCCGGGCGCTGATGCGGCGCACCACCGTCGCCGTGAACCAGTCCAGCTCGCTGCTCGCCGTCGGTGACCTGACCCTCGATGAGGACAGTCACGAGGTCACGCGCGGCGGTCACGAGATCCACTTGACGGCCACGGAGTTCGAACTGCTGCGCTACCTGATGCGCAACCCCAAACGGGTGTTGTCCAAGGCGCAGATACTCGACCGGGTGTGGAACTACGACTTCGGCGGCCAGGCCAACGTCGTCGAGCTCTACATCTCCTACCTGCGCAAGAAGATCGAGGTCGGACGTGAGCCGATGATCCATACGATGCGTGGAGTCGGTTACGTGCTCAAGCCTGCCGCCTGACGTCGCGCGCCGACCTCGCGCTCCGTCGCATCACGCCGTCACGTCACCGCACCCATGAGCGCCACGACTCCCCCCGGGCCCGGTCGTCGGCCCCTGATCGCCCCGCCGGAGGGCGACGCGCCCTCGACGGACACGCTGCCGCGCCCGCCCGGGCGGATACGACGGAAACTGGCGGGGCTGGTCCGATCGATGACGTCAGGCCAGCCCCTGCGGCGCACCCTCGTGGTGCCGATCGTCGCTCTGTTCGTGTTGGTCATCCTGGCCACGACCATCAGCACCGTCCTGGTGACCAGGGCTTCCCTGACCCGTCAGCTCGACAGCCAAGTGGCCCAGACCGCGGCACGCGCCACCGACCGGGGGCCCCGCAGCGACCGCTCGCTCACTCGGACACCGACGGGCAGCGCACCCGACGAGGCCCAGCAAGGCGGCACGTCGCCGCAGCCCGGCGCACCCACCCCGTCGACCTCGCCCAGCAGCGACGCGCCGGGTCACGGGCTCGGGGGCAACTACCTTCTCGTCGATATCCGGTCGGGTCAGCCTCGCCATGTCGTCGTATTCACCGACGACGGTGCCCGCGAAACCGACCGCGACCTGATCATCACCGTCACCCAGCAGCTGCTCACCACCCAGCTGGACCGCGCACCGCGCACCGTGGACCTGGGAGACGGCGTCGGCACGTATCGCGTCGTGCGCTCCGACAGCCCTGACGGCGACGTCCTCATCAGCGGCCTGCCGACGGCGGGTCTAGAAGACACCCTCCGAACGATCGTGCTGGTCACAGGTGGGGTCGGGGCGCTTGCCATCGTGCTGCTCGCCGGCGGCACAACCTGGCTTATCCGCCTGACCTTGCGGCCTCTGGAGCGGGTCGCCGACACCGCCGAGCGCGTTTCGAAGCTGCCGTTGCACTCCGGTGAGGTGTCCCTGGCCGAACGCTTCCCCGCCGACCACACCGACCAACGCACCGAGATCGGCAAGGTGGGTTCCGCGCTCAACGAGATGCTCGACCACGTCGACGCCTCCCTCCAGGCGCGGCAGGCGAGCGAGACGCAGCTACGCCAGTTCGTCGCGGACGCCAGCCACGAGCTGCGCACACCGCTGGCGTCGATCCGCGGGTACACCGAATTGTCCCGCCGCGAGACCGAGCCGATCCCGGAGGGCATCCAGCACGCGCTGGGTCGTATCGAATCCGAATCGGGCCGGATGGCGCACCTCGTCGAGGACCTCCTGCTCCTCGCGCGCCTCGACGCAGGGCGCCCGCTGGAGCGCCAGCCCGTCGACCTGACGATGCTGGTGATCGACGCCGTGAGCGACGCGCGCGCGGCCGGCCCCCAGCACCGGTGGAAGCTGGATCTGCCCGAGGAGGCCGTCGAGGCTGTGGGCGACCAGGCCCGACTCACCCAGGTGGTCGTCAACCTGCTGGCCAACGCCCGCACGCATACCCCACCCGGGACGACGGTGACGTCGCGTGTCCGCGCCGATGGCCGGCGAGCCGTCATCCAGGTGAGCGACGACGGGCCGGGCATCCCCGCCGATCTGCTTCCGAGGGCGTTCGCGCGGTTCGCGCGGGGGGACGCGGCCCGCACCCGCACGGGCGGGTCGACAGGCCTCGGGCTGTCGATCGTGCAGGCCGTGGTGAGCGCGCACGGCGGCACGGTGCAGGTGGCCAGCCGCCAGGGACGGACCGTGTTCACGGTAGCGCTCCCCATTGGCGGCCCGCCGCCGACCGCCTGAGTGCTGGATGCTGGGTGGCAGCTCCATCGCGGCGCCCTAGGGGTGTCACAGAGTCGGCACAGAGCGGCGGCCGATGGTCAAGGCATGAGCAGCCAGACCGTCGCGCCTCCGCCCCCCGGCCCCACCCCGCGGAACGAACCGGACCCGCGCAGCGTGGGCGCCCCGGACGGGGCCATGTGCCCGCCGGCGCCCTCGGGTCTGGCCGGTGAGCAGCGCGCCAAGGACTCCCCGGCCGACGCCGCGCACGGTGCGCAGCGCGAGGCCATCGACCGCCGCCGCATGAGCGAGTGGCCGCGGCACGAGATCGCCACCTTCGTCCTCCTGCTGGCGGCGACCCTGGGGTTCTACCTGGTGGGGCTGGCTGCCAACGGCTACGCCAACTCGTTCTACTCCGCGGCTGCGCAGGCCGGTTCGCAGTCGTGGTCGGCGTTCTTCTTCGGCTCCTCCGACGCCGGCAACTCGATCACCGTCGACAAGCCGCCGGCCTCCCTGTGGGTCATGGCGCTGTCGGTGCGGATGTTCGGGCTCAACTCGATCGCGATCCTGCTTCCCGAGGTTCTCATGGGTGTCGCGTCGGTCGGCCTGCTCTACCGCAGCGTGCGCCGATACGTCGGGCACGTGGGCGGCATGGTCGCGGGCCTCGTCCTCGCGCTGACACCGATCGCGGTCCTCATGTTCCGTTTCAACAACCCGGACGCCCTGCTCACCCTGCTGCTCGTCGCGGCCGCCTGGGCGACGCTACGGGCCATCGAGCCGGACCGCCATGGCGACGACGCCCATAAGAACAAGGAGCCCGCTGGCGAAGGTCGGCGTCGGTTTGCCCGGGTGCACATGACGAACGGCCGCTGGTTCGCGCTGGTCGGAGTCTTCCTCGGCCTCGCGTTCCTCACCAAGACCCTGCAGGCGTTTGTCGTGCTGCCGGTCTTCGGACTCGTCTACCTCGTCGCGGCCCCGGTCTCGTGGCGCCAGCGCCTGCTGCACGCCGTGGGTGCGCTCGCCGCCATGATCGGCGCGGGCGGCTGGTGGGTCGCGATCATCGAGCTCCTGCCCTCCGGCATGCGCCCGTACATCGGCGGCAGTCAGTCCAACTCTTTTCTCGAGTTGACCTTCGGCTACAACGGCCTCGGCCGCATCGACGGCAACGAGACGGGCTCGGTCGGCGGCGGCAACGGCTGGGGGACTCCCGGTCTGCTGCGGATGTTCACCGGAGCGTCCGGCGGCCACACCGCCTGGTTCATCGCCACCGGGCTCATCTTCCTGGCCGCCGGTCTGTGGGCCACCCGCCGCGCGCCTCGCACGGACGGGCTTCGCGCCTCGTACCTGGTGTGGGGCGGCTGGATGCTGCTGACCGGTGCGGTGTTCTCGTTGATGGCCGGCATCTACCACGACTACTACACGATCGCGCTCGCCCCGGGCATCGCCGGACTCGTCGGTCTCGGCGCCGGACACGGCTGGGAGCACATCCACGGCCGAGCCGCCGACGACGACGAGGGCAGCGCGCGGTGGTGGTCGATCGTGCTCGCCCTGGGTACGGCGGCCGCTGCGATCACCGGATTCGCCCTCCTCACGCGGGTTGCCGGATCCGCGTACGGCCCTTTGCGGTACGCAGTGCTCGCGGTCGGCCTGGCGGCGACGTTGCTGTTCTTGGTGATCGGCCGCCTGCACCTGCGCGCGGTGCCCGTCGTGGCAATCGCCGCGCTGCTCGCGGTCCTCGCCGGCCCTGCCGCGTACTGCGTCTCCACGGTGGCCACTGCGCACAACGGATCCATCATCACCGCCGGCCCCGCGGGCGCTGGCTTCAGCGGCCCCGGTGGCGGCCACGGCGGGTTCGCACCGGCGACCGCCGCCCAGAACAGGACCCAGCAAAACGGCAACCAGGGCTTCGGCCGGCCGCCGCGGGGCGCGACCCGCGGCGGGATGGGCGGGCTGCTCGACGCCGCCACCCCGAACGCCCAGATCGTTGCGGCCCTCGGGGCGAACGCCTCGCGGTACCGCTGGGTCGCCGCCACCGTCGGGTCTCAGAGCGCGGCCGGTCTGCAGCTCGGCAGCGGCGAGCCGGTCATGCCGATCGGCGGATTCAACGGCTCCGACCCGAGCCCGACGCCGGCGCAGTTCAGGTCGTACGTCGCGGCCGGCCAGATCCACTACTTCGCCAGCGGGATGGGCGGCGGCAGGGGCGGGCCGGGAGGTCGGAGCGGCAACGGCACCGCGGCGCAGATCACCGCATGGGTGCAGGCGAACTTCTCCACCGTCACGATCGGCGGCCAGACGTTCTACGACCTGAGTCAGCCGCTCAGCACTGCGTCGTCCTCGGCCGCCGCGACCTCCTGACGCGCACCACTCACCACGCCGATCCAGAACCCAGAACGGAGCAGGTCATGACCAGCACCCGCCGCCGAGTCGCCGTCGACCGGACCGGGTTCGTCGGGATGTGTCCCGAGGCGACCGGTCCCGCG
>JBDTWM010000173.1:0-4732 GCA_040006675.1 Dermatophilaceae bacterium | reverse complement strand
GGAGCCTCGCGAACCATCGAATGTGTCACGCCGAGGTAGGACGCGGAGTACCCCATATGCGGCACAACAGTCTCGCCCCTGAGCACGC
This sequence comes from Dermatophilaceae bacterium, assembly GCA_040006675.1. Classification (GTDB taxonomy): domain Bacteria; phylum Actinomycetota; class Actinomycetes; order Actinomycetales; family Dermatophilaceae; genus Austwickia. The sequence goes on along the minus strand of JBDTWM010000173.1, from coordinate 4,644 downwards.
TCATTCCCTCATCCCCGACCTCCCGCAGGAGGGTCGAGCCGCGGTGCGCGGCGGGATCGTCGGCAACTATGTCGATCAGATCCATATCTTCCTGCCCGTCACCGCGCTCGGGCCGGCGCTGCCCCACCTCGCGGGCACGGACGCGATCGCCGCGACCACAGCGTTCGTGGTGATGGCGACGCTGATCGGCCGCCCGGCTGGCGCGATGATCTTCGGGCGGATCGCTGACCGGATGGGCCGCACCAGCACCACCAAGGTCGCGATTGCTGGAACCGCCGCCTGCACTCTGGGGATCGCGTGCGTGCCAACCTATGAGGTCCTCGGCATCTGGACCATGGTGCTGATCATCACCCTGCGGTTCCTGTGTGGGGTGTTCCTCGCCGGGGAATACAGCGCCGCCATCCCGCTGGCGATGGAGTGGTCGCGCCCCCGGCAGCGCGGCGCGATCTCCGGGACGATCATGTCGATGGCGCCGTGGGCGCAGGCCACGATCGCCTTCGTCAGCGCGATGCTCCTGTCGGGCCTCGGGGCCACATCGTACGGGATGTGGGGCTGGCGTCTGATCTTCCTCGCCGGCGGGTTGGCCTCGATCGCCATGTGGGTCTATTACGTGCGGCGCGTGGCCGACGCCCGACATGTCGTCAAAGCGACCACTCGGCAGTTGGCCGCCAAGGTCGGTTTGCGCGAGGTGCTGACCGGACGCTATCGGCGTTCGTTCTGGCAGATGTTCGGCCTCATGAGCGGCTTATGGTTCATGACGAACATGGTCGTCATCGTGCTCACGGGTCGACTGATGAGCGACAACGGTCTGTCGACGCAACAAGCGTCGATCGCGATGGGGGTCGCCGCGGTCGGGCAGGCGATCGGCATGGCGTTCGCCGGGCACCTGTCGACGATCACCGGACGGCGACGGTTCTTCGTCGTCTGGGGGTTGATCGCGACCGTCGCGGGCCCGCTGCTGTGGGCGTGGATCGCCACCCAACGCACGCTCGTTCCGATCGCGGTGGGCGCCATCGCGCTGCAGGTGCTCACGGTCTGCGCATATGGACCGATCGGCGCTTATCTCACCGAGCGCTATCCGGCGCACGTGCGCTCCACGGGATACGGGACCGCGTACAGCCTGTCGATCGTGATCCCGGCGCTCTACCCGTACTACCTGCCCGCGCTTGAAGCCGTCCTCGGACGGGTCGGCGCTCCGATGGCGTTGCTGGTCCTCGGCGGCTTGCTCGTCGCCGGCTGCGCCCGGCTCGGCCCCCCGCTAAGCCCGGCTGACATCGCCGACGACGTGGAAAGCGTGGCGTCTCGCCAGAACGTCGGCGACGAGGCAGACGCGGTCATGTCGGCGACATCGGCGACATCGGAGGCTCGGCCATGACCGGGACCGCCGCTGAGGCGCGATGATGGACCGGTGAGCGACATCGACTTCCGCGTCTACCTCGTCACCTCCGGCACTGGGCCACGTACCGTCGAGGTCGCCGCAGCGGCCGCCCGCGCCGGGGCCGGTCTCGTGCAGGTGCGGGCCAAGGCCATCGACGCACGCCACCTGCTGGACCTGCTGTGCGCCGTCGCCGAGGCGGTCCATGGCGCCAACCCGACCACGCGGGTGCTGGTTGACGATCGGACCGACGTGGCCTACGCGGCCCGCCTGCGCGGTGCTCCTGTGCACGGGGTGCACCTCGGGCAAGAGGACCTGACCCCGCGGGTGGCCCGACACATGCTCGGGGAGGACGCGGTCATCGGGTTCACCACGGGCACGCTCCGGCTCACCCAGGAGGCGAACCAGTACGCTGACGTGCTCTCGTACGTCGGCGCGGGACCGTATCGGCCGACGCCGTCCAAGAACGCCGGCCGACCGCCGCTCGGCCTGGAGGGCTATCCGCCCTTGGTCGCCGCCACGGCCCTGCCGGTGATCGCGATCGGGGACGTGCAGACGGTCGACGCGGCCGAGCTCAGCGAGACGGGCGTGGCAGGGATCGCCATGGTACGGGCCATCATGGGCGCCGAGGACCCCGGCGCCGCGGTGCGCGACTGCCTCACGGCGTGGCGCGGCTGACCTCGCGGCTGACCGCGTGGTTCGACGAACTCCAGGCTCAGGCGCGGACCAGCAGGCCCGAGCGCCGCAGCCCGTCGCGCAGGAGCTCCAGATGCTCCGGCGGCGACTCGACCAGCGGTAGGCGCACCGTCGCGTGCTCGATGACGCCGAACTCGACCATCGCGGCTTTCGCCATGATCGCGCCCTGCGAGGTGGTCATGATCGCCTCGACGGCCGGAACCAGCTCGCGGTGGATCGCGCGCGCGACCGCCAGGTCACCAGCGTCGACGGCATCGACCATCGCGCGGTATCGCGACCCGGCCACGTGTCCGACCACGCTCACGCACCCGCTCGCGCCGAGGGCGAACCAGGCCAGGTTGTCCTCGTCGCTACCCGAGTACCACGCCAGGCTCGTCGCCTCCATCAGCTTGGTGCCGGCCCACTGGTCGCCCTTCGCGTCCTTCACCGCGACGAAGCTCGGGTGGCGAGCCAGCTCCAGGATCGTCTCGGAGCTGAAGGGGATTCCGGTGCGGCCAGGAATGTCGTACAGCATGATCGGCAGGTGCGTCGCCCCGGCGACGGCGAGGCAGTGCGCGACGAGCCCACGCTGCGTGGGCTTGTTGTAGTACGGCGACACGAGCAACAGGCCGTTCGCCCCGGCGCCGGTCGCCTGGAGCGCCATCTCGACGGCGTGCCGCGTGTCGTTGGAGCCGACGCCCGCGACTACGTGCGCGCGGCCGGCTGCTGCCTCGACGACGAGTCGAACCATCTGCACGCTCTCCTCACTCGTGAGAGTGGCGGACTCGCCCGTGGTGCCGTTGACGACGATCCCGTCGTGACCCATGGTGATCAAGTGCTCGACCAGCGCCTTCGCGCTGTCGACGTCGAGCGTGCCGTCGGGTTTCATCGGAGTGACCATCGCGGTGAGGACGGAGCCGAACGGACGCGCTGGAGTGGCAGGCATAGACCCAGGATGCCCGCATCGACACATTAGGTCTAGTCGTGCATTCGACGCAGTATCCGGTAGCATCGCTTCATGATTGAGGCCGCCGCCCTGCGCGCCCTCACGATGATTGCGGCCACCGGGTCGGTAGCCGCCGCCGCCGACGGCCTCGGCTACACCCCCTCGGCGGTGTCCCAGCAGGTCAAACGACTCGAGGCCCAGGTGGGCGTCCCCCTGCTGGAGCGCGCCGGGCGCGGCGTTATCCTCACGGCCCCCGGCAAGGCGCTCGCAGCGAACGCCCCTGAAGTGTTCGCCGCCATGGAGCGCGCCGTGGACGCGGCGCGCTCCCGCTCGGCGCAGCCGACGGGCACCCTGCGGGTGGCAGCGTTCTCCACAGCCGTACGAGGCCTTCTCGTGCCGCGCCTGCCTACGCTGGCCACCCGGCACCCGCTGTTGCGCGTGTCCATCGACGAAGCCGACCCCGACCAGGCCGCGCACGCCCTGTCCGCGGGGACCGCCGATGCCGCGATTCTGCACGACGCCGCCGACCTGCCGGGGTTGCCCTCGGGCCTGCGCATCGAGCCGGTCCACCTCGACGCCGGTGACGTGATCGTCCGCGACGACCATCCGCTGGCGGCCTCCCACAGCGTGACCGCCGCTGACCTCGCGGGGTACGCCTGGGTCACCAGCCCGCCAGGGACCGCCTGCTACGACTGGTTCCAACGACTGTTCGCCGACCGACCGCGTCCCGAGGTGCGCCACCGAGTGGACGATTTCTCCACCCAGGTGGCGCTCGTCGCGGCGGGCGGGGCGATCGCGCTCGTGCCCCGCCTGGGCCGCCCGCCGCTGCCGCCAGGCCTGCGCCCCGTCGCCGTCGAGCCGCTGCCGACCCGCAGCGTCGAGCTCGCCTGGCGAGTCAGCTCGGCGGACAACCCGGCCGTCGCCGCGCTGCTCGACGTCCTGCGCCCGTCCGACGTCGCGCCCCGGGAACCGTCGTCGTACTGACGCCGGGACGTTCGGCATGGACCCGACTTGTTCGGCTTCTCGGCTCGTCGGCGCGCCAAGGGAAACGACACATTGCCGTCGCTGTCGGAGCGGCGGGGCTCGTGGCCGCCAGGGTCAGCGTTCGCCTCGAACGGGTACCGTCGACGCATGACGCCCCGCACCGCCCGCCCCCCGTACGTCGATCGCCGCATCCGGGTCGAACGCCTCGTGCGGGCCGACCCCTCGGCGGTGTTCGACCTGCTCACGGACCCGTACCGGCACCATGACATCGACGGCTCCGGCATGCTCGCCGGCGACGCGCGCGGACCCGGCCGCCTCGGCATGGGCGACACCTTCTCGATGGGCATGAAGCTCGGCCCCATCCCCTACCGCACCCGCAACACCGTGGTCGACTTCGAGGAGGGCCGTCGGATCGCCTGGCAGACGGCCAGGCGGCGCCGCGGACGGATCGTGATGGGCGGTCAGGTGTGGGGGTACGAGCTCGAACCGCGGCCCGGCGGCACCCTCGTGCGTGCGTCGTACGACTGGTCCGGCGCCGTCAAGCCCGAATGGACCATCGAGCGGACCGGCTTCCCGGAGCGAGCACGGACGGCGCTCGTGCAGACGCTGGACCGTCTCGCCGAACACCTGGAAGCCGAACCGTCATCGTGACGGCGATCACGAC
>JBDTWM010000172.1:0-4733 GCA_040006675.1 Dermatophilaceae bacterium | reverse complement strand
GCGCCATCACCGGGACCAGGCCTGCGGAACCCACCAGGTTCGGGTCGTCGAAATCGGCAGAGATGTGATGACAGACTCGCACTATCGGGTGCTCCTGTATCTGGTCGATCGGAACTGTCGCAAGTCCCCATCATCCCAGGTCACAGGGGCACCCGTCTGTCACGAACCGGCCAACGCACCAATCACTTCGGCGGATCCAGGTTCAGCGCCTCGTGCAGGTCGGCGGGCAGTGGGTGCACCACCCCGCCGGGCACATCCTGGATGCTTCGCGGGGTAGACGTCTCAGTGTTCCTTGTGGTCAAGTGCTTCTCGCTCTCGCGTCGGGCCTCGAAGGTCGGTGTGGTTCAGCTCGGGAGTGCGGCGAAGGCCTGCTTTACGTCGCGGTACCAACCCAGCGACTTCTTCGGGTGCCGCCAGCGGATTTTCATCGCGTCGCGGGCCAGCTGGTGGGAGGCATCGCCGGCTTTCTCGGCCTCCTTCAGGTGGCGGTCGTTGGCGTTGATGATGTCGTCGGCGGTCTCGCCATGGTGCTCAAGGTTGCAGGGTCCGCCCAGTTGGCGACAGGTCATGGTCTTCATGGTGGCTCCTTTGTCGTGTGGTCGTTTGTCTGAGTGACGATCGGCGGTCGGTGAGTGTGACCGCCAGCCGGGATCAGGTACGCCGTTGCTCGCCGTCACGGCGCGACACCCGGGCGAGCATCTCTGGCTCCGCACGGAACGTGATGCCGCTGACCTGGCCGTCGACCAGTGTGAAGTCAAAGAGGACCTTGGCCTGGCCCCGGTGGAACCATGCGACCGCTGGCCGGTCGTCGACGTAGACCGGGAGCGCCGCCTGTGCACTGCCGTTGAAGAACGTGGCCACCTCACGGCGCCCGGCGATTCGTTGCGGCGTACCGGCCAGGGCTGCGGCGTCGTCGGCCGTCACAACGGCGTCCGGGGCGAGAAGCCGGATCAGACGGTCGAACTCGCCATGGCGCGCTGCCGCCATGAATGCGTCGATGACCTCCCAGTCGGCCAGTTCGTCCTCGGGTGCCGGCTGGCGCACTTTGGCCCGGGCCCGCGAGGCGAGCTTTCGGGCCGCCGTCGGTGTGGTGTCCAGGATGGTGGCGATGGTGGGGAACTCGAAGCCGAAGGTGTCATGCAGCACGAACGCCACGCGCTCCCGGGGCGTCAGCCGATTCAGCACCACCTGCAGGGCGACGCCGACGGTGTCGGCCAGGGAGATCTCGTCCGCGACGTCGGGCGCGACCTGCGCCACCTCGACCTCGCCCGTCGGCACTGGGGTCCGGGACCGCAACCTGTCCAGGCACAGCCGAGTGGTCACCGTCGTGAGCCACGCGGGCAGGCTCTCGATGTCGGCGTCGGTCCGTTCCAGCCGCAGCCAGGCCTGCTGCACGATGTCCTCGGCTTCCGCATGGTCGTCCAGCAGCCTGGCCGCAATGCGCACCAGACGCAGCCGCTCGGCTTCGAAGATCTCCGCCTCAGCCATGTCGACAAGCCTTCCATCTCGTGGTCCTTGCCTGCCTAGATGACGAGAGAGCCGTCGTCGCTGTGACCGAAACGCTGGCACGAGTTGGTGGGGCCGACCGCCCGTAAGACCGCTCCGCTTCCATGCAGCGGGGATGCACGCGTGAGTCCCGCGGCGGGGGTGGCACGTGGTCATGGCTGCGAAGCCACCGCTGGCCGTAGCTGGTGATGTCGAAACTGCTACTGATCGTCGGCAGAACACCGCTGTCTAACGGGCAAAGTCACACTTATGCGACCGATTGCGTGACGCTCCTCCGGGTCACCTGTGGCCTTGCTCGGCAAGTGGCGGTGCACTGTCGCCGCTACGTGGCGGGCCGCAAGGTGGCCCGTATGACGATCCCCAGCTGGACACACAGCCCGTGTCGCTGACGGTTCCGCTATTGGGACGGCTCTCGCGGCGTCAGCAAATGTTGACAAGAAAGCTGAGTCAGCATATGTTGACGGACATGGCGCAGCCCGAAACGCAACAACTGATCAAGGACCTCGACAGCACCGACCCTGCGATTGGGCTGAAGGCTGTCGCGGCGCTCGACCGGCTGCTGGAGCAGCTTGAAGCGCTGCACGTGGACAACGCTCGCGTCAAAGGCTGGTCCTGGCAAGACATCGCCACGTCCATGGGCGTGTCCAAGCAGACCGTCCACCGCAAGCACGGCCGGAGGTAGTCATGTTCGAACGGTTCACCGCAGAGGCCCGCAGCACGGTTCTACACGCCCAGGAACACGCTGCGCGACGCAAGGACTCCAGCATCACCCCGACGCATCTGCTCCTGGCTCTTAGCGACGGCAACCTGAGCAGCCTGCTGACGAGGTATGGCATCAACACCGAGCAGATCGAGCGCTACGCCCCGGGACACCACGCACGCGCAGTCGACGATGACACGGCCCTGCGCAGTATCGGCGTAGACCTGCACGCCATCCGCGAGGCCGTCGAGTCTGCCTTTGGTCCGGGCGCCCTGGAGACCGCCCCAAGGCCACGCCGTCGATGGCCGACACGGACACCAGGCACCAACAGCGGTCACAAGGCATTCAACGGGAACGCCAAGAAAGCTCTCGAATTGAGCCTGCGTGAGACGATCCGCCTCGACGCACGCGAGATTTCCGCCGAAAGCATCCTGCTGGGGCTACTGCGCACCGGCGACCCCGAACTGGCTACCGTGTTCGAACACAGCGCCACGAACCAGACGGATCTACGGATCGAGTTGGAGTCCCACGTTCGCAAAGCCGCTTAGCAGACACCGGGCCTCCTACGACGACAGGCCAATCCCCATCGCCCAGACACGCCCACGCTCGGCGCGGTCTCACTCGGGACTCGCCGGTGGGCAGGCCGCTCATCGACCCGCCGGCCTCCTGCTCGACCCAGCAGTGCGGGTCCCCGACCAGTGCTCGGCAGCGTCTCTTGACAGGGAACCATATGGTTTCCTATGGTGCTGTGACACGGACCCTGAATCGGCGGGATCACAACAGGGGAGGAACCGTCATGAGCAGCACCGTCACACCGATCACTGCGACCACGATCAGCGACGTTCGTACCATCGCCGTCGATGTCACTGACCACGATGCGGCGCTCGACTTCTACGTCGGCACGCTCGGCTTCCAGATCCGTCTCGACGTCCAACCCACACCGACAATGCGGTGGGTCGAGATCGCCGCTCCCGATGCGTCGGTGTCAATCGCGCTGACCCTGGGGGACCGCGACAGAGCAGTCACCGACACGGGGATCCGGTTCGCCGTCCCCGACGCCGAACAAGAACACGCCGAGATGCACCGCAAGGGAGTCGCTGTGGGCGACATCCTGCGCTGGGAGGGCGTGCCCACGATGTTCACCTTCGAGGACCCCGACGGCAACCGCTTCTTCGTCGTGGAGGTCGGCGGATGAGCTCGGCGCTTGACCGCACGTTCATCGCCGGTTTGGAGACGAGTGCGGCACCCGGAGGATGGACCTACGTCATAACCGACTGGACCGCTGAGTTCTTCGGCACCCGCGGCCTCGTGAAGGTCGCAGGGACCATCGACGGACGAGCGTTCGAAGGAGCGTTTATGGCACTCGGGGATGGCACCCACAAGCTGCCGATCCGGGCCGACCTCCGCCAACAGCTCGGCAAGGGGACAGGCGACGACGTCACCATCCACCTCACCGAACGGCGCGACTAACCCGAGCGACCAAGGACAACCCACAACCGGCAACCACGAACCTGGGAAGGGCGGCATGGACTCCGTGTTCCGGGCACTGGCCGACCCCACACGTCGCGCACTGCTCGACTCCCTGCTCCTCAAGGACGGACAGACCCTCGCCGCGCTCACCTCGGCGCACGACATGACGAGGGTCGCGGTGGCCAAACACCTCGGAATCCTTGAAGAGGCTGGTCTCGTGGTCGCCAAACGGTCCGGCCGCGAAAAGCACCACTACCTGAACGTCGTGCCCATCCGGCTGCTGCACGACCGCTGGATCACCAAGTACACCAAGGGCTGGGCAGGCGACCTGTCCGACCTCAAGAAGACCCTAGAGGCCACCATGGAAAAAGTCTTCGAGATCTACATCCGCACAACACCAGAGCGGCTCTGGCACGCAATCACCGATCCCAAGACCCGAGCGAAGTACCAGTTCGGCGCCTCAGTCCACTCCAACTGGTCGCAAGGATCGGCGTTCACCACAACCCACCCGCGAGCCGAACGCGAGCTCAGCCGCGGCAAGAACCTCGTCGTCGACGCGCCACGCCGACTCGTCCAGGTGACGCTCACCACCTGGGGCGATGACGTCGAAGCACAAGGGACCACCCGCGTCACGTGGGAGATCGAGCCAGTCGGCGACTCCTGCAGGCTCACCATCACCCACGACCAACTCCGCGACGACGCACCCCCCGCCTTGTACGGCGGGTGGCCGATGATCCTCTCCGGCCTTAAGACCTGGCTCGAGACCGGACAGACCCTCACCACCCCCGGCTCGCAGATGTACCGCTGACCCCCGACAACCACAAGATCCGATCCCCCAACCCTGGCCACGGATCCCCCGCCCGCAGACCGATCCCCAACTGACATACGTGCTGGTATCGCTGCGCGGGGGTCGTGACTCCTCATCTGACTGGCGCCTGGGTTGCCGATGGAGTGATCCGTCCGGCCTGCGCGCAGCGATTTGCGGCACCGGCCGGTCGGGCATGACCTAATACGAGCCTGGCCCGTCCCGGGGCCTGGTGTATGTCCTGTCTGACCG
>JBDTWM010000171.1:0-4751 GCA_040006675.1 Dermatophilaceae bacterium | reverse complement strand
GCCACCCGTCGCCCCTGCACCGGCCGCGACTTCAGCGGGATTAGGAGCTTTTCCGGCTCTTCACAATCCAGGGTGTAGTCGGGGTCTGTGATGTGAAGTCTCGGGACATCGTGGACGGTCAGTCTCATGACATCGTGGACGGTTCGGCGTTGCGTTTCCTTCTGGCATGGACTCAAGCACGGTTCCCGCGGACATACGTTGGGCGATTGCGAACTGGCGAGAACGCGCAGCGGGCAGAGGTGAGCCGCTTCTGCCAGCGGCAGGGCATCGGCCGGTCGGTGTTCTACAAGATCCGCCGTCAGGGGCCTCGTGCAGGGCCCGGTCGGTGCGACCGAGCCGGGGTCACGACGGCCGCTGAACAGCCCGGGCGCACCGATCCGAAGGTGATCGAGCACGCGCTGGCGGTGTGGGCATGGCTCGTGGCACGTGACACGTGCAACCCGCCCAGGCCAACGAGCAGATCACAGTTGTCGCAATACGCCCCAGCAGGGCAGCGCGCAGCAGAGCACGCCGTAGGCTTCATCATCGTCGAGGTCCTCACGGAACGGTTCTTGGTCGTTCCAAATCCTGAGGGCCTCGACCCCCACATCCGCGTCACCCCGTCCGGCGAGTCCCTGCTCCCACCTCAGGTACGAAGAACCGCATACGCCCGGCGCGTCTGCCCGAACCAGCACCCCCGAGCCTGACGCCGCAACCATCGCAGCGCGCCTGGTGAGGGATCCCCAGTTGACACGCTCAGGGGTGACTTTGCCCGTTAGGTGGCGGTGTTCTGTCGACGGTAAGTGGCGGTCCGCAGGGTGGCCCGTATGACAATCGGTGAGCGGGACACGATCCTGGCACGGCGACACCTCATATTGGGGCCGTTGTGTGCCCGCCCTCTGCAGTGGTTGATGTTGACGGCGCATGGCGGTCAGTGTGCTGCGGGATTCGCTATCGGTGGTGGAGGTATTCGGCAACGCCGGCCGGGTTGGCGAGCGCGATCAGGTGCCCGCCGGGCAGTAGGTCAGGCTCTATGCTCAGTCGTTCCTGGGCTACCCGGCGCTGGAAGGCGGCTGGGAAGAACCTGTCATCGGCGCCGACCAGGACGCGGATCGGGATGTTCGGCCAGGCCGTGAAATCGCATGTTTGGGTGAAGCCGATGTCGGCTTCGGGCCGCTGGTGCGGCTCGCCTTCAGCGGCGACATCCGCTGGGACGTCGTGCAGGAAGTATGTGGCGAGGTCGAACTCGCCGTACCCACCCGCGGCGGCCGCTTCGCTTTGGGCAGTGGCCGAGTCGACGTGAGCCCACCATTGGCCTGCCGTTTCGCCCGGGACGGGGATCATCGCATTGACCAGGACCAGTTCGCGGACGGTGAGTCGTTGGCAGACCAGTGGGGCGGTGAAGCCGCCCAGGGATTGCGCGACGAGCACGACATCCTCGGCGTCGGCCGCGGCCGAGGCGATGAGGTCGGCGTACTGGTGGAGCCCGGCTGAGTCGTCATCACCGGGCAGTTCGACAGCGATGACGTCGTGGCCGGCCGATTCGAGCAGGGGCACGACCCGGCTCCAGTACCAGGCGGCGCCTCCGGCTCCGGGCACCAGCACGAAAGTCATGACATCCCTCCCGGCACGCGGGTCCGGCAATCCAGCGCGCCGACCCAGGTCGGCTGCACCGCGATGCGCACCATCCGAATGCCCGCAGAGACCATCTCCTGAATGTTGGTTCTGCCCTGCAGTTCGCCGTAGGAGCGGCGATGCGCGGCGGCGTACTCGTCGACGATGTCACCGACCGGGCCCAGCTTGGCGCGTCCTTGCAGCAGCAGCACCTCGGGGGGCGGACCCGGGGTGTCGATAGTGATCGCGACGTCAGGATTGGCCCGCGCTGCCAGTTTCGCTGATCCGGGGTAGGTGCCAAAAAAGACCTCTTGGCCGGGCCACGCGAACAGCATCAGGACCACCCGCGGTGTGCCGTCCTTGGCGTTGTACGGCAGTCGAGCAAGGGCGGTCGATCCGAAGAGACGAACCGCGGTCGGATCATCAAGCAGCTTCAGACTTCCCCGCGCAGGCATGATCCTATTCTAGGATCTTCAGTTATTGAAGAGCAACCGTTCACGGTACCGTTGACGTATGGCCAAGATCCGTCGTCACGACGATCCCTGCGGAATCGCCCGCGCTCTCGCGGTCATCGGTGAGCGCTGGGCGGTGCTCGTGGTGCGTGAACTTCTGCTCGGGCCCAAACGCTTCGGGGCCATCCGCGACGGGCTACACGGGATCAGCCCCAATGTGTTGTCCCGGCGACTCCGTGAACTCGAAAGTGCCGGAATCATTCGGCGGGGCACGCTCTCCCCGCCAGCCGACGTCGCGATCTACGAACTCACCGACCGCGGATACGCACTCGAACCGATACTGATCGAGCTTGGGCGATGGGGAAGCGGTCAGCCCACCGACGCCGACGCCGACCTCAGTGTCGACGCCCTGATGCTGGCACTGAAAACCCTGTTTGACGTCGACTGCGCGCTGGAGATGACCCTAGGCATCACCGTCGACCGGGAGGACTTCCGCCTCGCCGTCCGCGACCACACGATCGACATTCAGCGGGGCGCAGCCACCGACGCCCCAACACACCTGACCACCGATGCCAGCACCTTGCGTGCCGTCGCGTTCGGACGCGAACCGATCAGCCACGCCCAGGCCCAGAGCCGGCTCACCATCACCGGCGACCACCGAACGGCCGATGAGTTCCACCGAATGTTCCGGCCACCGACCTAGCAACCGGACAGGCTCGCCAGCACCACAGTCACGCCGACTAGGAGCCGCCACGCGGGCGCCCGGAATTGATCACCGTTAGCCGAACGGCTTGTGCGACGCTCGCGCGGTGCATCGTGTCGCCGAGCGCTGGCGGCAGTTCGCGCTTTTCCGCAGCGATCATGTTCCGGCGTAGACTCATCGCATGGCGACGGGCGCCTGCTCTCTCCCTCGGCGAAGCCGAGCTGGTGAAGTCCCGCGGTTGCGCTTCTGGTAATCGACACGACGAACCCGCCAGCGATCCCTGGGGCAACGGAGAGGCCCCGTTGGGGCACATCGCTGGTAAGGAATGAGTCGTCATGCTCGTCGAAACCGACCCCAAGTCCATGGCATCGCGCTTACGGCAGCGCCTCGCCACAGATGGCACCGAGATCACCCACGGCCACGCCCTCGAAATCGTGGCCGCGCAACTGGGTTACCGCGACTGGAACACCTGCGCGGCCGCCCGGACGTCGGTACCGGCCCCGATAGTTATCCCGATTCTGCGGACCTTTCCCGGTGAGGAGGCGCGCCGCTTCTACCTCGAATTCCTCGGTTTCACGCTCGACTGGGAACATCGATTCAGCGAGGGTATGCCGCTGTATCAGCAGGTGTCTCGCCGCGGCTGTGTGCTGCATCTGAGCGAGCATCATGGCGATGCCACTCCAGGCTCCGCCGTCCGGATCGAGATCTCGGACGTCCGGCGGCTACAGCGGGACCTCGCCGAGAGCTCGGTCTACCCGCTGCGTATCGGCCTCGACAGCCAACCGTGGGGCGACGACTTGGCAGTTCCTGACCCTTTCGGGAACCGGATCATCTTCCACACTCCTAGGCCTGCTACCGACAAGCTCAGCCATCAGGCCTGAGCCCCACGCGGGGCGCCCAGGCACCGTTGGCTGCGCCGGCGGGAACCGACCGCGTTTGTCGGCGAGCTCCGGCCGCGATCCGGTCTGTACGGCCGCAGAATATAAGTGAGAAATGACCGCACTCGGACACCGTGCTGAGGGCGTCTTTCGCGCTTGGACCCGGCAGGTGGCGCGCGATGGATCAGGGGTGAGCGGGTGGACACGTCCGGGACAAGCCTGCTCTTCGTGCTCTCCTTCGTCGCCGTCATCGCGGCTGCCGTGCGATCGGTCGAACCGCTGCTTGAAGGGCAGCTCTCGATGCGACACGTTCCTCCCGCCGGGTGGATCGTGTGGCTGTGCGTCGCGGTTCCCTCGCTCCTGCAGATCCCCCGCCCGCAGGTGTACGAGGCCCTGCATCGCGACGCTCGCGCGGTGCTCGACAGCCATCAGTGGTGGCGCCTTGTCACATCGGTCACGGTGCGGGACGGCGGGATCGCCGGCACGGTGTCGAACCTGGTCCTGCTCGCCCTGGCGCTCACCGTGTGCCTGCCCCTGTGGGGCTCGCTGACCACCGTCGTAACGTTTGTGGGCGCAGGAGTGGGGCTCAACGTTCTGGCCGTGACGTTCGGCGCGACCGACGGTGGCGGCAACTCCGCAGCTACCCTTCCACTCCTCGCGAGCCTGCCGCCGTTCGCACTTGCCGTGCTGGCCGCAGGCCACCGCTTGAGGGCCGTCACCGGCTGCCTAGTCGTGGCCGGCGCCGCGACCGTCCTGGCCGCCGCCAACGACGCCCACAGCGTCGCGGTGGGCTTGGGGCTCATGCTCGGTCTCGTGGGGATGCCGCTGGCTCGCCGACGCTGGTCTGGACAGCACGCCGCGGCCCGTCGAACGCGCCAAAGACCTTGATGCACGCACTCACGTTCAGCGCAAGGCTCTCGGTGCGGTCAAACCCCGCGAACACGACCCCGGGCCCAAGCACGGGTGCGGTCAGGACTCACCGACACACGCGGTCCAGTCACACCGACATAGCCACACCGTAGACCCAGGCGCCCCGCTGGTAGTTCGGGACCGATTTCGTCGCTGCACGCGTGTTTCGGTGAGGGATCCTCTGCGGGACGGGCAATTCGCCGGGTGCTCCGCCTT
>JBDTWM010000170.1:0-4770 GCA_040006675.1 Dermatophilaceae bacterium | reverse complement strand
GTGCGCATCGACGCAAGCGCGCGCTCTTGATTGTGTCGGTTCTTCCCGCTGCCAGGAATGAGATCTTCAGCGCGATGCGATGACGCAGGGGTGGGGTGGTCGTGGACGCAATATGTCGTATGGGCTGCCGTGTCCGCACTGACCCTGTGGATAACCCAAAGTAGCAGTTCAAGGGATGGGTCCTGGCCGCAGTCGGTCCGGATAGGCCCGCTCCATGCTCGGGGCCGGGTCAGCACAACAGCTCCGACTTCGTTTCGTTATTCCACGCCGTGAACTCACTTGGTCGGGGTGACAGGATTTGAACCTGCGGCCTCTTCGTCCCGAACGAAGCGCGCTACCAAGCTGCGCCACACCCCGTGGCTGGTCACCGGGCCTTTCGCGGACGGACGTCCACTCGGGCGGCGACGCCCCACTGTAGCCGATCGCCGTCCGTTCCTCCGAATCGGATCCGCCCTGCTCTGTGCCTGCGCGGGGACGTGGACGGGCGCTGCCTCCGCGGTGTCGGGACCTGGCCGCCCGACCTACGGCGCGCTTGCCATCTGCTGGTTTGTCATCACAACGGCAACAGAGTGAGACCCGAGACGCCCGCAGACGCCGACCCGTGCCGCCCGCGCTGGTCAGGAGTCGCGCGGCGTCAACGTCAGCAGTGTCGCCTCCGGGCGGCACGCGAAACGCGCGGGCGCGTAGGGGGAGGTGCCCAGCCCCGCCGACACGTGCAGCCACGCCGCATCGTCAGGAGCCTGCGAGGACGGCGAACCGTCCGCGCCGGGCCACCAGCGCGACACTCCCTTGGCCCGGGACGTGTCCAGGTCGCAGTTCGTCACCAGCGCCCCGTGGAACGGCACCGCAAGCTGCCCGCCGTGCGTGTGGCCCGCGATGATCATGCCCGCCCCGTCGCGGGTCATGGCGTCGAGGACGCGCTGGTACGGGGCGTGCACCACCCCCACGGTCAGGTCGGCCGCCGGATCCGCCAGGCCCGCGACGTCCTCGTACCGGTCATACCCCACGTGCGGGTCGTCCACCCCCACCAGCTCCAGCTCCAGGCCCCCGACGCTCAGGGGCGCCCGGGCGTTGGTCAGGTCCAGCCAGCCGTGCGATGCCAGGCCGGCGGCCAGCGCCTCGGTCGGCAACCGCGGCGTCTTCGGCTCCTGGTACGCGCCGAACAGGTACCGTGCCGGGTTCTTCGGCGTCGGCGCGAAGTAATCGTTCGACCCCATGACGAACGCGCCCGGCAGGTCCAGGAACGGCGCCATCGCGTCCAGCAGCGGCCCCACCGAGTCGGCGTGCGACAGGTTGTCGCCGGTGTTGACCACCACGTCGGGCCTCAGCCGAGCAAGCCCGACGA
This sequence comes from Dermatophilaceae bacterium, assembly GCA_040006675.1. GTDB lineage: Bacteria > Actinomycetota > Actinomycetes > Actinomycetales > Dermatophilaceae > Austwickia. The sequence goes on along the minus strand of JBDTWM010000170.1, from coordinate 3,425 downwards.
TCCACGAGACCTTGCGCTTCTGTGTCGGCATCAGATGGATGTCCGACACCTGCAGGATGCGCAGCGGCTTCGCCCCGCGTGGCAGGACGGGCGCGGTGCGCTCCCGCAGCACGAACGCATTGCGCTCGACCAGCGTCGCGTAGGCAAGGGCGGCGCCCGCCGCGCCCGCCAGTCGCAGGGAGGCCTTCGTCAGCGTCTTCATCGCGGGCCATCTTCGCAGAGCGCCCGACGGCCCGCTCCCGGGTGTCACGGCCGTGCCGGGGTGTCGCCATCGCCCCGCCGGTGTCAGCGCGGTGTCACTCCCGGCGGCGACGGCTGGCGGTTACCCGGCCGACGGAGCCGGCGCGGTGACCGGGGGTGTGCGGGCGGGGACGGACGGTGCCGGTGCCGACGCGCCGGGCCGCGTCGTGCCGGGACGAGCCGTGCTGGGCGCGCTCCGCGTCGGGGCCGGAGCCCTGGGCGCGGGTGCCTGCGAGGGGGGCGCCTGCCGGGGAGGCGCCTGCCGGGGGGGCGCCTGCCGGGGGGGTGCCTGCTGGGGGGGCGCAGGGCGCGGCGCGGGCTGCTGCCCTGGCCACCAACCCGAAGCCACGGTCAGCGTGACCGTCTCGCCCTCGGCGACCTCGGATCCGGCGGCAGGGTCGGTGCGGGCCACCTGATCCCACCCCAGGCCTTCCTCGGAAACGCGCTCGCCGATCTCGACGTTGAGCTTCATCGACTGCAGCGTCGAGATCGCCTCCTGCCGGGAGTCCCCACGCAGGTCGGGCACCACCTGCTTGCTGTTGCCGCTGTCGGGCGACATGATCCGGAACGGCTCTTTGGGCAGATCCTTGGACGCCGTCTGCATGATCTCGCGCCACAACGGGCCCGCGAGCGTCGCGCCGTACAGCTGCCCGAAATAGCGGCCGCCGATGTTGACGCCCTCCATCGAGCGCCAGTAGTTGGGGCGGCCCACCCACACGGCGGTCGACCGCTGGGGGGTGAACCCGATGAACCAGGTGTGCACGCTCTCATCGGAGGTGCCCGACTTCGCGGCCACCTGCCGGCCGTCCGTGAACGGCACTCCGGACCAGCCGGGGACCGTCCGAAGGATCTGGGTCGTGTCGTACGCCACCCGCGGGCTGATATCGGTGTCGCGGCAGGTGCCCGCCGGCAGGGCCAGCTGCTGCCCGTCGTACGTCGTGATGGAGTCGACCGGGTGCGCCTGGCAGTAGTTGCCGCCCGCCGGCAGGGTCGCGTACGACAACGCCATCGTGAGCGGGGAGGCGTTGTCGGAGCCGAGCACGATGCTCGCGGGGCCGGTCCCGTAATCCTCGCCGTCGGCCTGGTGTAGGCCCATCTGCTTCATCGTGGCCTTGGTGCCGCAAATGCCGATTTTGGTCGCGAGGTCGGCGAACGCCGTGTTGACCGACCACATCGTCGCGTTGCCCAGCGACATCGCGCCGCCGACGGTGCCCTCGACGTTGCGGACCGTCCACGGGCCCGCGTTGATCCCGCAGTCGCTCGCGCGGAACTGGTTTGCGTAGAAGGTGGTCCCGCTCGGCGCCGCGTAGACCATGGACGAGCGGGACTTGCCCTGCTTGAGCGCCTCCACGATGGCGTACGTCTTCGCGGTCGAGCCGATGTGGAACCCGCCGGACTGCCCGTACTCGCTGTCCACCGACCAGATGACATCCGTGCTGTCCGCGGAGGACTGGGCGATCGCGAGGACTCGCCCGGTGCCCGGCTCGACGACGGCGGCGGCGGCGCCCACGTCTTTCTCCTGCCGGGAGGGCACGCGGCTCGTCAGGATCTCGCGGGTCTGCTTGAGCAGGTTGACGTCGAAGCTCGTCTTGATCGTGAGGCCGCCGCGCATCAGGGTGGCCTGCCGGTCGGCCATGTCCTGACCGAGCGAGGGCACCTCTTGGGTCAGCCAGGAGCGGACATACAGGCATACCCACTTGTCGACGGCAGACTCGCAGGACGCCTTGAGTGGCTGCGGGTCGAGCGTGATGGGCTTCTTCGACTCGGTCGTGACCTGGGCGTCGGTGATGGCGTCGGACTGCGCCATCCGGACGAGCACCTCGTTGCGGCGCGCCAGAGCCGCGTCGTAGTGGGTGATCGGGTCGGTGACGCCGGGCCGCTGCGCCAGTCCCGCGATCGTCGCCGCCTGGTTGAGGTTCAGGTCTTTGGCGTGGATCCCGAAGTAGCGCATCGAGGCAGCTTCTACCCCGTAGGACTGGGCACCGTAATACACGAGGTTCAGGTACCCCTCCAGGATCTGGTCCTTGCTCATCCTCTTCTCGAGCTCGATCGCGTACTTGATCTCCTGCATTTTGCGCACGATCCCGGCGAGGCCGCGCTGCTGCTCCGCGGCGGCCGCCCGGTCGTTGTCGCCCTCGCGGAGCGCATTGGTGACCAACGACCGGCGCACGTACTGCTGGGTGATCGTGGACCCGCCCTGCGTGTCGCCGCGCAGGGTCGCCACGACGGCGCGCAGGAGGCCGCGGGTGTCCACGCCGCCGTGCTCGTAGTAGCGATCGTCTTCCACGGCGATCTGCGCCTTGGCGATGATCGGCGCGATCTGCGACATGGGGACGACCGTGCGGTTCTCCTCGTACAGCGTCGCGAGCTCGGTGCCGTCGTTCGCGAGGATCCGCGTCTGCTGGGCGAGGACCGGTGTCGTGAGCTCCCGCGGCAGCGCATCGAACGTGCCCACGGCCTGCTTGGCGATCATGCCGGCTCCGCCGACCACCGGTACGGCGACACCCGCGGCGAGCAGCCCGGACACCATGGAGGTCGCCACGAAGGCGACCAACAGGCTCATCATGTTGGACAGTTTGTGGTTCCGGCGCCGCATAAGGACAGCGTACGTTGCTGTTCTGTCAACCGCTGTCGCCACGCGACGGGCGGGTCCGGGCGGATGCGTCGACACCCGGCCGGCGCCGATCCATCTCGTCGAATGGACGATCGACCAAAACTAACTAGTCTGATGTGACTAGGCGGCAGGCTCCCACGGGGGATGGGCAGACGCCGAGCGGCCGCGTAACGTGATCCGTACGGACGAAGTGCCCCGCCAGGGCGGGCTGAGGTAAGGGTAGGGCAGACGTGGGCAATGGCGCTCCCGTGGAATTGAGCGATGTGACGACGTGGACCGTCGAATGGACGCCCTTAGCGGCGTGCCGCGGCTCCGCACCGGATGATCTCTTCGTGCAGGGCGCCGCGCAGCAGCAGGCCAAGCAGGTCTGCCAGCGGTGCCAGGTCGTCGCGGAATGCCTCGCCGACGCCCTCGACAATCGCACCGAGTTCGGCGTCTGGGGCGGCATGACCGAGCGTGAGCGCCGGGCGATGCTGCGCCGCTACCCCAAGATCAAGTCGTTCCGCGCGCTGTTCCAAGCCGACCGCCTCCGCCGGGTGAGTAGCATCGCCTGACGCCTGACGCCTGACGC
>JBDTWM010000169.1:0-4811 GCA_040006675.1 Dermatophilaceae bacterium | reverse complement strand
CATGGGTGGGTGGCGCGAAGACCAACAGTTCTACGCCAACGCCGCCGGGATCTAAATCCTCTCCCACGGATCTGGGAGGGGTCAGATGCCCCAGCCCAGCTTCCAGGCCGACTCGGTCGAAACCTCACCGGCTGCGTGCGCGAAGGAGCTCATGGCGATGGCCACGGCGCGCCGACGTCCCGTGGGAAGCCCTTCAAGGATGCTGGTGATGGTGGCGCGGCGGTGGTCGATCAGCTCGTCGATGAGCCCGTGCCCGTCGCTCGTCAGCTCGAGCAGCAGGTTGCGACGATCGAGGGTGGACTCCGTTCGCCTCAGCAGCCCGGCCTCGACGAGGCGGTCACAGGCCCTGCTGGCGTTGGAGGGGTGCACGCCCATCGCTTCGGCCAGCGCTCCCAGGTTCAGCCCGCCCCGCGTGGCGACCAGCATGAGGACGCGCAGCTGCGGCAGCGTCACCCGGTCCTCAACTTCCGAGACCCCCAGGGCGGCAACGCCGACCAGGGCCTGCGCCGCGACCATGACGGCATCGACCTGTTCGCGACTGACCGGTCGGCTGGCGAGCTCGCCGTCTGTCGTCTTCATATGATCAGTGTGCCGGATGGTTGCGATGGCGCAATCATTGGGTCTACCGTTGCGGAGGCGCAACCAACCTTCCGTATCGGCCCGTCTGCTCGACATCCTGGAGCAGACGGCCGGCAGCGAAACGCCGAGAGGACCGAACATGGCAGCAGCATCAGCAACAGCGGCGGTGACGCGCCCGGTGGCGCACGGGATCGATCGGATGGTCCGCAACGTCGAGACCGGCCGGTTCGAGCGCAGCTTGTCGGCCCTCACGGCCGCGGGGGCGCTGGTTGCGGCGGCGGAGATCTTCTTCGAGCATGACTCGGCGAGCTTTGGCAACAAGATGATGTGGTTGCCCGTCGCGATGGGCCCGATCGGTGCCGCCGCGGGCGTGGCGGGGTTCTGTAGCCATCGGATGGCCAAGACCGCGCTGCCCGTGGCGTCCCTGGCGATCGTCGTCAACGGCCTGCAGGGCACGTATCTGCACGCGCGTGGTATCGCCCAGAAGCCGGGTGGGTGGCACAACGCCAGGTACAACATGGAGATGGGGCCACCGTTGCTGGCGCCCCTGCTGGTCACGATGGTGGGCGGGATGGGGTTGCTGGCGGCCGTGCTGCGACGCGAGCAGTGAATTCCATGACGTCGCCGGACACTGGTTCATTCTCGGGTCGTTTTCCTGGCTTCGACGTGCTCGACCAGAGCGGGCACTGGGATCCCGTGACGACGGGGGTGGTTCTCCAGCGAGTCGGGATGGCTGCCGACATCCGGTTCTTCACCCCCTTCGAGCAGGCCGTCGCCACCGCGCTGTGTGATGCCTTGCTGGCCCAGGAAGGCGATGCGGGCCAGCAGTCCCGGGTTCCGATCGTGAACCTCATCGATGCTCGTCTGGCCGAGCAGCAGACCGACGGCTGGCGTTATCACGACATGCCCGCCGACGGGCAGGCCTGGCGCGACACCTTGGCCGCGCTCGACGCCGACGCGAACGAAAGGTTCGCTACCGGCTTCGCGACCTGTCAAGGGCCACATCAGGCGAGCCTGATCCAGGCCGTGCAAGACCGTGGGGCGGGCCAGTGGCACGGCCTGAACGCCGCGCACGTGTGGAGCCTGTGGACGCGCTACGCGTGCACCGCGTTCTACTCCCACCCCTTGGCCTGGAACGAGATGGGCTTTCCTGGGCCGGCCTATCCCCGGGGCTACAAGAACGCGGGAGTCGACAAGCTCGAGCCCTTCGAGGTGCACGACGCGAAACCGACTGACGACCCGGTGCGCAGGCAACGATGAGTACCGTCCGGGATCGTAACGAGTCGGCGTGGCTGCTGCCCGCCGACGGCAAGCGGGTCAACCACCAGCTGCGCCACGACATGCGCCGGTTCCAGGACACCGACGAGGTCGACCTGGTGGTCGTCGGGTGCGGCGCCGGCGGCTCCACCATGATCCAGCGACTGGCCCGGGCCGGTTGGCGGGTCCTCGCCCTGGACGCCGGCCCGTTTTGGGACCCCGACACCGACTGGGTCAGCGATGAGGCGGGCTCACACCACCTCTACTGGACCGAACCGCGGGTCATCTCGGGCTCGGACCCGGTGCCGCTGGGTTCGAACAACTCCGGCCGTGGGGTCGGGGGGTCGATGGTGCACTACGCCGGCTACACCCCCCGTTTCCACCCCAGCGACTTCGCGACCTTCACCCAAGACGGCGTGGGCGCCGATTGGCCGATCGCCTACAGCGACCTCAAGGCGTATTACGAGGCGATCGAGGAAGAGCTGCCCGTGGCCGGCGAGAAGTGGCCCTGGGGCGACCCGCACTCCTACCCTTACCGCCCGCACCCCGTCGGCGGCAACGGCGAGATCTTCTTGCGTGGAGCCCAAAAGATGGGCCTGACGGCCAAGGTCGGGCCGGTGGCTATCGTCAACGGACGTTTCGGTCACCGGGCGCACTGCATCTACCGCGGCTTCTGTCTGCAGGGCTGCAAGGTCAACGCCAAGGCCTCTCCGCTGATCACCCACATCCCCGACGCCCTGGCCCACGGGGCGGAAGTGCGCCCCAACGCGATGGTCACCAGGATCGAGATCGACGAACGCACGGGCCGCGCCACCGGCGTACATTATGTCCGTGACGGGGTCCCCCGGTTTCAGCGAGCGAACCTGGTGGCCATCGCCGGGTACTCCATCGAGACGCCGCGGCTGCTGCTGAACTCGGCCTGCGAGCGCTTCCCCGAGGGCCTGTGCAACGACTTCGACCAGGTTGGGCGCTACCTCATGGTGCAAGGGGCACCCCAGACCGCCGGCCGCTTCGACGCCGAGGTGCGCATGTACAAGGCGCCCCCGCCCGAGGTCAGCACCGAGGCCTTCTACGAGACCGACCCGTCCAAGGCGTACAAACGGGGTTTCTCCATCCAGACCGTCTCGCCGCTGCCGATCACGTGGGCCGAGCACGTCGCCTCCCAGGGGCACTGGGGAGCCAGCCTGCGCGAGTACATGAGCGACTACGTGCACTGGTCGTGTCTGGGGGCCCTGTGCGAATTTCTGCCCCAACCCGGCAATCGCGTCACATTGGCCCAGGAGAAGGACCGGCACGGGCTGCCGGTCGCGAACTTCTCTTACTCCCAGTGCGACAACGACGCCGCGTTGATGAGGGCCGCTCAGGGCGTGATGGAGGACATCCTGCACGCGGCCGGCGCCGACGAGGTGATCACCATCGACCGCTTCGCCCACCTGGTGGGCGGGGCGCGGATGGCCGCCGACGAGCAACACGGCGTCGTCGATTCGAACTGTCGAAGCTTCGCGGTCCCCAACCTCTACATCACCGACGGCAGCGTGCTGCCCACCCAAGGCAGCGCCAACCCCGCTCTGACGATCATGGCCGTCGCGGCCCGAGCCGCAGAACGACTCATCACGACTGCACGTCGCGGCGGCCCCTGACTCTGGGGCGCACGCCACACGCTGACCGAAAACCGCAGCACCACCACTATCACCACCATCACTACCGACGAACCCCGGCCGGGGTTCACGGAACGAGGGGAAACCCATGGCATCACAGAAGGTCTCCGATTACCTGCTGCAGCGGCTGCGCGACTGGGGCGTCGATCACGTCTTCGCCTTCCCCGGCGACGGCATCAACAGCATCCTGGCGGCCTGGGCCCGAGCCGACGACGACCCGATGTTCGTCCAGTCCCGGCACGAGGAGATGAGCGCCTTCGAGGCCGTGGGTTACGCCAAGTTCACCGGCCGCCTCGGGGTCTGCATGGCCACCTCCGGCCCGGGCGCCATCCACCTGCTCAACGGCCTCTACGACGCCAAGCTCGACCACGTGCCTGTCGTGGCCATCGTCGGGCAGACCAACCGCTCGGCCATGGGCGGCTCCTACCAGCAAGAGGTCGATCTGCTGACCCTGTTCAAGGACGTGGCCAGCCAGTACGTGCAGATGATCACCGTTGCCGAGCAGCTGCCCAACGTGCTCGACCGGGCCATCCGGGTCGCCCTGGCCGAGCGCGCCCCGACCGCGATCATCATCCCCGCCGACGTGCAGGAACTGAACTACTCGGCCCCCACCCACGAGTTCAAGATGGTGCCCTCCAGCATCGGCGTCGACTGGCCGACCGTGGCGCCCGACGACGGCGCCATCATGCGGGCCGCCGAGGTGCTCAACGCGGGCAGTAAGGTCGCCATCCTGGCCGGGTCAGGAGCGCGCGGAGCCCGCGCCGAACTGCAGGAAGTCGCCGAACTGCTCGGCGCTGGGATCGCGAAACCGTTGCTGGGCAAAGACGTGCTCTCCGACGAGCTGGCCTACGTCACCGGCTCCATCGGCCTGCTGGGCACCCGGCCCAGCTACGAGATGATGATGGGCTGCGACACCCTGCTCACCGTCGGCTCCAGCTTCCCGTACACCCAGTTCCTGCCTGAGTTCGACCAGGCCCGTGCCGTGCAGATCGACATCGACGGCAAGTACATCGGCATGCGCTACCCCTACGAGGTGAACCTCGTCGGCGACGCGGCGGCCACCCTCAAAGCCCTCATCCCGCACCTCACCCGCAAAGACGACCGGGCGTGGCGCGAGAAGATCGAGTCCAACGTCTCCCGGTGGTGGGAGGTCATGGCGGGCGAGGCGATGGTCAAGGCCGACCCGGTCAACCCCCAGCGTCTGTTCCACGAGCTGTCCTCCCGGCTTCCCCACAACGCGATCGTCACCGCCGACTCCGGTTCCTCGGCCAACTGGTACGCCCGACAGCTGAAGTTCCACGGCGACATGCGCGGCTC
>JBDTWM010000168.1:0-4825 GCA_040006675.1 Dermatophilaceae bacterium | reverse complement strand
GTCACCATCCATCATCAGGACATCCGCCGCCCGCTTGGTATGCCACGTCAGATCCCGGCTGAACGGCTGCGTTGGGTGCTAGGCGACAGCGTGCGCAGCCCTGAGCTGCCGGGGTGGCGCCTCGCCCGCGGTGTGCGCCTGGCGCCGACCGACCTGGACTGGAGTCACGGCTCGGGACCGGAGGTCACCGGACCGGCGGAAGCCATGCTGATGGCGATCGCCGGTCGGTCGAGTGCCGTCGGGGAGCTGGCCGGTCCAGGGCAGCCGGTGGTGGCCGGCAGGCTCGCCCGCTGACGGCGCTATCATCCGGCCGGCCGGGTCCAGAGCTGCGCCGAGTTGCCGTCGCAGAAGCGCAACTCCATCGGCAGCCCGTCCTGGCTCCCTGGCGTGGCGATGCAGTGGCTGCCCGTGCCGGAGACGCGCGATCCCAGCAGATTGTTCGTGATGCCGAAGCCCCACTTCTCGTTGCTGATCCAGTTGCACGTCCACTGCTGGATCGGGGTGCCGTTAACGGCCCCGCCCCGAGCGTCAAGACAGAGGTTGCTCGCCCTGTTGCGCAAGTGGACCGAGGTGGAGGAGACGGACTCGACCGTCCACTGCTGGGCTGGTCGACCAGAGCAGGTCATCTGAACGATGGCGTCTCCCTGCGACGTGGACTCATTGACCGGCTGGAGGCACTTGCCGTTCTGGACGCTCACCAGCTTGACGATGGGGTTGGCCGCCTGGGCCGGCGACGTGACCGCCAGCCCGGCGAGGGCTGTCATCGTCGAGGCGAGCAGCAGCGTGGCGATCCTGTTGATGCGCATGTCATTCTCCTTTGAGTTGATGGTTACGGGTTCTTCACGATCGGGGGTGCGGTGCCGACGTTTGCTGGGAGGCTCGAGAGCACCCGCGAGAGCCCCTCGCCCGCCGATCCCTCGTTGCCGCCGACACTGGCGACCCGCCCTCGTTCTGGGCGAGCATGAGCATCTCGACGGCCTCGGCAACCAAGGGGTATCGCACGACGTCACGCCCGGTCCGTTGCCGGGGTGCAGCGAGACGGGTGGTCCCCAGAACCCGCGGTAGATGGGGTCATGCTGAGAGGAGTCGCGCGGGTCGCGCGTTGATACATCCGGCTCTTGGCGATCGAGGGTGTAGCGGGGTGGGCGTCCTGGGCCTACTGCTGGCGACCGCCGCGCCGATCGCCGGCCCGCTGGGTGCACTGGTCAACCGGGGCGAAGACCATGGCGTAGCCGGGTGAGCAGTCCATACCGTCGCGCGCTCTGACAGCTGGGCGTCGCAAAGCCCCCGGTCGCGCTGCGGTCCGATGTACAGCGTGGGGCGGATCGTGGCCGGCGGGCGCGGGTCGTCAAAGGTGGTCGTTGAGGCAGTGCTGGATGAGCAGATGAGCGAGCACCGCAGGTCGAACGCCTACGCACGCTGTCAAATCCCTGGGCTGGGGCCGTCCAGAGTGGAACTGTTACGGCCACCCACAAGCCGGATGTATCAGACCACGGCTGTTCCCGCTCCTCTTCAGTAAGGGACGCAGGACGGCGCCCCGGCGCAAGAGGTCTGGGGGCCCGGATGTCGTTGACCGAGATCTACCTACCCGAAGTGCGGCAGCCCAGCCGCGCACCCGGTCCGTGGTGTCCTGAACTCCTCGGAGCCGACACCGCCTCCTGCTTCCCGCGGCCCACCTGTGTGCTTGCCGCCGCCGCTGGGGACGACCTGCACGTGATCACGGTGGCGGCGGTCGCCATAGCCGACGTCACGTCCGGCTCGATCGTGGTCTCGGTTCGGGCTCACAGCCGGATTCATCGGCTCGTCGCGAGATCCGGCGCTTTCACGGTAGGCCTACTGGCCGCCTCTCAGCAGTCACTCGCGATCGAGTTCGCGCGCCCAGGAAGGCCGATGGGCATCAGTCAGCTCGCGGGGCTGCGGTGGAGTCGAAGCCCGGCCTCAGGAACGCCCCTGCTCGAGGGTTTGGCCGCCTGGTTGGACTGCGATGTGCGCGAGATCCTCAGCTTCGGCTCCAGCGTGCTGCTCCTTGGCGTAGCGCGCGCCGCGAGCGGACGCGAGAAGGACGACGTCGGGTCGCTGGTGCGCCTCGACGGTCGCTACGTCCCTGTGCGGTCCGGAACGCACCACGAGAGGAGGTGAACCCCCATGAAGAAGATCAGCGTGCGCAAGGTCGGTGAAGTTCGTCTCACCGCGAGGGCTTGCTACTGCTACTGCTGCTGCTGTTGCGGCGCGTCCGCCTTGTAGCGAAGACCAGGACATGGCGGCCGGTGGCGCGTGACCCGGCCGCCATGTCCCCGCACAGGTACCGCAGGAGGCCCACAGATGAGCGTTGCGATCAAGTTTCACCCCTTGACCTACCTCGACGAGGGGGACGACGTCGTGGTGGGCCGGCGCGACGTGGACAGTTATATCTCCCTGCCGCGGGAGGGGGCGGATCTTTTGCGCCGACTCGCCGACGGTGCGACGCCTACCGAGGCCGCGCGATGGTACGAGCTCACCTTCGGGGAGGGCGTGGACATCGACGACTTCATCTCCGCCGTCGCCGACGTCGGTTTCGTCTGCACAGACACTCAGGAAGTCGACGCCGCGGTAGAGGCTGATCAGCCGGTGCGGTGGCGGAGGCTGGCTGCGGCGATGTTCTCCGGGCCCGCCTGGTGCTGCTACGCCGCCTTGGTCGGGGCCGCGGCGCTCGCCTGCCTGGACGAGCCCTCCCTGGTTCCCCGGCACACCGACGTCTTCTTCACGTCCTCGCTGGTCGTCATCGAGCTCACGCTCATGGTGCTGACCCTTCCGTTTACGTTGCTCCACGAGCTGTTCCATGTCCTGGCGGGTCGCCGGCTGGGCCTGCGCAGCCGAGTACGGCTGTCGAACCGGTTCTATTTCGTCGTCTTCGAGACCGTGATGGACGGGCTGGTCAGCGTGCCTCGGCGGCAACGGTACCTGCCGATGCTGGCGGGGCTTCTCGCGGACACCCTTTCGTTGGCTGCCTTCATCTGCGGCGCCTGGCTGCTACGCGGGCCGGCAGCCGGCGCCCCAGGAGCGACGCCGCTGTCGAACCTGCTGATGGCCATGGCCTTCACCACCCTGCCCAGGATGGGCTGGCAAGGGTACTTCTTCCTACGGACCGACGGTTACTACCTGGTTGCCACGGTCACCGGATGCCAGAACCTGCACGAAGCAGGATGGTGGCGGCTTCGCACCGGCTTGGCTCGCCTGACCCGTGGCCGACTCGGCGGAACCGTCACCGACGGTTCGCAGTTCGGGGCAACCGATCTGCTGGTGTCACGGTGGTACGCGCCGCTGCTGTTGCTGGGCTACTGCCTGGCCTTCTCCGTCCTGGTCTTCGCGGTGCTGCCGCTGGCCTGGACGTTCTTCACCCTTGCCCTGACCCGGGTCTTCGCCGGTGCGGCGGAGAGCACCGCCCAGCTCTTGGACTCAGCCGTGGTGCTCGCGGTGGCCCTTGGCCAGGTTCTGCTCGCCGCAGCACTGGCCGTCCGTCAACGCAGGTCGGCGAAGACGGCGCACCAACCGTGACCAGGCGCCTCGATGCCGCCATCCGCAAGACCGACGTCGAAACCGATGTCGTCGCGACGACCAACCCCGCCCCGAAGGAGAGACCGAGATGACGACCAGCCTCATCGTGACCGCACACCGCAACAATCACGGACCTTTCACGCTCGCAGGCAACATACTGCGGGCCTTGCAGACGGAACTCGTGACCGCCCACCTCGACCTGATGCAGCGGTATGACATCGAAGTCCTCACGGTTGCACCGGAGTTCGCGCCGTATGTGACGAACCTGCGCGAAACGCAGACCTCGTCGGTCGCTCCACAGGTGCGTACGCGGTACTACCCGCCCGCCTGGATCACCAGGATCGCCCACGGCGTCACCGAGCTGATCATCGAGTTGGCGCGACGAGGTGTGCTCCATCGAGTGACCGTCACCGAGGCCGCCCAGGCGGACCCCACCGACGTGGAACTCTTGTCCATCCTCACACGCCGGGGCGCCGGGCTCGTCGAGACGATCGTGGCCTGCGCGCCTGACGCACCGACCGGTGCCGTCGCCGATCCCCGCGACGATGAGGCCACCGCACGCGACTATGTCCGATTTGACTGCATGAGCACGGACGCGCGGGTTCACCAGGCTTATCAGCGGCTGACCCCCGAGGCGAGGATGGCGCTGCACGACGAGCGGGGTGCTGAGATTCGACGCCAGGTAGCAGCCGGCGAGGTGAGCCTTTCCCGTTGGACGCTGCCACTGCACGCCGAGCAGGGCAGCGACCCGGCGGGAGCCGGTGTCGCCGCCCTCACCGACGCCATCGAACTATGTGTTCTGGCGGGGTTCTACGACGCGGTGATCGGCCTGGGGGAACGACTGTTGAGATTCCTCCCGGACACTGCCACGGAAGAGCGCTGGCTGGTGACGGCCAAGGTGACCCTGGCGCTCAGCGCGCTCGGCCGAGTCGAGGACGCCGACGCCGCCTACGACGAAGCGTGTGCGTCGACCACGCATCCCAGCATCCACCTGCAGAGCTACTACGGCCGGGCCATGCTGTTGACTCGCTTCGTCGAACCGAGCCTTCGAGACCATCGCCGGGCAAAAGCGCTGGTGAACACGGCCATTACGATCGCTTCTCTGCTGCCGCAAACCTCCCGGCGCGCCTTCAACTCGACCTTCAGCGAGAACGGCCTCGCGCTGGTCGAGATGCACCTCGGCAACCTCGCCGACTCGTTGCGCCTCGTCGAGGCCGGCATCGACCGGCTCGACAACGCGGACGACCACGACCGGGACGCGCAGCATCGCTGGGTGCTCGAGCACAACCGG
>JBDTWM010000167.1:0-4889 GCA_040006675.1 Dermatophilaceae bacterium | reverse complement strand
CGGCCTCACCCTCTTGAGACACGTCAGCCTCGTCACCCTCACGAAGCACGTCAGCCTCGTCACCCTCACGAAGCACGTCAGCGTCGTCACCCTCACGAAGCACGTCAGCGTCGTCACCCTCGTCAGCCGCGTCGGACACCGCGTCCTCGTCGGCCATATCGCCCACCGATTCCCCGGTGGGCGTGGTCACGACCACGTCGACGGCGTCAGTCTCGTCGACCGCGTCGATCTCGTCTATCTCGTGCGCCACCGCGTCTTCAAGCGACCCGACCGCGTCGATCTCGTCGACAACGCCGCGTTCCTCGTCGGCAACAGGCTCATCGACGGAGGCGTCCTGGCCGGGATCAGTTTCGGCGGCGCCTTCCGCCGAGACTTCACCGGAGGTGACCTCCTCGACGTCGGCGGGCGGACCGGTGCGGTCGGCCTCCGCGGCCGAGAATCCGGGGCTCCACTGATCAGACACGGGATGACCTTCTTCCTGGAACGTACTGGCTGGTCTCGGGTGGTCGAGGACCGCAGGCCCTCGGCGCCCCGCTCTGCGGACTCCCCCACGGGGGCGCCATTCGGGCCGTAGCGCGCCGAGGTCACCGCGTCCGATGCGGTTACGATCCACTCCCCGCGAACACCCAGAACACGAGCTTGGTGAACACCGTGTCAAACCCGAAGACGATCATCATGACCGTCACCACGAACGTGATCACCACGATCGTGTAAGTCGTCCACTCGTGGCGCGTCGGCCGGACGACCTTGCGGAGTTCGTCGAGGATTTGCCGAATGAAGCGACCCACCGAGAGGACGCCGCCGCGGCGGGAGCCCGCCGGGCCTGGTCCGCTCGCGGCCACGGAACTGCGCGATCTGGTCACGCTGTCGTCGGCCACGCTTCTCAACTCCCCTACGGTCGGCGCTGTGCGCCACCACTCAACCTGATCGGCACGACCGCGGGTGATCCCCGTGGCACCGAACTGCGTCGACATCGTCCGCATCCGAGCCTCCGGACGGGTCGCGACGAGGCACGGCCCCTGTCCGGGGATCGGACTGCGCAGGGCAGGAGGGACTCGAACCCCCAACCGCCGGTTTTGGAGACCGGTGCTCTGCCAATTGAGCCACTGCCCTTGGGACGTCAAACGTCCGTGCACGAGCATACGTGACCGGCCGGGTCGATGGCCAACCACTGCCCGCGGCCTCGTGCCCCTCTGACACGGCGTCGAGATAGCCTGCCCGCCAGCGCCACTCAGGTCACTGCCGCGCGTGGCGCTCCGCAGACCCTCGAGGATGCGCATCGGGGCGTAGACGAAACTGAGGGGGTGAGCCGCTCCCTGGTCGACCTTCCGAAGGCGCATCTGCACCTTCACTTCACGGGATCGATGCGATTCGAGACGCTGCTCGACCTCGCCGCTCAGCACGGGATGCGGCTGCCTCACGCCCTCACCGCGCACTGGCCGCCTCCGCTGACGGAAGGCGCCGGCGCCCGGGGCTGGTTCCGGTTCCAACGGCTCTACGACGCCGCTCGGGCCTGCGTACGTGACGAGGTGGGTATGCGGCGGATCGTGCGTGAGGCCGCCGAGGACGACGCCGCCGAGGGTTCCGGATGGCTGGAGATGCAGATCGACCCCACCAGCTACGCCCCGTACGTCGGGGGTCTCGTCGCAGCCTTGGAGATCGTGCTGGACGAGGCGGCCGCCGCCTCCCGGGATCTCGGGATCGGGGTCGCGATCATCGTGGCAGCGAGCCGGATCCGCCACCCGCTGGACGCGCGGACGCTGGCGCGGCTCGCGGCGCGATATGCCGGACCGGCGCCCGGCGGCGTCGTCGGGTTCGGTCTGTCGAACGACGAACGGCGCGGCGACACAGAAGAGTTCGGGGCCGCGTTCCGCATCGCGCGAGGCGCGGGGTTGGCGCTCATGCCGCACGGCGGGGAACTGCTCGGCGCCGACGCCGTCCGACAGACCCTCGACTTCCTCCGCCCCGATCGCATCGGGCACGGTGTGCGCTCCGTGGAGGATCCCGCCGTGCTCCGGCGGGTCGCGGCCGACGGTGTGGCGTTGGAGGTGTGCCCGGGCAGCAACGTCGCACTCGGGGTATATCCAGCCGACTCCTTCGTGCCGTTGCGAGCGCTGGTGTCTGCTGGGGCGAGGGTGGCGCTGGGCGCCGACGATCCACTGCTGTTCGGGTCGCGCCTCGTGGACCAATACGACACCGCCCGGCGCGTGCACGGCTTCGACGACGCGGCGTTGGCCGAGCTCGCCCGCGGGTCGATCCTCGCCAGTCGAGCACCCGACGACGTGCGCGGCAAGCTGCTCGGCGGCGTTGACGCGTGGCTCGCCAGCTGACGGGGTCGTGAACGTGTCAGAGGTCGAGGCCCACCAGGACCGGCTCGTGGGTCAACGTCACCCCGAAGGCCGCGACCACTCCCGCGCGGATCTCGCGGGCGAGCGCCACGATGTCGGTCGCCGTGGCACCTCCCCGGTTGGTCACGGCGAGGGCGTGCTTGGTGGACAGAGCCGCAGGCCCTGGCATCCCGTACCCCTTGGCAAACCCGGCCCGGTCGATCAACCATGCCGCGCTCGCCTTCAGCGACCCCTCGCCCGGCCCACCGTGCGCGGGATAGCTCGGCGGGACAACGTCGACGCCGAACCGGGCCCGGACTCGCGCCGCGAGCTCCTCGAACTCGGCGCGGCTCAGGATCGGATTGGTGAAGAACGACCCGCAGCTCCAGGTGTCGTGGTCGCCGTCGTCGAGGACCATCCCGCGTCGTCGCCGCTGGCCCAGCACGGCCGCGCGCGCGTCGGCGAGCGGCACCCGGGCGCCCAGCTCGACCCCGAGGGCCGCCGCGAGGTCGCCGTACGCGATCGGACGTGAGTAGTCAGCGATGTCCAAGCGGAACGTGACGTCGAGGACCACGTACCGGCTCGTGCCCTTGAAACGCGAATTCCGATAGGTGAACGCGCAATCGGCGCTGACGATCGTCCGCACCGCGGTCTCCTGGCGGTCCCACACACGAACCGACCGGATCGTCTGGCCGACCTCCTGGCCGTAGGCCCCGACGTTCTGGATCGGAGTAGCCCCCACCAGTCCGGGGATGCCCGACAGGGCCTCGACCCCGGCCCAGCCCGCCTCGACCGCGCGCGTCACGAACCCGTCCCAGCTCTCCCCCGCCGCGACCGTCACGATCACCCCGCCACACCGATCGGCCGAGTCGACGTCGATGCCACGGCTCGCCACCCGCGCCACCGTGCCGTCGAAGCCCTCGTCGGAGATCAGCAGGTTCGACCCCCCGGACAGGACGAGCACCCGCTGCCCCGCAGCGCGCACCGTCTCGATCAGCTCATCGGCGCTTTCCGCCGTCACGAGCCGCGACGCGGGGCCGCCGACACGCATGGTCGTCAGCGGCGCCAGCGGGACCTGACGGTCTTCACGCATCAGTACCGCTCCTCACGGTAGATGTGGCCGAACAGCCGGGGAAAACCGGTCACCCTCCACCCAGCCGCACTCTGGCCTGGGCGCGCGTCAGGACCTTCTCCCCGGCGCACGTCACGGTGAGCTCGACCACCGCGGTCGCCGGTCCCTCAGCTGTGCCTACCGTCACCTTCGCGACCACGCCACGGACCTCGATCCGCGCGCCGCCGTCGTAGGGAACGACCACTGGCGCCGTGAACTTCGTGCGGTAGTCCAGGACCGCGCCCGAGTCGCCGGCCCACTCGCACACCAGCGCGCACGCCGCGCCCATCGTCCACATCCCGTGCGCGATGACGTCCGGTAGCCCGACCGAGCGCGCGAACCGCTCGTCCCAGTGGATCCGGTTGTGGTCCCCGGAGGCGGCGGCGTACGCCACCAGCCTCGACCGATCCACGTCGACCACCACGGGCCCAAGCTCTTGCCCCGCTGCGATCTCTCGAACGGACACCATCAGACGTCCTCCCCCCGCACCACGAGCGTCGAGGTCACCGAACCGATGCGGCGAGGCTCCCTGCCCTCCGGCGCCCCCACCAACTCGACCCGCGTCGTCACTATCGCGTGCCCGCCGACCTCGCGTACCCGCTCCACGTGCAACGTCCCGACGACCTCCTCGCCGGCGACGATCGGGCGCTCGTACGCGAACTGCTCCTCGGCGTGGACCACCCGGGAGAAGTCGATCCCCGAGTCTGGGTCCGTCACGTAGGTCGTCTCGCAGCGCTGCGCGATCACTACCGCATACGTGGGAGGCGCCACGAGATCGGCGTACCCCGCGGCTCGGGCCGCCTCCACGTCATGGTGCAGCGGCGAACGCGCCCCCACGGCGCGAGCGAACTCTCGGACCGACTCCCGACCCACCGACCACGGCGGAGACGGTGGGTAGACCCGACCGGAAAAGGAGGTGCTCACGGGCATGGGGCCCAGCCTAATCGGCCGCCCCGACACGCGAGGACGGCCGCCCATCGGGGCAGCCGTCCTGGACGCCGTACGAAGACTCGGAGGTCAGCGCGTCTCGCGGTGCGCGGTGTGCTTCCGGCAGGCAGGACAGAACTTCTGCAGCTCCAGCCGGTCGGGGTCGTTGCGACGGTTCTTCTTCGTGATGTAGTTGCGGTGTTTGCAGTCCACGCAGGCAAGGGTGATCTTCGGACGGACATCGGCGGTCTTGCTGGCCACGGGACTACCTGACTTTCGAGATTCGTGCGCGAACCCCGCAACGGGTTTCACACCTGGACGGACATTCGAACCGGTAGCGAGGGCGGGACTTGAACCCGCGACACCACGATTATGAGTCGTGTGCTCTGACCACCTGAGCTACCCCGCCAAGGGCGCCCACCCCCTCCCCGACCCAAACACAAAGGACCGGGATGCGCGGGATGGACGTGAGCCCCGATAGGGAATCGAACCCTAGACCTTCTCCTTACCATGGAGACGCTCTG
>JBDTWM010000166.1:0-4939 GCA_040006675.1 Dermatophilaceae bacterium | reverse complement strand
ACCGGCCGGCTGCGGCGATGTCAGAGAGGTAACTCCGGACTGGAGCGATCGCCGGATGAGCTCTGGCGTGTTTGCGAGGGCGCTGGTACGACAGCACCCGGATCCCTCCCGGGGGCTCCACGGTGATCTCGTCGGGATCGACTACGACGCACGCGTCGTACTCCTCAAGCTCGGCGGCCTACTGCTCGGGTGCGGCGGCCGACCCCGATCGCACCTTCGACATCTGTCTACCAGGGCGCGCAGCTGGGCGGCACGTGGATCGGCCATCCCGAGGACGCTATTGGCTACTCCTGATATCTGAACTACGGCGCCGCCAGCTGCCTGGTCAGCGGCACACACCCCCCGCGTCCTGCCCGACCAGCTACGCCGGCATGCCGATCGTGTGGACGCCCGAGCTGGCCGGCCACATCTGAGATCGACGACGTACGCGTGTGGACGTACACGAGCTGAACACGGCGGAAGGCGCCCCAACCTCTCCGGTGGGGCGCCTTCCGCCGTGTTCGCGGGTCAGTCGAAGAGCGTGATAGAGCTCCCGCGGCCGACCCGCCAGCACGTGCCACCGGGGCCGCCCTCAATCTGCCAGCGACCGACTTGATTGGTGACGAACCCAGACCGCCCGCCCGGGAGACAGACGCCCTGGACGTGGTACCCCTGATAGGCGCCAAACGCCTCGTACGGCGACAGGCCGGTGAGCTGGCTCGCGGAGAAGCTGGGCAGCGAGACCGTGTCCAGCTTCGCGAACGGCCAGTCCTTGACCAGCTTGAGCCCACCGCGCGTGTCGTTGTACACGCTCCCGCAGTATCTAGGGAGGTCGTTGCCGTCGTAGCAACCGCCGACGCGGGGCCACTCGGCAGCAGCGTTGGCCGGCACCGCCGTACTGAGCGCGAGAGCGGCGGAGGCGAGGACAGCGGACGCGGTAGCCGCGATGCGGCGCGTTACTCGGTGGGTGCGCATGCTCGGGACCCTATGGCGCTGCGGGCCGCAGCCCGGCGCGGCAACGATCGCTTTCGCGTACTGACTGACCTGGTTCATACTTCGGCAGTGGGATCATCGAGTGTTGAGGCGCGACCGTGCGGGCCCACGTAGTTGAACGGGTCGAGGTTGCTGCCGCACGGGTACAGACCCGTCTCCGGGTCCATCTGCACCCCGACAGCCTGCAGGATGACCATCACCTTGCAGCCGATGGTGTCAATGTCGGGCTTGATCTGTTCCAGGCGCCAGTTTGACTGGTCAGCCTTACCCGCGAGCGAGTTGGCCATCGCTTGGACGGCGGCTTGCAGCCCGTCCTTGTTGGCCGGGTCGAGAGTCTTGTTCGTCTTGTCGGCCTTCGCGGCCAGGGCGTTGGTCATCGTCTGCACGGCCGCCTGGAGGGCGTCGATGCGGGCGATGATCGTCGTGAGGTCTGACATTCTTTTCCTTTGTTCAGCGTTACCAGGTCGCTTTTGCGCCCAGGATTTCTAGTGGTCAGACGGCGCTCTTCGGCTCCGGCTTCTTGCTGGCGCCGCCTACGGGGTCGTCGTCGGGGGCGCCGGGGTGGTCGAATGAGCACGGCCAGCTAGCGTCCGCGTCACGCCGCTCGGCGCTCTTGCCGGGACGCCGCTCGGCGCTCTCACTGAACAAGAGGGGGAAAAGCCGCGGGTTGATACACCCGGTTATAGGTCAATTCCGTTCAGTTGGAGTGGTGCTGGTGTAGGCAGCTTCGTGCTGCAGGCGTTGCCAGGCGAACATCCCTGCCGCCGTCCGGCCCACAGGGTGTCGGCAAAGTCGGGTGTTGGGGTGCTGAGCTGCGAGGATCAAGTGTGACGGATGGGGCGCGTGTTGCTCCCAGGCGAGCGTGGGGCTCGTCGTGAAGATGGAGTTTCCACACAGCCTCGACACGAGAGCCCCACGCTGCGATGTCAAGCGGATCCCTCGACAGACGTCGCAGGTCAGCCTGGCTCAACCAAGGTGCCCTGGTGGTATAAGCTCATCCAGCCATTCTCGATGCTGCCCTGCCAAATCGTGAGCCGACGCGTCAGTCGATCGCCAGGACCCGAGAGTGTGTAGGTCAGCACGTAGGTCTCTTGCCCTACGCGGCGGGCCTGGGAGTCACTGATCTGCCAACCCTCGACGACATCAGCGGAGCCGGCAGAATAGCGATGGGCGAGGACATCCCAGATGGCCTCGCGGCTGTAACAGCGTCCGGAGGCTCCGACCTCCCAGAAGTCCGTGGCGGTCTCGCGTTCGAAGTCCGCCCGGGTGCTGACCAGATCCTGACGGTGAAACAACGGCTCACGCGCCAGCAGCGCTTCGCGCGTTACCTGCAGGTCCGGTGATGTGGCGAAGTCCGGCGCGGCGATGTTCTTCGCGGTCATCGGGATAGTGTCCCAGGCGACCCGACGTCGCAGGCCGGGGTCAGCAGCTACCTGCCAATAGCCGCACACCATGATCGCAGCGCGATCAAGCCTGGGCCCCACGGAAGTCTCGAAGGACGCACGGCTGATTCTGGCGGTCAGCGCAGGCGAGCGAGCTTCGCCCGGTATCACCAAACGCTGCTGGCGCTCATCCAGGTGCGCCAGCACCGCCTCGGACTTCGCCCGCATCGACTCCACCGCGCCGGTCTCGGTGGTCGCTAGCAACATCATGACCGACTAGACCTCAGATAGAGCGGGTATTTGTCGGCAGGCCCTAACCTTCAACGCGGGCCGTCGGCGGGGGTTTTCACGTAGTCGGCGCTTGCTGCGCGTTCAGCGCTCGGGCTCGCGGGTCGAAGGCGAGCACGATGCCGGCGATCAGGACGGGCAGGGCTGCCAGCGCGAATCCCCACCGTGTCGAGCGGGACAACGCAAGCCCCAGGATGGCGATGGAGACGGGTTCGAAGACCACTCGAGGCAGGCCGATGACGGCGCTGATCCGGCCAAGGAGGTGACGCGGGGTTTGCGTCTGGATGAAGGTCGGTAGTGCCACGTCACTGCTGTAGGAAACCCCGATGCCCACGACGAACAGCAGCCCCGCCGCCGCCCACGCGCTGGGAACCAGGCCCAGCGTGGTGAACATGACCGCCTCGATGAACGTCATGCCGATGATCAGCAGTCCCCAGCGACGCGGCAGGCCGGTCACCGAGGCGCCCAGAGCGCCGACCAGCTGGCCGGCCCCCCACCCGGACACCATCAGCCCCAGGGAGCTCGCTCCCCCCAGCGACGTGGCCAGCGCTGGCAGCCCGACGGCGAACACGCCGCTGTAACTGAGCGTGGCCGCCGAGACGACGATCAGTACCAACCGGACCTCGTGGGAACGTCGGGCGTGCCCCAGGCCCTCCCTGATCTCCCGGAGGATCTCCCTCGCGGTCGGCGCCTGGCCTCCGGCTTGGACGGCCTTCGGGGCCGCTAGCACCGTGAACGCGGCGATCACGAAGGTCAGCGCATTGAATCCAAGCACCACCCAGGCACCGGTGACCGAGATCAGAAGGCCCCCCATGAGCGGCCCAACGATGAAGGAAGTCTGCTCGAAGAAACCCTGGACGGCGTTAGCCTGCCCGAGCTCGTTCTCCTCGACCAGACTGGGCACGATGCTCTCACTTGCCGGCGCGAAAAACGCCGCGCAGATGCCCATCACGAGCGCGAGTGCGGCCAGCTGCCACAACGCCGGAGTGCCGGTGAAAGCGATGACCGCCAGCACCGCAAGCGCGACGGCTCGCACGATATGGGTCACGAGCATGACGGCCCGCGGCGAGTACCGGTCGACGACGGCTCCGCCCAGCAGCAGCAGGACACCCCGCGGTACGGCCCGGAACAGCAGCACACCCGCAAGCGCGGTGACCGACCCGGTGGAGCGGATGACCGTCCACGCCAAAGCGATCTCGAAGGCGGCATCTCCGATCATGGAGAGCCCCTCGCCACCGACGACCGTGACGAACCGGCGCCGCCTGAACACGGCGGTTGGCTGAGACCTCAGAGTCATCAGCGCCCGCTGATGTGCTCCCCAGCCCGGACAGTTCCCCTTCCCAACGGGATCAGGCGCACACCGAACCAGGTCTTGCGGTCCCATCGGCGGTGGCGTGCGAGCGTGACCGGGTCGATCGTGGGCACGCACCTGTCGCAGATCTCGGCGTGGCGGTAGGCCACGTCTGCGATGCTCACACGGCGCCAGGTGTCCTCCTCGGACGCCTCGCGGCTGCCCTCGACGACGATGTTGGGCTGGAATCGCTCCATCGGGGCCTTTGCGGCCGGGTCGCGCGTGGCGATCCAGGCGTTCAACTGGTCCAGCGACGATGTCGCGGTGAGCAGGAGGGGACCGGCATCGGCCAGGTTTAGGTAGTCGCCCTCGACGCCGCCGTGCTGCGCCGAGACCGTCCTGGTGCGGGGTTCTTCCTGCCACACCGACCGGACGGCCTGGCGCAGAGTCTGCGACCGACAGGGCGCGGGCTCGTGCCCGGCATCGATCGCCTGCGGCATCGGGGACACGGTCACCGAGATGCGGAGACCCTCGACGGGGGTGGGCACCCGCGGGGGTTCCAAGACCGGCGCATCGAGTGCCAAGGCACCGCGCTCGGCCCTCGCGCTCCCCTGCAGGATGCGGTCGTTCTCGCGTGCCGTGACCACCTTCCCGTTGGTGTCGACGACTGCCCAGCGTCGATCGTCGACCAGCCCGCACAGTTCGACCTCGGCCGTGTCGACCTGGACGCCGCGGCTCGCCTTCAGCGGATAGACCGACAAGGAACCTGCACGCACGCCGCCAAGCGTATCGATGCTCGATCAGCCCGCGGAAGGTCCGTTTCGGCGTTCGGCCCACGGACGCGCCGCACAGAGGAGGCTGCGCAGCTACTTTGGCCCGGAGCCGATGCCGAAGGAATCCAGCGTGGACCGAAGGACGGTCGAGTCGCCCCGCATTGGCCAGGGTTCCTACCTTATTGATCGTCGCGTGATCTTCAGTGCTTCCTGAACGATTCCTGTAAACGCGG
>JBDTWM010000165.1:0-4994 GCA_040006675.1 Dermatophilaceae bacterium | reverse complement strand
GGGGGGTCAGGCGAAGTAACGCCAGACCCCGACCGCCCACACCATCGCCACCAGCGTGGCGGTCAACAATTCGATACCGAAACTCATCGCCGCGGCCTTGAGGACGTGCACCGCAGACGGCCAGGCCGCTCGGAGACCGCGCAAGCGAAGCATTTCGGCCAGGACCACCCCGAGGGCGAAACCCAGCAGAAGCCCCACCACGGGGACCACGAAGAAGCCGACGATGGCGCCGAGCGCGCCGAGAATCATCGTCCGGCGGGGAATACCCGCGCGTTCGAGGCGGCGACCGGGGATCAGGTACTGGGTGGTCCACCCTGTGGCGGCCAGCACGAGTGCCGCCGCCAGCACAACCCACCCGATGGCATTCTGCGCGAGCAAGGCCCACACTGCCACGGCGCCCACGACGAGAATGAGGCCAGGCAGCACCGGTACGATGATCCCGAGCAGGCCAACGAGGATCGCGACGCCGACGAGAACGCTCGCGAGTTCCACGGACGCTTAGAGGTCGCTGGGCTCGGTGAGCCGCTCCGTCTCGTCGTGGATGTCCGCGGCCACGTCAGCCAGCCGGGGCAGGTGCTGGCGCGCGTGATGGGCGCAGAAGAGCAGCTCGCCTCCCGAGACCAGACGCGCACGCACGTAGGCCTGGGCGCCGCAACGGTCACAACGGTCCGCCGCGCTCAAGGTCATTGCGAGTGCAGAAGCCACGTCGTCCTTCCTCTCACGGTCAGCCAGGGATCACCCCCGGGTGGGGTGGCCGGGTCCGTGCCCTGGTGATAACAGTCAAGCACGCAGGTGTGTTCCCGGGCGAGCCCATGCCGTTATCTGCCTCCGGGTCGTGTCGACCTGCCCCTTCCTCATCGGCGGCTACCGAGGCGAGGCGAGCAGATGGCCGACGTCCGAACGGGTCGATGGCGCGAGCTCGGGGTGTCGTCAGGGGGTTTGGGCGCGGGGTACCAGGTCAGCCCAGGTCGATCGTGGGGTAGAGCGGGAACGGCTCGAGCAGCTCAGCCGCCGCCGCGGACACCGCAGTCGCGACCCCGTCCGGCATGACGAACCGAGCCTTCGACGGGCCGCCGTTCGGAGCCGTACCGGGGGTCGCCGATGAGAACACCCTCACCATCAGCGCGGCGATCGCGTCCATCTCGTCCGTGCCGAGCCCTCGAGTGGTGAGCGCCGGCGTGCCGACCCGGACGCCGGACGTGAACCAGGCGCCGTTCGGGTCGGACGGGATCGAGTTGCGGTTGGTCACGATGCCGGAGGCGAGGAGGGCCTCCTCGGCTTGGCGACCGGTCAGCCCGTACGTGGTCACGTCGATGAGCACGATGTGGTTGTCGGTGCCGCCCGTGATGAGCCGGGCGCCGCGCGTCGCGAGGCCCTCGGCGAGCGCGCGCGCGTTGTCGACGATCCGCTGGGCGTAATCGGCGAACTCCGGACGCCGCGCCTCGGCGAGCGCTACCGCCTTGGCGGCCATGATGTGCGACAGCGGGCCGCCGAGCACCATCGGGCAGCCGCGGTCCACATGCTCGGCCAGGTCGGGGCCGCAGAGTACGATTCCGCCGCGCGGGCCGCGCAGCGACTTATGCGTCGTCGAGGTGACGATGTGGGCGTGCGGCACCGGGTCGAAGTTGCCGGTCATCACCTTACCGGCGACGAGGCCCGCGAAGTGGGCCATGTCGACCATGAGGGTCGCGCCCACCTCGTCGGCGATCTCGCGCATGGCGGCGAAGTCGACGAGACGTGGGTACGCGGAGTAGCCGGCGACGATGATCAGGGGCCTGAACGCGCGGACCTGCTCGCGGACCCGCGCGTAGTCGAGCAACCCGGTCACCGGATCCGTGCCGTACGACCTCTGGTCGAACATCTTGCCCGAGATGTTGGGCCGGTAGCCGTGCGTCAGGTGTCCACCGGCGTCCAGGGACATACCCATCAGGCGCTGGTTGCCGAGGTCCGCGCGAAGCTTCGCCCAGTCTGCGTCGGTGAGGTCGTTGACGTTCTTCACGCCGGCGGATTCCAGCGCCGGCGCCTGGACCCGCTGGGCGAGGATCGCCCAATAGGCCACGAGGTTGGCGTCGATGCCCGAGTGCGGCTGGACGTACGCGTGCGGCGCGCCGAACAGCTCCCGCGCGTGCTCGCTGGCGACGTCCTCGACGGTGTCGACGTTGCGGCATCCGGCGTAGAACCGGTGGCCGGAGGTGCCCTCCGCGTACTTGTCGCTCAGCCAGGTGCCCATGGCGAGCAAGACGGTCGGGGATGCGTAATTCTCGGACGCGATCAGCTTCAGTGAGGCGCGCTGGTCGGCGAGTTCACCGACGATCGCGTCGGCGATGCGCGGTTCGACGTCGCGGACCAGCGATATGGTGCTGCGGAACGCCTGCGATTCCAGGTTGGGCGCGGCCGTCGCGCCCGCAGACGTCCTCGTGGTGACGGTGCTCATGGGGCCTCCTCATCGCGGGGGAAACGGCCCAGGCGCGCGACCGGTAAAAGACATCGGTGGTGGACGTCGGCGCGAGGCTCGACGTCGGCGGGGCCGCTCCCCGATGGTGACCCATCTCGAAACGCGCCAGTCACGGCCCGCCGTCCAAATTACCAGGCGCGGTGCCGACACGGCGCCGCAGGGTGCTGGGCATGGCGCCCGTCGCCCCTGGCCAGCGCGCCGGTCGAGTGTTGTCCGCCGCGCCGGATACGCTCACCCTGGCTCGATCGAGGAGAGAATGGACGCCAGAACGGCATCCGGAGTGGGAGGGATGGGCATGGCGGTGAGCGCGGGCGATACCTCGGCGTACAGCGCGCGCCACCTGCAGGTCCTGGAGGGTCTGGAGGCGGTGCGCAAGCGCCCGGGAATGTACGTCGGATCCACCGACGAACGCGGCCTCATGCACTGCCTGTGGGAGATCATCGACAACGCCGTGGACGAGGCGTTGGGCGGCTACTGCACCCACATCGACGTCATCCTGCACGCGGACGCCTCCGTCGAGGTCCGCGACGACGGGCGCGGCATCCCGGTCGACGTCGAGCCGCGCACCGGGCTGCCCGGGGTCGAGGTCGTCTTCACGAAGCTGCACGCGGGAGGCAAGTTCGGCGGGGGTACCTACGCGGCGTCGGGCGGCCTGCACGGCGTCGGCGCTTCGGTCGTCAACGCCTTGTCGGAGCGCCTCGACGTGGAGGTCGACCGCGGCGGCAGGGTGCATGCCATGAGCTTTCACCGCGGAGAGCCCGGGATCTTCGCGGACGACGACGGCGGTCCCACCTCGGACGCCCCGTTCACGGCGTACGTCGACCGCAGCGAGCTGCGCGTCGTGGGCAAGACCAAGCGCGGCGTGACCGGAACGAGGATTCGGTACTGGGCTGATCGCCAGGTCTTTCTGCCGAGCGCGGCGTTCGCCTACGACGAGTTGGTCGATCGGGCCCGCCAGACGAGCTTCCTGGTCCCCGGGTTGACGCTGGTGATCCGCGACGAGCGCGGGATGCCTGGCACGCCGGGTGCGGACGGTCCGTCCGAGGAAGTGTTCGTGCACTCCGGCGGGATCAGCGAGTTCACCGAGTATCTCGCCGACGACCAATGCGTGACCGACGTGTGGCGGTTGCAGGGGACGGGGCACTTCACCGAGCGGGTCCCCGTGCTGGACGTTTCCGGGCACATGACGCCGACGGACGTGGAGCGTGAGTGCGTCGTGGACGTGGCGGTCCGCTGGGGGACCGGGTACGGCACGCGCGTCGAATCGTTCGTCAACATCATCCACACCCACCAGGGTGGTACTCACGTCGCTGGCTTCGATCAGGCCTTGCTGAAGGTGTTCCGTAGGCAGCTGGAGGTGAACGCGCGGCGGCTCAAGGTGGGCTCCGACAAGGTCGACAAGGACGACGTCCTCGCCGGCATGACCGCAGTGGTCACGGTGCGCCTCGCCGAGCCGCAGTTCGAGGGGCAGACCAAAGAGGTGCTCGGCACCCACGCGGTGCGCGGCATCGTGACCCGGGTCGTGGAGAAAGAGCTGACCGCGCGGCTGACGGCGACCCGTCGGGACGACAAGGCGCAGGCGGCCCAGCTGTTGGAAAAGGTCGTCGCCGAGATGAAGTCGCGCATCTCGGCCCGTACCCACAAGGAGAACCAGCGCCGCAAGAACGCGCTCGAAACCTCCACGTTGCCGCCCAAGCTGGCGGACTGTCGCAGTTCCGACATCGCCCGTAACGAACTGTTCATCGTCGAGGGGGACAGCGCCCTGGGCACGGCCAAGCCGGCCCGGGACTCCGACTTCCAGGCGCTGTTGCCGATCCGGGGCAAGATCCTCAACGTGCAGAAGTCGTCGGTGGGGGACATGTTGCGCAACGCCGAGTGTGCCGCGATCTTCCAGGTCGTCGGGGCGGGCGTAGGCCGTTCGTTCGACCTGGACGCGGCCCGATACGGCAAGGTCATCATCATGACGGACGCCGACGTCGACGGCGCCCACATCCGGACGCTGCTCCTGACGCTGTTCTTCCGCTACATGCAACCGCTCGTGGCGGCCGGGAGGGTCTTCGCGGCGGTGCCACCGCTGCACCGGATCGAGGTCGTCAGCCCCGGCTCGAAGAAGAACGAACTGATCTACACGTACAGCGACGGCCAACTGCGCGCCACGATGGCGCGGCTACGCAAGAACGGACGCACGGTGAAGGAACCGCAACGCTACAAGGGTCTTGGCGAGATGGACGCGAGCCAGCTGGCCGAGACCACGATGGACATCCGGCATCGCACGTTGAGGCGGATCACACTGGCCGACGCGGCTGCGGCCGAGCGGGTGTTCGACCTGCTGATGGGCAGCGACGTCGCGCCTCGCAAGGACTTCATCGTCGAGCGCGCGCACACCCTGGATCGGGGCCGCATCGACGCGTGAACGAGCAGCGTCGCGTCGTCCGTGACGCGCCCGCGTCGGCTGAGCCGGTTCAGATC
This sequence comes from Dermatophilaceae bacterium, assembly GCA_040006675.1. Taxonomy (GTDB): domain Bacteria; phylum Actinomycetota; class Actinomycetes; order Actinomycetales; family Dermatophilaceae; genus Austwickia. The sequence continues at coordinate 70 of JBDTWM010000165.1, read as the reverse complement.
TGCCAATGCCCCACGTCCAGGTGGTCGCCCACCATGCCCGCCGCCAGGGTCGCGCCACTCGCCGGGTCGA
>JBDTWM010000164.1:0-5113 GCA_040006675.1 Dermatophilaceae bacterium | reverse complement strand
CGATCAGAGGGCGACGTCGATGCGTCCGGAGCCGCGCCGGTGCAAGAAGGCCAGCGCCCGCTGCAGATTGGCGCCGCTGAAGAGGTTGTCGCTCACGCCGAGACGGTCGAAAAGCTCCCGGGTGCGGACCAGGTAGCTCTCCCGAATCTCGACACCCGCAGGGATCGCGGCCGTGCGCCGGTCCACCGCGATGTGCAGCGCGAACGCGCTGAGGTCCTTCTCCTGCAGCGACCGGCCCGGCCAGATCGCCTCGCCGGTCACGGCCCGGATCAGTGCGCGCCATCCGGGCGTCGATGATGTACACGCTGTCCCCCTCATCGGGTCGGCGTCCGGACTCGCGCGGCGAACCGCCGGACTCCGGCGCATGGCGCCCTCGAGAGTCCAGTAGGACTCAAATCGACCGTGGGCGGCGTGCCTGAGCGCAGACCGGTCGGCGATCGGGTGGACGAGCGTGGGGTCAGCGTTCCTCGGTGGGGTCTACCCATATCCCGGCGACGCGCTCGGCAGCGAGTTCGTCCCGCGCCTCGCGTGCTGCGGAGCGACGGACGGCGTAGTCCGCCCGCTTGTCGCCGCGGGTCCGCCGGTGTCGCTCCTCGAGCCGCGGGTCGGTGCCTCGGGAGGCGAGCAACTCGGCTCCCGCTCTCATCGTGGGCTCCCAGTCGAAGACGACCGCGTCGTCCTCGGGACCGATCAGAACCGTCGCGCCGGGCGTGGCCCCGGCCTTGAACAGCGCCTCCTCCACCCCGAACCGGGCCAATCGATCAGCGAGGTAGCCGACCGCCTCGTCGTTGGTGAAGTCTGTCTGCCGCACCCAACGCGTCGGCCGCTCCCCCACCACCCGGTATGCGGGGCCGTCAGGGGTGCCTTCTCGACGTATCTCGAACCCGTCGTCGTCGACCGCGCTCGGACGCAGCACCACCCGCTGCCGCCCGACGGCGGCCTTGTCCTGGCGCACCTGCTCCGCCCGAGCGCGCGCGACGTGCGCCGCGAGGGAGAACGTGAGCTCCTTCAGACCGGTGCGTGCGACCGCGGAGACGATGTGCACCTCCAGGCCGCGCTCGACCAGGTCGGGAGCAACGAGCTCCGCGAGGTCGCGGGCGCCCGGGACGTCCGCCTTGTTGAGCACCACGATCCGGGTCCGCTCGGCGAGGGGGCGGCCGCCGAGCGCGGCGTCGGGCACGTACTGACGCAGCTCGTCCTCGATGACGTCGAGATCGGTGAGGGGGTCGCGGCCGGGTTCGAGGGTCGCGCAGTCGACCACGTGCGCCAGGACGGAGCAGCGTTCGACGTGGCGCAAGAACTCCAGACCCAGGCCGCGGCCTTGGCTCGCGCCGGGGATGAGCCCCGGCACGTCGGCGATCGTGAACCTCTGCCCGCCCGCCTTCACCACGCCGAGATGCGGCACCAGGGTCGTGAAGGGGTAGTCAGCGATCTTCGGCCGCGCCGCGGACAGCACGGACACGAGGGAGGACTTGCCCGCAGACGGGAACCCGATCAGCGCCACGTCGGCGAGCGTCTTCAGCTCCAGGATGATATCGACGGCGTCGCCGGGCTCACCGAGTAGCGCGAAACCCGGCGCCTTGCGCCGCGGAGAGGCGAGGGCCTTGTTGCCCAGTCCGCCGCGGCCGCCGCGAGCCACCACGAGCTCTGTGCCCGGCTCGACCAGGTCGGCGAGCGCCCTGCCGGAGCTGATCTTCACCACCGTGCCTGGCGGGACGGGCAGGACGAGGTCGTCGCCGCCCGCGCCATGGCGCTCGGAGCCCTCTCCCGGGCGGCCGCTGCCCGCGAGGCGGTGCGGATGGCGATGGTAGTCGAGGAGCGTGGTCACCTGATCGTCGACGCGGATGATCACGTCGCCGCCGCGGCCGCCGTTGCCGCCGTCGGGACCGCCGAGCGGCTTGTACTTCTCCCGATGGACGCTGGCGCAGCCGTGGCCGCCCTTACCTGCCCCGATGTGCAGGACGGCGTGGTCGACGAAGGTCGCGGACATGAGTGCTCGATCGCGGCCGCGCGGGGCGGCCAGCGAACTCAGCCCTGCTCGACCGAGAGGATGTTGACCGTCTTGCGGCCCCGCTTGGTGCCGAACGTGACAGAACCGGCGAGCAGCGCGAACAGCGTGTCGTCGCGCCCTCGACCGACGCCGGTCCCGGGGTGGAAGTGCGTGCCCCGCTGCCGCACGATGATCTCGCCGGCCTTGACGACCTGGCCGCCGAAGCGCTTGACGCCGAGGTACTGGGCGTTGGAGTCGCGACCGTTCCGGCTGGAGGACGCGCCCTTCTTGTGTGCCATGGCTACTGCCTGCCTTTGCTGCTCGGTCGGAAACGATGGGGCGGAGCGACGCTCACGCCGTGATCGCGGTCACCTTGATCTGGGTGGTCGGCTGGCGGTGTCCCTGGCGCTTTCGGTAGCCCGTCTTGTTCTTGTACTTCAGGATCGTGATCTTGGGGCCTTTGGTGGCCTTGACCACCTCGGCGGTCACCGTCACCTTGGCGAGATCGTCGGCGTGCGTCGTCACGTTCTCCCCGTCGACGAGCAGCAGCGGCGTGAGCTCCAAAGAGGCACCCGGCTCGGCGTTGACCTTGTCGACGATGAGGACATCGCCGACGGACACCTTCTCCTGACGGCCACCCGCGCGCACAATCGCGTACACCTTGAAACCCACTTTCCCATCAATGTCGTGGACGACGCCTCTTCGGACCGGCCCGTCGACACGGGTCACGGTGGGCGCACCGACGCACCATTCTATGCGGCCCTGCCCCACCGGCCAAAATCTCGCCGGCCGGGCCCGACCCGAGCGCTCACCCCTGCTCGGGTGTCGTCTCGGGCGCGCCGTCCGCGGGGCCGTCGCGATCGGCCCGTGGAGGTCCCGCGGGAGCCGTCGCCCGGCCCCGTCGGCGACGGGGCCGACCCGCCGATGCGGGCACGCCGTCCTCACGCTCGCGTTCCGGCGACGCCTCGGAGGGTACGGACGGGTGCCGGGCCGCATCGTCGATGGGGGCGCGCTCGGCGGTGGATGACGCCCCCGGACTCACGTGGATCAGGTCGGTCGCGACCGCCGCGGCCTGGAGGATCTGCGAGCCCGGCGTGTCGGTGGCCGCCGCCTCGCGGGAGGCGTCCTCGCCGGGCCGCCCCTCCCCGTCGGCACCGTGACCGCCCACACCCTCGGCGCTGCCGCGACGCTCGGGGTGCAGGGCGGCATAGGCGGCGGCCGCCATCTGCGCTGGAGTTGGCCCGCTCGGGATCGAGGGGGTCGGCGCCTCGCCGGCCGCACTCGCGTGGGAGGAGCCCGCGCCGCCTGAGCCCGTGTCGTTCGACGAACTCGCGCCGCGAACGCTCGTCCCGGCGGGGCGGCCACGACGGCCTCGTCGCCGGTCTTCCACGGGCTCGGGCTGCCGTTCCACCGGCGTGGACTGCACGATGATGCCGCGCCCCGCGCAGTGTTCGCATGGCTCGGAGAACACCTCGATCAGGCCCGCCCCCACCCGCTTGCGGGTCATCTGCACGAGACCGAGCGAGGTGACCTCCGCGACCTGGTGTTTGGTCCGGTCGCGGCCCAGGCATTCCAGGAGCCGGCGGATCACCAGGTCTCGGTTGGCCTCCAACACCATGTCGATGAAGTCGATGACGATGATGCCACCGGTGTCCCGCAGCCGCAGCTGGCGCACGATCTCCTCGGCGGCCTCGACGTTGTTCTTGGTGACGGTCTCCTCGAGGTTGCCGCCGGCGCCCACGAACTTGCCGGTGTTGACGTCGATGACCGTCATGGCCTCGGTGCGGTCGATCACCAGGGAGCCCCCGGAGGGCAGCCACACCTTGCGGTCCATCGCCTTGGCCAGTTGCTCGTCCACCCGGTAGTCAGAAAAGACGTCCGCCTCCCCGGTCCACTTCTCCAGACGCGGTTGCAGATCGGGGGCCACCGTCGTCAGGTAGTCCTCGACGGTCACGCAGGCGTCATCGCCGGAGACGACCAACCGGGAGAAGTCTTCGTTGAAGACATCGCGGATCACCCGCACGGTGAGGTCGACCTCGCCGTGCAGCAAGGTGGGCGGATTGGCGCTCTTGGCCTTGCGTTGGATGATCTCCCAGACCCCGCTGAGGCGCTCCACATCGGCGCGCAGCTCCGCCTCGGAAGCCCCCTCGGCGGCGGTCCGGACGATGACACCGGCCTCCGCAGGCACCACGTCGCGCAGGATCTTCTTCAGCCGGGCCCGCTCTGTATCCGGCAGCTTGCGGCTGATGCCGGTCATGTGGCCTTCTGGCACATAGACCAGATAGCGACCCGGCAGGCTGATCTGGCTGCTGAGGCGGGCGCCCTTGTGCCCGATCGGGTCCTTCGTCACCTGCACGAGGACGCCCTGACCGGAGCTGAGCGCGTGCTCGATGCGGCGAGACTTGGACCGCTCCAGGCCGGCCGCGTCCCAGTTGACTTCACCGGCGTAGAGCACGGCGTTGCGGCCGCGGCCCACATCCACGAACGCGGCCTCCATGCTCGGCAACACGTTCTGCACACGGCCGAGATAGACGTTGCCGGCCATCGAGCCGTGCTGCGCGGCGTCCGCCCGGCTGACGTAGTGCTCGACGAGCACCCCGTCCTCGAGGACCGCGATCTGGGTGCGCTCCCCGCGCTGGCGGACCACCATGACCCGTTCGACGCTCTCGCGTCGAGCCAGGAACTCCGCCTCGGTGACGATCGTGCGTCGCCGACCCGCCTCGCGGCCCTCGCGGCGACGCTGCTTCTTGGCCTCCAGGCGGGTGCTCCCGCGGATGCCGGTGGCCTCGTCGCTACGCGATTCGCGCACTCGGGTGACGGTGCCGGGCGGGTCCTCCCCTTCCGTCGAGCTTCCGGTGCGCCGCCGCCGGCGGGTCCGCCGACGCCCGGAGGTACTCTCCCCGTCGTTGTCGCTGTCGCTGTCGCTGTCGTTGTCGTCTCCGGCGCTGTCGTGTCCTCGCCGGGTCTCGTTGTGGGTCTGGATCTGGGTCTGGGTCTGGGCCCGGGCGTCGGTCTCGGTGTCGGCGTCGGCGTCACTTTCGCCGCCCGACTGCTCGTCCTCACCGCGGCGACGGCCCTTGCCTCCGCGGCGGCGGCGCGTGCGGCGGGCGTCGTCGCCATCCG
>JBDTWM010000163.1:0-5119 GCA_040006675.1 Dermatophilaceae bacterium | reverse complement strand
CCGACATTGGGCTCGATGGTGGCGAACGGGTAGTTCGCCGCGAGCACGTTGTTCTTCGTCAGCGCGTTGAACAGGGTGGACTTGCCGACGTTGGGCAGTCCGACGATTCCGATCTCCAGGGCCACAGGCGGGAAGTCTACCGGGGTGCGCACCTGGTTCATCGACGCGCCCACGGGTGTCGTCGGGTCGCCGACCGCCAGCGCGTACGGGGTGCCCGCACAGGTCACAGCGTTGTCAGTTCTCCATGCCAGGCTGTTCCCATGACGATCTCGTGGCCGCTGCTGACGCTTCTGGTGCTGCTCGCCGCCGCCGCGGGGGCCGCGTTCTCGTGGCTTGCGGCGACGGGTCGCTCTGGCGCCCGGGAGGCGCAGCTGCGCGGGGAGCGGGACCTGCTCGCCCATCGCGAGGCCGACCTGGCCGACCGGCTGGAGCTGGTGGCGGGCTCGCGGGAGGACGACCGGGCCGTGGCGGCGGCGCTCGCGCCCTTGCGTGAGGCGATGACGCGCGTCGAGCGGCAGGTGGGGCTCCTGGAGCGCGACCGGGTCGAGCAGTACGGCTCGCTCGCCGAGCGCCTGAGCGAGGTGGGCGCCCAGGCGGGCGCGCTCCGGGCCCAGACCGCGGCGCTCACCGGCGCCTTGAACGCCTCGACCGTGCGCGGCGCCTGGGGGGAGGCGCAGCTGCGCCGAGTCTGCGAGCACGCCGGGATGCTCCCGCGCTGCGACTTCGAGGAGCAGGTCAGCGCGGTGACCTCACACGGCAAGACCGTGCGACCCGACCTCGTCGTGCACCTGCCGGGGCAGCGCTGCCTGGTGGTCGACGCCAAGGCGCCGTTGGCCGCGTTCCTCGCCGCGCAGGCTGACGGGGTCAGCGGCGAGGAACGGACCGCTTTGATGCGGGAGCACGCGCGGGCGCTGCGCGGCCACGTGGACGAACTTGCCGGCAAACGGTACTGGTCGGCCTTCGACAACGCCCCCGAGCTGGTGGTCTGCTTCGTGCCGGCCGACGCGATGCTGGCCGCCGCGTTGTCGGCGGACCCGGGGCTGTACGACGCGGCGGCGGCCCGCAAGGTGGTGCTGGCCAGCCCGGCGACCCTGCTGACGCTGCTGCGCACCGCGGCGTACGCGTGGCGGCAGGACGCCCTGACCTCGAGCGCGCGGGAGTTGCTGGCGCTCGGGGATGAGCTGTACGCGCGCCTGGGCACCCTCGGCGGCCACCTGACCCGGATGGGATCCTCCCTGCGACGCTCCGTCGAGACCTACAACTCCCTGGTCGGCACCCTCGAGACCCGGGTGCTGGTGACCGCGCGCAAGATGCACGACCTGGGCCTGGCAGGCGACGAGCCGACGGAGACGACCCCCGTGGAGGCGACACCTCGTCCGCTGACGGCTGCGGAGCTGATCGACGCGGTCGAAGCCGAACTCGCCCCCGACGACCTGGATGCGAGAGACCTGGCCCTGCCCTCCCCCGACGCGCGGCCGTCCGCCCACCGCCGCCTCACCGGGACCTAGGTGTCAGCTCCGGATCGCGCGCCCCCCTGGCGAGTTCTCGCGTAGCGCCGCTGACACAGGGCTTACGTCGGCACCCGGGTGCCGACGTCATCGCCTCTGAACACGACCCAGGCCCTCTCACGCACGCAGGGCACGCAGCACCCCGCGGGCGCTCAACGCGACCACCACCACGCAGGCGGCCAACGACGCCACCACGTACGGACCCTCCCCCAGCGCATCCCGACCGACCTGCGAAAACCCCCACGCCGCCAGGACCACGACCAGCGGGACCGTGACCACCCCCCACGCCGTACGCGTCGACGCCCCGCTCAACCGGATCACCCAGACGGTCCAGTACAGGCAGATCACCAACCCCGCGAACGAATACGCTTGCACGCCCAGCAGAGGGCCGCCCACCCACACGCCGAGCGCCAGCGCCGGCACCCGAACCCCCGCCTCCAGCCACGCCAACGCAAACAGCCGCCGGACCTCGTTCTTCACCGTCGCGTATCCCGACAGCGGCGACGACACGAAGCTCATCATCAGCCATGGAGCCAGGACCCCCGAGATCAATCCGGCGGTCTCCCACTTCGGGCCCGACCAGATCCACACGAACGCCTCGCGCCCCAACAGCGTGACCGGCACGAACACCACCATGGCGATCGCCAGCAGCACCCGCGCCAGGCGCACCATGGCCGGCGCCGCGTCCTGCTCCTGGCGATGCAGCTCCGCGAAGCGCACGTAGAACACGCTCGCCACCGCCTGCCCCAGCAACGCGGCCGGCGCCGTCAGCAGCCGCTGCGTGAAGCTGAACTGGCCCGCGAACGACACCCCGTACAACGCGGTCACGTACGGCGTCACCGCCCCCACCGTGGCCGCGTTGAGCACGGCGGGCAGCAGCACCCACGTCGGGAACTGCGACCATCGACGGACGAGCGAGCCCCGCACCGACCCGCGTACCGGCATCCCGCTGCGCCGGATCATCATGACCGTCGACACCAGGCGCCCGAGACCGTAACCCAGCCCGAGACCGGTCTGCGTCATCCGCGCCGCGCCCAGTCCCACCTGAGCGACGCCGGTCGCGGCGGTCCCCGCCACGTTGGCGTCGCTCATCTGCCGGAACTGGCCCCGCCGGCTCTGGTACACCCGCAACACCGCGAACCCGGCCGACGCCCACACGATGAACGGAGCGATCTGCACGGTCAGGCGATACTCCGACGGCACCGCCCTCACGCCCACCGTCACCAGCAGCGACACGGCGACCAGCAGCGCCGACACCACCGACGCGCACACGAGCGTGAACCGCGCCAGGTCGTCTGCCTCGTCATCCTCCGCCGCCAGCGGGATCGCCATCTCCAACCGCAGCGTGGCCACCATCGACACGATCGTCGCGAAGGCGATCAGGTTGCCGAACACTCCGAAGTCGGTGTCGTCGTAGTACTTGCCGCACGCCCACTGGGCGGCCAGCATGAGCACCTGCGCGATTGCCGTCCCAGCCGTCAGGTTCGCGACGTGGCGGCCGGAGCCCCCGTGACCGAGGCGCGCCAAGGACATCAGCCGCGCCAGGCGGCCCGGTGGTCCCTGGGGTTCCTCCGCATCGGTCATGCGCACCGCGACATCATCACAGGCGTCAACCTCGCAGGACCGCCAGGGCCGTGTCGGCAAGGATGCGCAAGTCGCCCGTAAAGGTGCGCTCACGCACGTACGCGGCATAGAGCGCCGCCTTGCGCGGCAGGATCGAGGCGACGTAATGCCGCTCCGGATCGTCGGCGGCCGCCAGCTCGTCGGCCTCGTTGCGGAACGCGATACTGCCCGGGTCGGTGACCCCCGGCCGCACCGACAGGATCTCCTCGCGCAGCTGAGCCGGCCACTGGGCCACGTACACGGGCACTTCCGGTCGCGGGCCGACCAGGCTCATGTCGCCCACGACCACGTCCCACAGCTGCGGCAGCTCGTCGAGCTTCGTCGTGCGCAGCACCCGACCCACCCGCGTCACCCGAGCGTCACCGCTGACGCTGACCAGCGATCCGTCGTGGTCGACGCGCATCGTGCGGAACTTGTGGATCCTGAACGTGCGCCCCTGCCGGCCGACCCGCTCCTGCCGGAACATGATTCCGCCGGGGCTCTCCGCGGCGATGGCCGCTGCGATGACACCCAGCACGGGCACCGACACCGCCAAGCCGACCCCGGCCACCACGATGTCGAACGCCCGCTTGACGTGCGGGGAGTCGCACCCGCTTCGCGGAGGGCGCGTGCGGCGCTCCCCCGCGTCGACCACGCGCAGCGTCCTCTCGCTCACGACAACACCTCTCGCACGGCGGACACGACCTTCTCCCGCTGCTGCTCGGTCATCGAGGAGAACAGCGGCAGGCTCACGGCCCGGGCGAACTCGCGCTCGGCCACCGGAAACGACTCGGGCGCCAATCCGTACCGGTCCCGGTAGTACGGATGGCGGTGCAACGGGATGAAGTGCACGCTGCACCCCACCCCGAGCGCCGCCATGGCCTCGATGAACTCATCCCGGCCGACGGGGGCGTCGTCGCGCAGTCGGAGCACGAACAGGTGCCAGGCATGCCGTGAACCCTCCGGCTCCCCGGGCAGGCCCGCCTCGGCGGGGCACTCGATCGGCAGATCCGCGAACGCCTCCCGATACCGGGACGCGAGCGCCCGTCGCGCCAACCACATCTCCTCGGCCCGGCGCAGCTGCACCCGACCCATGGCGGCGGCGGGGTCGGTGAGGTTGTACTTGTATCCGGCGTCGACGACTTCGTAGAACCAGCTCGGCGCGGAGCTGCGGTAGCGGTCGAACACGTCCCGGCTGATCCCGTGCAGCCGCATCGTCCGGACACGTGCCGCCATCGGGGCGTCGTTCACGATGACCATGCCGCCCTCGCCGGTGGTCATCGTCTTCGTGGCATAGAAGCTGAACACCACAGCATCGCTGCTTCCCCGCCCGATCTGCTCGCCACGCGACAGCGCGGGGAAGCAATGCGCGGCGTCCTCGATGACCTTCAGCCCGTGTCGCGCCGCGAAGCCCGCGGTCGCCGCCCGATCGACCGGGCACCCCGCGAAGTGCACCGGCATCACCGCCGTCGTACGGGGTGTGATCGCGCGCTCGGCCGCCGCGTAGTCGATGTTGAGCCGGACCGGATCGACGTCCACGATCACCGGCTCGGCGTCCAGGTACCGCACCACTTCGGCCGTCGCCGTGAACGTCCAGTCGGGCACGAGCACTTCGTCGCCGGACCGCACGCCACACGCCTCGAGCGCCAGGTGCAGGCCGGCGGTGGCGGAGTTCACCGCCACCGCGGTCACGTCACCGCCGAGGAACTGTGCGAATTCTGCCTCGAACGCCGCCACCCGGGGGCCGGACGTCAACCATCCCGAGCGCATTGCGTCGGCGACCGCCCCGATCTCCGCCTCGCCGATGTCCGGCAGCGCGAACGGCACGAAATCGGCTGGCGCCACGGATCCCTCCTCAGGCGGGGGCAGAAAATTATCGGCTCGGAGATGTGCCTCTTGGGTAGGTTACTCCGGCCACGGGCGGCGGATGACGAGCCACATCCGGGGCAAGCGGGCGTCGGCCCGGTGCCAGCCCGCTACAGACCTGTCTCTCCGGGCCCCATGTCCGG
>JBDTWM010000162.1:0-5190 GCA_040006675.1 Dermatophilaceae bacterium | reverse complement strand
CCCTGACTGACTCCACCGTCGCCGTCCTCGGCCTCGGCGCCATGGGATTGCCGATGGCGACGAACCTCGTCGCCTGCGGCGCGACCGTTCGCGGTTTCGACATCGCCGCGAACCGGCTCGAGCTGGCCGCCGGCGTGGGCGTCACCCCGTGCGGCTCCGCTCGCGAGGCGGCCGGTGAGGCGGACGTCGTGCTTCTCGCGGTCCGCGACGCGGCCCAGCTCGACACCGTCCTGTACGGCGAGCAGGGCATCGTCGAGGTGATGCCGCGCGGTGCGGTCGTGCTGCTCACCTCGACCGTCGGCATCGCCGAGGTCCGCGACGTGGCCGCGCGCCTGGCTCGCACCGGCCACGGTCTGGTGGATGCCCCCGTCTCCGGCGGCCCGGGCCGCGCCGGCACCGGTGATCTGCTCGTCACCGTCGGCGCCGACGACACCGCGTGGTCCGCCGTCGAGCACATCCTGCAGGCCATGTCCGGCACCCTCGTGCGGGTCGGCTCGGCCGCCGGTGACGGCCAGTCGATGAAGACCGTCAACCAGTTGCTGTGCGGCGTGCACATCGCCGCTGCCGGTGAGGCGCTCGCTCTGGCCGAAGCGCTCGGCCTCGACCCGGCCCTGGCGCTGGAGACCCTGACGGCCGGCGCTGCGGCATCCTTCATGCTCGCGGACCGTGGCCCGCGGATGCTGCAGGCGTATGACGAGCAGGCCCCCGAAGTCCGCAGCCGCCTCGACATCTTCGTCAAGGACATGGGGCTGGTCACCGGCGCCGCCCGTGAGGCGCATCTGGCGGCGCCCGTGGCGGCCGCGGCCCAGCAGCTCCTCCTCATCGGCGAGGCCAACGGCAAGGCGGCCCAGGACGACTCGTCGGTCATCACCTGCCAAGATTGCCGGCATCCATCCGGTCAAGATCGGGCTCCCGGTCGCGGGGGTGCTGCTCACGGTGCACGTCTCGCTCCCACCCCACCCTGGTCCCGTGGCCGCCGCAGCGACCACCGGCGCCGATGTCGGTCTGATGACGGTCATCGGCCTGGTGATCTGCGCGATCACAGCCGTCGCCGGCTTCCATGCCGCCAAGCTCTTCAAGGTCGACCGCATCGTGCTTCAGGAGTCTCCGGCCACAGAGGCTCTGCGGGGGGCGGACGCCGAGGCGGCGACCGGCCACACCGCCGGCTCATCCGCGTCGTCCGGTGGGACCACCACCACCACCGCCACCGCCACAGCCACCCGCACCCGCACCCGTAATCGGCCCGGTGCCGGCACGGTCGTCGGGCTCATCCTGTTGCCGATCGTGATGATCATGGTGGGCTCCGTCAGCGCGACGATATTGCCCAAAGGCAACATGGTCCGCGACGTCGCCAGCGGTCGTCGGCCAGCCGACGACCGCGCTCCTGGTCGCCGTGATCGTCGCGTACGCCGTCATCGGTTCCACGATGGGCTGGAACAAGACCGAGCGCACCTCCGTGCTCGACTCGGCCCTGCCGATGGTCGCGATCATCATCTTCGTGACCGGTGCGGGCGGCGTCTTCGGCAACGTTCTGGTCAAGACCGGCATCGGCGACGCCCTCGCACAGGAACTGAGTTCCATCGGCATGCCCATCATCGTGGCCGGCTACATCATCTGCCTGGCCCTACGAGCCGCGCAGGGATCGGCGACCGTCGCCATCCTCACCGCCGGCGGGCTGATCCAGCCGGCCATCGCGGCAGGCGGGTTCAGCAGCCTGCAGATCGTGGTGATCACCCTCGCGACGTGCTTCGGCGGCCTGGGCCTGAGCCACATCAACGACTCCGGCTTCTGGATCGTGACGCGTTACCTCGGCCTGAGCGTCGGTGTCGGACTGCGCACGTGGACTCTCCTGTCGACCTTCCTGTCGCTCGTCGGCTTCGTCCTCTGCGCCGGACTGTGGGTGGTCGTCAGGTAGTCAGGCCGGTGAGCTTCGCATCGCGGCGGCGAGCCGGTCGAGGAAGGGGACCTGACCGCTGACCAGCTTCCGGCGAGCAACGTCCAGCTCGAACCACGCCGCCCGGTCGATCTCAGGGAACCGGCCGTTCCTGCCCGACCCGCGCGGCCACTCCATCTCGAAAAGGTTGCTCTCCACGTACGCCAACGACGCCGGGGCGCGCGACGCGAACGTGGTGACGACCTTCCCGCCGCGCATCCGCACGTCGCCCAGCTCGAGCCACGGCTCGCCAGGGGCCTCGACGCCGATCTCCTCGCGGAACTCCCGCCGTGCCACCTGCCGAGGTGTCTCGGTCGCGACGTCGTACTCGCCCTTGCTGATCGACCAGCCGCCGTCGTCGCGGCGCGCCCACAGGGGGCCGCCCATGTGCGCGATGAACACGAGCAGGTCGTTGCTCGGGTCGTCGCCGTCGAATCGGTACGGCAGCAGGCCCGCGCTACGCCGGAGCCGCCCGCCGTGGACGTTGCCGCCACCTGCGCCCGCTGCCGGGTCGACCCCAGCCTCACCGGCGATCCCAGCCCCGCCGTCGGCCCCAGCCCCACCGCGACCGGTCACGCGGTGATCGCCCGATCGAGCGCCGCGAGCGAGTCCTCCAGCAGGTCGGCCCCGAGGACCGGCCACGCGGCGAAGCCGTCGCGTACCTTCTGCGGCGTGGCACTCCAGTCGTACGTCAGCGTCACCCGCGTCGCGTCATCGCAACCGGCTGTCGCGCCGACGGGCTCCAGGTCATAGCGCCACACCCAGCCGCCGGTCTTCAGCTCGCCGTGCCGGTTGAGTTGCCCGGGCGCCCAGGCGATGGCCTGATCGGGCTCGAACACGGTGACCTTGTTGTGCATGACGTACGGGCCACCGAGCCGTTCCAGGTGCATGTTGACCGCGAACACCTGGCCGACGGCCGTGATCGGGGCGGGGTCGATGGCGCCGCGTACCCAGCCGGTGGGCTCGGTCTCCTGGTGCCGGTCCGGGTCGGCGAGAAGGGCGAAGATCGCGGAGGCGGGGGCGTCGATGGTACGGCTGCGCTGGTGCTGCTCGGCGTTCACTGCTGGTCCTTGTCTCATGGCTGTCGAATCTCATGCGTGTCGTACGAGTGGCCTGCGGGCGGCCGTCACGCGGTGGGCCGTTGGCGGGGCTGACCTCTCATTCGCCGCCCAACCAGGTCGGCAGGGTGTCCTGGCAGTCGCCGAGCACATGCGCGTGGAAGGGATCCAGCCCGGGGACCGAGTCATCGAGGTTGATGTTGACGCACACGGCGCCGGACTGGCGCGCGATCGGGACCAGCCACTTGGCAGGGGTGACGAACGAGGACGTCCCCACCGCCAGCACGAGGTCGGCGTCGTGGACGGCCTCCTCGCTGGCCTGCCACACCCCGGGATCGAGCGGCTCCCCGAAAAGCACCACGTCGGGGCGCAGCGGCCCGCCGCAGCGCGGGCACTGTGGGATGTGGCCGGGTTCGGTCTCGCCGCGCAGGTCGACCTCGGTGCGGTGCCGGCAGCCGCGGTTGAGGCACACGGCCCGCGCCGCGGAGCCGTGCAGTTCCAAGACTCCCTCGGATCCGGCGTCCTGGTGCAGGCCGTCGACGTTCTGCGTGATCACCTGCACGCCGGCGCGGGCGAGCGCGTCGTGGGCCGGGGACGGGCCCGCGAGGATCGCGCGGCGCCGGATGCCACCCCACACGTCCCAGAGGGCGGGCAGGTTGTATGGCAGGCCCGAGGCGTGCATCGCGGCCTCCACGTCCGGGTGGGCGGTCCACAGACCGCCGGCCCCGCGGAAGGTGCCGAGGCCCGCGGCGGCGCTGATGCCCGCACCGGTGAGGGCGACGACGCGGCGGAAGCGGTCACGTGGTGCGATGTCGGCGAGGGTAGTGCTCATGCGCTGATTGTGCCGCCTCGGCACCGGGGGAGGGTCGGCCGGGCGAGCGCGTCGAGAGTCCTGTGCCCGTGGCAGGGTGGGCGGCATGGCACGAGTCGACCCCCGCTCGCGCGTGGCCCGTGTTCCTTCGCTGACGCTGCGCCCGGTGGTCCCCTCCGACGCGCTCCTGCTGCGGGCGGCGACGGTGATCAATGTGAACTGGAGTGGCGAGCGCCTCACCTGTCGCGATGTCGACGAATCGCCGCATCTGCGGCACTACACCGAGTTCCACGTCGAGCGGGGCGACTTCGGCTGGGTCGCGCAGGTGGCAGCTCGCCCGGTCGGGGTGGCCTGGTGCCTGCAGCTGCCGGCGGAGGATCCCGGGTTCGGTTTCGTCGCCGACGGCGTCCCCGAACTCAGCGTGTGCGTGCTGTCGGGCTATCGCGGACTGGGTGTCGGATCTGGCCTGATCCGCGCGGCGCTGGAGGACGCCGGGCGACGGGGGCTGGCGCGCGTGAGTCTCAGCGTCGAGCAGGACAACCCCGCGGTGCGACTGTATCTGCGGTGCGGCTTCGTCCCCCACGAGAGCGCTGCGGAGGGCACGATGGTCGTCGCGTTGCCGGCGCCGCTCGACACAGGATCCCCCGGGGGTTGACCCATGCCGGCGAATCAGCGTTGGCCGACCCCCGTCGTCCCCTCGTAAAGACCGGGGCCGGCTCGAGCGGGCTCAGGTCCCTCGCGGTGCTCGGTGCCGGGGCTTCGGTCAGTCGACGTGATCGGCGTCGGTGGCCTGCACCCAATCGGCGCGGGCGATTTCGTCGGCGAACTTTTCCAACTCGACCGGGGGCGGCGTGAGTCCGATCGCGCCCATCCGCTCGCGCAGCTCCGAGGCGATTTCCGCGCGGGGGTGATGGTGCAGACGCCGACCGACGTCCATCAGGACCTCCTGGAACGCCTGCGCGGTGTCCTCGCCGACCGCCTTCACAAAGCTCGCGTTCAGGAAGAAACGAACGCCCCGGTAACGTTCGCGCTCGGCCCTGGCCCAGTCGATCCACGGGCTGGCAGGCTCCGGCGGGCGGGGGCTGTCGGGCTGATGTTGCATCGTCATGGGCTTTCCTCCTTGAGGGATGGCATCGATCGGGAGACGGGTCTCCCGGGGCGTGCCGCATTGCCTTGACTTGCAGGAACTCTCGACGGTAGCAACGCCAGGTTCCTGGCGCGTCAGCGACGATTCGTGCGGACCCCACCGAGCGTGGCGTCCGCAGCACCTCCACGCTAGATGATCCGCGGTGGAACGGGGTTCGGGATACGTTGGCCCCTTCGCGCAGCCCGACACGCGCCCTGCCCGTCCGCGTCGTGCCCGTGCGCGTCGTGCCCGTGCGCGTCGT
>JBDTWM010000161.1:0-5334 GCA_040006675.1 Dermatophilaceae bacterium | reverse complement strand
GCGCATCCCGTAACAGCGGACTCTTGACGTGGGCACGACGCCGGGCGCGACGCACCGACGTGGAAAGATGCGCGACGTCGGGACAACGGCTGACCGGCGCGGGAGGACCGTCGCGGGAGGTACGGGATGGGAGCGGTGCGGGCGATCGACGCGTTCCAGCGGCGCTGCCCGGTGCTGGGCCTGCCGATCGCGCTGGTCATCAAGTACATCGACGACCAAGGCGCCTACCTCGCGGCGCTGATCACCTACTACGGCTTCATCTCGCTGTTCCCGCTGCTGCTCCTGCTCTCCTCGATCCTCGGCTTCCTGCTGCAGTCGGATCCGGGTCTGCAGGGCAACATCCTGAACTCGGCCCTGGCGCAGCTGCCGTTGATCGGCGGTAGCATCAACCGCGCTGAGCTGCAGGGGAGCACGGCGGCTGTCGTGATCGGCGCGGTCGGTGCGATCTACGGTGCGCTGGGGGTCGCGCAGGCGATGCAGAACGCCATGAATGCGTCCTGGTACGTCCCGCGCAACTCACGACCCAACCCCGTCTTCGGCCGCGCCAAGAGCTTCGCCCTGCTCCTCGCGGTCGGCGTCTTCCTCATCTCCTCGACCCTCCTGTCCCAGTTGACGCCGACGCTGGAGGCAATGGGCGCGGACGCCCGCACGGTAGGGATGTGGCCGATGGTCGCATCGGCGGTGCTCACGTGGCTGCTCTTCCTCCTCATCAGCCGATTCGGGACCAGCTACCCGGTGACACGCCTCCAAGCGCTGCCCGGCAGTCTGCTCGGAGTTGTGCTGTGGCAGTTGTTGCAGTCCGGAGGCGCCAACTTCGCGCGCTCGGTGGTGGTGCGCTCGTCACCGACCTACGGGGTCTTCGCGGTGGTCTTGGGCTTGCTGGGCTGGATCTACCTCGCGTCCGTGGCGTTCGTGCTCTGTAACGAGCTCAACGCCGTGCTCGCTCTACGGCTCTATCCGCGGGCGCTGCTCACCCCCCTGACCGACCACGTGGATCTCACCGAGGCGGACCGTGCGGCGTACGCCGGGCTCGCGCGCGCGCAACGGCTCAAAGGGTTTCAGGCGGTGGAGGTGACCTTCGCGCACGAAGGGCAGTACGCGACGGCCCGCCGCGACCAAGAGGCGGCCCAGCAGGAGGCGCAGGAGGCGCAGGAAGTGACTGCGAAGCGCGTGGAGCAGGCGCACCGGGAAGGGGCGATCCGCAAGGAGACCGGCGGGGCTCCCGCTGACGATCGGACGCCTGACGATCGGGTCGGGTGAAGATCAGGACGTGCCCCGCGCTGGATGTCGGGAGCGAACTCGTACGCTGGGCCGATGAGCGAACGGTGGACGTGGACCTGCCATGACGAGACCGGGGAAGCCCGACAGGACCTGCTGGACGCAGGCGAATTCCCTTCTCAGGCGGAGGCGGAAGCATACCTGTCGGAGTCCTGGGAGGAGCTGGCTCACGCGGGGGTGGCCGCCGTCACCCTGATGAGTGAAGGGGCGGCCGTCTACGGGCCGATGTCGCTGGAGCCGCCGACCTGACCGGCGGATGCCAACTCGTCAGTCGAGCTTTGTGCCGCGGGTGACGCGCGGAGCCGGCATGCGGGTGCGACGCATCGACATCGTGCGGCTGATCGTGTACCACGCGGTGCCCTTCGCCGGCGCCTCCCCGAATTTGGCGACGTAGCGGCGCTTCACCCGGAACCACATCAGCGCAGTGTCCACGACGAAGATCATGAACACGCCGTACACCATCGTGAAGCCCAACTGATACAAGGTGCTCCCCGGCGGGGAGACGAGCGTGATCGGCAGGCCCACGAGCATGATCGGGAGGATGAATTCGCCGACGTTCCAGCGGGAGTCGATCGTGTCGCGGACCCAGGCGCGCTCGCGGCCGCGGTCGCGCGGCAGCATCGCCCACTCCTCGCCTCGACGCATCGCGGCCTGGCGGCGGAGCCGGTCGGCGCGGTCCCGTTCGCGACCTTGCGCCTTGGCGAGCCTGCGATCCTCGGGGACGAGCGGCTGACGACGCGCGGCCTCGGCCTCGCGGCGTTTGGGCGTCGGCCGGTTCTTCCCGCCCGCCCGTTCGATCACTGCCGACTCCGCGGGCTCTGGGAGGGTCTCGTCCTTCTTGCGTCCGAACACGCGCCCAACTCTAGGCGACGGTGCTCTCGGCGACGACGCGCGGACCGACGCGCGGACCGACGCCGGATCCGCGCGGGCATGTCGCCCTACACTCGCGGGGTGAGTCCTACGCCCCCCTCTCCGAAGGCCGCACGACGCGACGCGTTGGCGGAGAGAGTCTCCGCGCTCATGCCGGGCGTGCGCGCCGATCTGGAAGCGCTCGTGCGGATCCCGAGCGTCTCCCTGGCGTCGGCGGACCGGAGCCACGTGGACCGCAGCGCCGAAGCGGTCGCAGAGCTGCTGCGCGGCGTCGGCGTCGACGCCGAGGTGGTCCGCGTGGGCGGCGGCTTGCCGGCGGTCATCGGTCGCAGGCCCGGACAGCTGGGAGCGCCGCGGGTGCTGCTCTACGCCCACCACGACGTGCAGCCGGCCGGGGATGAAGGGCAGTGGGCCAGCCTGCCGTTCGAGCCGACCGAGCGGGACGGGCGACTCTTCGCACGCGGTGCCGCCGACGACAAGGCGGGCGTGCTCGCTCACGTCGCAGCCCTGCGGGCGCTCGGTGACGACCTCACCGCTGACGTGCGGGTGATCGTGGAGGGGGAGGAAGAGGTGGGATCGGCGAGTCTGCCCGCTCTGCTCGCCTCCCACCGGGACACCTTGGAGTGCGACGCGATCGTCCTGGCCGACTCCTCCAACTGGTCAGTGGGCACTCCCTCGCTCACCACCACCCTGCGCGGCCTGGTGCGGGTCGTGGTGACCGTTCGCGCCCTGGACCACGGCGTGCACTCCGGCATGTTCGGCGGAGCGGTGCCCGACGCGTTGACCGCGCTGTGCCGTCTGATCGCCACGTGCCACGAAGAGGACGGTTCCGTCGCGATCGACGGATTGCGGCACGACCCGCCCGCGGAGCTGGATTATCCGCAGGAGCAGTTCCGCCTCGACTCAGGCCTGCGCGCGGGCGGGGAGCTCATCGGGCGCGGCCCGATCACCTCGCGGCTGTGGACCTCGCCCGCTGTGACGCTCATCGGCGTGGACGCCCCCGGCGTCGAGGACGCCGCCAACGTCCTCCTGCCGGCCGCTCGGGCGAAATTGTCCGTCCGTCTCGCGCCTACTCAGGACTGGCGCAGCGCCCTGGATGCGATCCGCGAACACCTCGTGTCCCACGCACCCTGGGGGGTGCAGGTCGAGATCGAGGTCGACGACGTCGGCGACGGGTTCGTCGCCTCGACGACCGGGCCGTACGTCGAGGCCGCGCGGGCGTCGCTGGCGGACGCGTGGGGGGTTGACTCGGTCGACATCGGGATCGGCGGCACCATCCCGTTCATCGCGGAGTTCCGGGCGCAGTTCCCGGACGCGGCGATCCTCGTCACGGGGGTGGAGGACCCCGACACGCGCGCGCACGGCGCGAACGAAAGCCTGCACCTCGCCGAATTCGAGCGCGCCTGCCTCGCGGAGACCCTGCTGCTGGACCGGATCGGTCAGCTCGGGCGGGCCGCCACCGAACCTGCGTCGTGACCGGGCGCGGGACGAACACCGGCTCTCTGCCGGCCGACGGGATGGGACGATGACGCCATGCGCGTGTTGATCTGCCCGCAGCGGTTCCTCGGCACCCTCACGGCGGTCCAGGCGGCCGAGGCGATGGCCGAGGGGTGGCGCTCGCGCGCCCCCCACGATCAGCTGATCGTGGCGCCGCTCGCCGGGGGAGGGGCGGGTTTCCTCGACGTCCTCGCGCAGGCCACCGACGGCGGGCTCGCCGTCGCGACGACGGTGAACGACCCTCTCGGGCAGGTGGTTCCCGCGGCGGTGCTGGTCGTGGAGAGTGGCGGGGTGCGCACGGCCTTCATTGAGGCCGCCCAAGCGTGCGGCCTGCACTTGGTGCACGGCCCGCGACAGAACCCGCTCGCGAGCAGCAGCTATGGCGTCGGACAGCTGATCAGCGTCGCCTGCGCGGAGGGGGCCCAACGCATCGTCGTGGCCGTGGGCGACGCCGCCACGAACGATGGCGGCGCCGGCATGCTCGCCGCGCTCGGCGCCGGCGCACCCGAGCATCTCGCCCGCGGCGGCGCCGCCCTCGCGGACCTGCCCATGGATGGAATCCCCGACCTGGCTCGCGTCCGCGAGCGGCTGGCCGGCGTCGAGCTGGTGCTGGCGACCGGGGAGGAACTCCCGCTGCTGGGGTTGCAGGGAGCGTCCGCCGCCATGGCAGGGGCCCGCGGCGCCACACCGGAGCAGGCTCAACAGCTCGAGCGGTCGCTGGCCCGCCTGAGGCAGGTCATCGACGCGACCGTGGCTGCGCCACTCGACCTGCTGACGGGGCTACCGCGGCGCTTCGACCGCGAGCCCGGGGCCGGCGCGGGCGGCGGGCTCGGCTACGGACTGATCCTGCTGGGGGCGCGTCGGCAGGGGGCTGTCCAGTGGTGCTCCGACGCGTGGAACCTTCCGGAACTCCTGTCGCGAACCGAACTGGTGGTGACCGGGGAGGGGTGCCTCGACGTGCGCTCGTTCACGGGCGGCGTGGTGGCCGAAGTGTCGGGGCAGGCCGCCTCCCGCGGTCTGCCTGTCGTGGTGATCGCCGGGCAGGTCCGGCTCGGGCGACGTGACACGATGAGCCTCGGCCTTGCCGGCACCTACGCGGTGGCCGAGGGCTCCGAGGAGGTCGCGGCCGCCATGGCCGACCCGGTCGGCACCCTCACCGACCGAGCCGCCCGCGTCGCGGGCACGTGGTCGCCCGGCTGACCGACAGCGCGACCCATGCCGTGCGCGACGCCGCGGCACGGACGCAGCAGAACGCCTGCTGTGATCTGCGCCACGGATGCGTACAGTGGGGGGAACACGCCGCCTCGGCGCGGCGTTGACCAGCAGGACAGCCAAAACCGCCAGGACCGATTGCCTAAGACAGCGAGGACGTGCTGATGACCGTTTCCAACGAGACCCGCACCCACGGAGTCGTACTCACCGACGTCGCCGCGACCAAAGTGAAGAGCCTGCTGCACCAGGAGGGTCGTGACGACCTGCGCCTGCGCATCGGTGTGCAGCCCGGCGGTTGCTCCGGTCTGATCTACCAGCTCTTCTTCGACGAGCGCACGCTGGACGGCGACGCGATCGCCGACTTCGACGGCGTCCAGCTCGTCGTCGACCGGATGAGCGCCCCCTACCTCGACGGCGCCAAGATCGACTTCGCCGACACCATCGAGAAGCAGGGCTTCACGATCGACAACCCCAACG
>JBDTWM010000160.1:0-5474 GCA_040006675.1 Dermatophilaceae bacterium | reverse complement strand
CGTGCGCGGTCTCGTGCAGAAAGGCGGCCCATCATGGCGCGCACTCAACATCTCGGCGACTACGTCCCCACCTGGGGCCCTGATCTGTTCAAGCTGAACCTGCGCGTGGCTACCATCATGGCCGCGTCCGGCCAGGTCATCGCCACACGGCTGGGGCGCTTCGCTGCGGACAGCACCAGCGCGGTGAGCAAACGTGAATCGAGCCGGATGGTCCAGGAGAAGATGGATGCAGCCCAGCAGTCCGGCCTCATTCTCATGCGCACGTGGTCGCAGATGCTGCTTTCGGGTCCGAAGATCATCACCGACCCCAAAGGCGCCAACGCATTCATCACGTCGACGCTCGTCAGCGCCTATCAATCCCTGGGACCCTACGAGAAGCGCGTTGTCGCCAACCGGAAGCGGCTCTCTTAGCGCAAACTCGTGATTCGACACGAGGGCGGGGCCGTCGATTCATCCCGAATCGCCGGCCCCGCCCCGTGACTACGTGCGTCAGCGACTGTCGCTGCCGCCTTCACCGGCCGCCCGGCCGGCCTCGAGTCGCGCCACCGGCACCCGGAACGGAGAGCAGGACACGTAGTCGAGCCCGCTGCGGGCGAAGAAGTGGATCGACTCCGGATCGCCACCGTGCTCGCCGCAGACGCCCAGGTGCAGGTGCGGGTTCACTTCGCGGCCCTCCCAGGCCGCGATCTGCACCAGGCGGCCGACGCCCTGCTGGTCGAGGGACTCGAACGGGTTGACCCCGAAGATGCCCGCCTCCAGGTAGGTGCCGAAGAACGACGCTTCCACGTCGTCACGGCTGAAGCCCCACGTCGTCTGCGTGAGGTCGTTGGTGCCGAACGAGAAGAACTCGGCCACCCCGGCGATCTCGTGAGCCGTCATGGCGGCGCGCGGGAGCTCGATCATCGTGCCGATCGGGGTAGCGGTCACGTCGACGCCGGTCGCCGCGGACACCTCGGCTGCCACCTTCTCGATGGCCTCCTTCATGATCTCCAGCTCCTGCACGGCACCGACGAGGGGGACCATGATCTCCGGGATCGGGTTCTTTCCCTGAGACTTCAGCTCCGCCGTCGCCTCCAGCAGCGCCTTGGCCTGCATCTCGAAGAGGCCCTTGATCGCGAGGCCCAGCCGGACGCCACGCAGGCCCAGCATGGGGTTCTCCTCGTGCATCCGCTCGACCGCGGTCGAGATGCGCTGGTCCTCAACGCTGAGATGCCCACCCCCGGCCTCTGCGACGGCCTTCTTGGCCGTCATCTCGATCAGGCTCGGCAGGAACTCGTGCAACGGCGGGTCGAGCAGCCGGACGACGACCGGCAACCCGTCCATCGCACTGAGGATCTGGACGAAGTCGCCCCTCTGCAGCGGGGCGAGCCCGTCGAGGGCCTCCTGACGCTCGGCGTCGCCGTCGGCGAGGATCAGCTTCTCCACCAGGGGACGGCGGTCGCCGAGGAACATGTGCTCGGTCCGACACAGGCCGATGCCCTGGGCGCCGAACCGGCGAGCCCGCGCCGCGTCCTCGGGAGTGTCCGCGTTCGCGCGCACCCCCAGGCGCCGCTGCCGGTCGGCAGTCCGCATGATCCGGTCGACCGCGTGCACCAGCTCGTCGGCCTCAATCTGCTCCTGCGTGAGGTCGCCCTCGAAGTAACGCACCACCGGCGACGCGCTGACTGGCACCTCACCGATGAACACCTCGCCGGAGGTGCCATCGATGGAGACGACATCGCCGGCGGTCAGGACGCGCCCGTCCTTGAGCTTCATGGTGCCGCCGCGCACGTCGATGTCGAGCTCTTCGGCACCGCACACACAGGTCTTGCCCATGCCGCGAGCCACGACCGCCGCGTGGGAGGTCTTGCCGCCGCGACTGGTAAGGATGCCCTGAGCAGCGATCATGCCGGTCAGATCGTCGGGGTTCGTCTCACGCCGCACGAGGATGACGTTCTTGCCCTCCGCCGCCGCCGCGACCGCGTCTGGGCTGGAGAATCGGATCTCGCCGACCGCCGCACCCGGGGAGGCGTTCATCCCGCGGGCGATGCGCTCCTTGCGAGCCTTCGCGTCGAACGTGGGGAACATGAGGGTGACGAGCTGTTCGCCGCTGACGCGCTGCAGCGCCTCGTCCTCGCTGATCTTGCCCTCGTCGACGAGCTGGCAGGCGATCTTGAAGGCGGCTGCGGCGGTGCGCTTGCCGACGCGGGTCTGCAGCATCCACAGTTTGCGGTTCTGGACCGTGAACTCGATGTCGCACAGGTCCTTGTAATGGTCCTCCAGCGTCCCCATGATGTCCATGAGCTGGTCGTAGGCCGGCTTGTCGATATTCTCCAGTTCAGACAACGGGAGCGTGTTGCGAACTCCCGCGACGACGTC
Source organism: Dermatophilaceae bacterium (assembly GCA_040006675.1). Taxonomy (GTDB): domain Bacteria; phylum Actinomycetota; class Actinomycetes; order Actinomycetales; family Dermatophilaceae; genus Austwickia. Next base: position 3,116 of record JBDTWM010000160.1, on the reverse strand, counting down.
CTCGCCCTGCGCGTTCTCGAGGTAGTCCCCGTACACACCGGAATGGCCCGATGCGGGGTCGCGGGTGAAGGCGACCCCGGTGCCCGAGTCCCCGCCGAGGTTGCCGAAGACCATCGAGCACACGTTGACCGCCGTGCCGAGGTCGGCTGGAATGCGCTCCTGGCGCCGGTAGAGCACGGCCCGGTCGGCGTTCCATGAGCGGAACACCGCGCGTACCGACTGCAGCAGCTGCTCGCGCGGGTCCTGCGGGAACTCGTGACCCGTCTCGGACTTGATGATGCCCTTGAACTGGGCGACGATCTGCTCGAAGTCCGCCGCATCGAGATCCGTGTCGCTGGTGGTGCCCTTGGCGTGTTTCATGGAGTCCATGACATCCTCGAACTTCTCGCCATCGATGTCGAGGACCGTCTTGCCGAACATCTGCAGCAGGCGGCGGTAGGAGTCCCACGCGAAGCGGGGCTGCGCGGTCAGCTTGGCGAGGCCCTGCACGGAGGCGTCGTTGAGGCCGATGTTGAGGACCGTCTCCATCATGCCGGGCATGGAGAACTTGGCACCTGAGCGCACCGACACCAGCAAGGGGTCGACGTGGTCGCCCAGCTTCTTGCCGGTCTCGCGCTCGATCTGCGCGATGCTCTCATCCATCTGCGTGGACAGTTCCTCCGGCTCGCGGCCGTGCTCGAGATACGCCTGGCACGCCTCGGTCGTGATCGTGAACGTGGGGGGAACCGGAATGCCCATGTTGTGCATCTCAGCCAGGTTGGCCCCCTTGCCACCCAACAGGTCTTTCATGTTCTTATTACCTTCGGCCAGACCGTAGACGAACTTGCTCATGAGTACCTTTCCAATGCACCTATGACGGAGGTTGCCCATAGCCTAGGGCCGCCAGCACGCGCGTGGCGTCGACCCGTCCTCCCCTTCGCTCAGAGGTACGCCGACCCGAAGACCGGGCCTTTTGGTCGGACCAGTGGACCCCTACCGCAGGAGCGCCGCCGCGAACGCGACGTAATCGGCCACGTCACGCACCGCCGCGAGCTCCCGCGCCGAGTGCATCGACAACATCGGCGCCCCCACGTCGAGGGTCGTCGACCCGGTCCGTGCCGCAGTCACGGGTCCGATGGTCGACCCGCAGGGCATGTCCCCACGGCTGGTGAACGACTGCACCCCGATCCCGGCGCGAGCCGCCGCCAGGCGCGCGGACGCCGCACCCACCCCGTCGGTCGCGTAGCGACCGGACACGTTCACTTTGAGCGCCACCCCGCCGCCGACCCGCAGCAGATGCTCCGGATCGTGCCGCTCGACGTAGTTGGGGTGCACGGCGTGCGCCATGTCGGCCGAACACACCAGCGCACAGGCCATCGAGGCCAGTACGTCCTGACGGTCCCCGCCGAGTGCGCACACGATCCGCTCCCAGGTGGCGGTCAGGAACTGGCCGCCGGCGCCCGCGCGGGTGACTGAACCGATCTCCTCGTGGTCGTAGAGGACAACCAGCGGCAGCCTCGGCCGGGGCTGGGCGTGGTCGTACCCGTCACGTCCGTCACGTCCGTCGTGGGACGCGACGTACGACACGAGGGCGCGCACGGCGGCGTAGCAGCTGGCCAGATTGTCCAGCCGGGGCGCCGCGACGAGGTCCCCCACGCGCCCGATCCGGCGCGCGGGCGTGAGGTCGTGCGTCATCAGATCCCAGCCGAGGACATCTGCGGCGTCGACGTCGAGACTGGCGGCGAGCCAGTCCCGGAAGGTCGGTGCCGAGCCCGTGGCTCCCCAGACCGGCACGAGCTGGGTCTGCGGGTTGAGCTGGAGGCCATCGGCGCGGATCGCCCGGTCCAGGTGGATCGCCAGCTGAGGGATGCGCAGCAACGGGGTGTCGTCGCGCCATAGCTGGGCCGCTACGCCCTGCGGGGACCCCGGATCCCGCAGGGCGACCCGTCCCGACAGGCCGAGATCTCGGTCCAGCCACGAGTTGACCAGCGCGCCTCCATACACCTCGACCGCGAGCTGGTCCCACCCGAGCCGCGCGACATCCGGCTGCGGCTTGATCCGAAAGTTCGGGCTGTCCGTGTGCGCCGCGATCACCCGGACGTCTGGGATGCGCCCGCCGGGGCCGCCTACGCCGTCGATGCCCTCGGTGGACCACGCGGCGAGGCTGCCGTCGCGCGCCACCAGGTAGCGGCCACCCCTCGTCGGCCACCGCTCGGCTTCGCTCAGCTCGCGGAATCCCGCCGCCGTCAGGAGGACGCGCGTCGCCTGCACCGCGTGATATGGGGAGGGAGATGCGTCGACGAACCCGCAGAGCCCGGCCACGACGGGGTCGTCGCCGGACTCCCCCGGGGCCAGGCCGTCGAGAGGCGTCACGCACGCCACTGTACGGCGGCGATACCGGGTCACGGCCAGGGAACAGGGGCCGACCGGGTCGGCGTCAGGGGGTGACCAACGCCTTGAGCGTTGCGTTCTTGGCGAAGATCGTCGCCGCGTCGCCGCGTCGCACGATGGTCGGCGTCAGCAGGTGGGCAGGCACCGCCTCCGCGCCGTTGTCGACGTCGTCCTTGTGGTTGAGCGTCGGCTCCTTGCCCTCGGACAGCTCCTTGACCATGGTGGCCCTCGAGCCCACCTCGACCGTCTTGGCGTCGACCGCGGGCCCGATGACATCCCGGGCGGCGTCGAAGCGCATCTGCGCTGCCGCGTCGGTGGGGGGCCCGGCGAACAGCTCGACTTCCGGGGCGGCCTTCTCGACGCGGCAGCGCACCCCGTCGACCGGCGCCTGGCCCTGGAGCTTCCCCGTCGCCTGGGGGTCTGCCCCGACGTAGAAGTCGAACGCCTTCGTGTCCTTGGGCAGGCTCGACAACGCGATGACGACGGCGCCAGCCTCCTGCGCGGTGTTCAGGTCGTCGCGGATCGCGTCCTCATCCATCGCGTCGACCACGAGCACCTTCGGGGGGCTCGCGAGGATGGCGGTGGTCTTGTCGTGTTGGTCGGCACCACTGGCTCCGACACGCATGTCGGGTCCGAACTCGGCTGTGGTGAGCGCGGCCTCGATGGGCTTGGCCAGGTCGCTCCCCGAGGCGAGGACCACCGTGATGGTGCTGCCCTTGTCGAAGGGTGACGGGCTGTACGTCGCC
>JBDTWM010000159.1:0-5508 GCA_040006675.1 Dermatophilaceae bacterium | reverse complement strand
GACTTCGCCGACTGCTACCGAGCCTGGCTCACCGCAGCTTGACAACGGATAGAAGTATCAGACCCCGCCGACTCGGCCGTGTCACGCGCAGCGGCTTCGGCTGACAGGACGGCACTTCTCATCACAGCGATGGGCGTATGACTGTCAGGGGAGCGCGAGCTGCATGATGACGACGAGTGCGCCACCGAGGAACGCGAACGTCAGGGCAGTCATGGCCACCTTGGCGCGCGTGCTGGGCTGGGCCGGTGGTGGTCCTGCGGGCATGGCGTCCATCGTCTCGCGCCCCCTCGGTGTGGCCACGGGCTCCTTGCGAACCGTGAGCATCCCATGCTTCATATGGTGGGCGACGAGCCACCAGTTGATGGGGTAGGCGCACGCGAAGCCCACGACCAGCGCCATCGACATGATGAACCAGAACTCCGGTCGAGCCGGGTCGTCGCCCCCCGCGATCTCCTGCATCGAGAACCGCGTCGTGAGGAGCATCCCGGTCATCAGCAGGTTCATCGACAACAGCTCGGGCAGGAACGTCATCCGCAGCGACCTGGCGTACGACCCGCCCGCCATGTAGCGCATGGCGAACGCTTGGAAGTACGCCCACCCGAACCCGAAGCCCAACGCGTACTCGAGGAGGAAGTCGGGCCAGAAGGCCAGGGCCAGCCCCGCGCCGATGGCCGCGCCGACGATGATCCCGATCCCGTCGCCCGCGGCGCAGTGCATCGTCGACCCCAGCACCTGGCGCCACCGGACCGAGACGTACTCCTCGTGGGTCCCGTGGAGCGGCTCCCGGCAGCCGAGCACGTAGAAGAACGCCCCGATCGGGCCGGTGAAGACGGTGAGGATGACGAAGGCCCACTTCAGGACCGTCGCCGCCGGCGTGCGCCAGATGTCGATGGCGACGAACAGGAACGATGGCACCGTGAGGACCCACCACAAGACCATGACGCCGTCGAGCATCGTCACAAACTACTGCCTTGAGGGCTAGGAGCGTGGGTCAGTAACACGCCAGTCGGGGTGCTCGGTGGCCGCACGGTTTCGCGAGAGAATTTGGTGTGCCAGACGAGGAGAACTCCGAGGGTCTGTTCGAGGTAGCACCGGGCGAGCGGTCCGGGGTGGGTCGCTCGGTGGTGAAGGGCCCGGTGGACAAGACGTTCCGGGCGTTTGATCCGAGCCAGGGCCTGCTGTTGCCAGCGTCGCTGGACGACTGGCTTCCTGCCGATCACATGGCGCGGTTCGTCGCCGATCTGGTCGATGAGCATCTGGACCTGTCCCGGATCCACGCCGCCTACACCCAGGGCCGGGGTGCGCCGCCGTATGACCCGCGATTGATGGTGCGGATCCTGCTCTACGGCTACACCACCGGGGTCCGCTCGTCTCGCAAGCTCGAGGCGGCGTGTGTGGACGTGGTCGCGTTCCGGTGGCTCGCCGCAGGTACCGCGCCGGACTACCGCTCGATCGCCCGGTTCCGCAAACGCTACCTGTCCGCGCTGGGACACCTGTTCGTCCAGGCACTGGCGTTGTGTCGGGCCGCTGGGATGGTGCGGCTGGGCCGGGTCGCACTGGATGGCACGAAGTTGCGGGCGAACGCGTCGCGACGCAAGGCGATGAGCTATGCGCGGATGAGTGAGAAGGAGAAGATCCTCGCCCAGGAGGTCTCCGATCTGCTGGCCGAGGCCGAGGCGATCGATGCGGCGGAGGACGTCCGGTACGGCAAGAACCGCCGTGGGGACGAGCTGCCCGAGGCGTTGCGTCGCCGCGAGACGCGGCTGGTGAAGATCCGGGAAGCCAAGCAGGCGTTGGAGGACGAGGCCCGCGAACGCGCCAAGACAGCCGCGGAAGCCAAGGCCGCCGCCAAGGGTGAGGATCAGGAGACCACCGCGGAACGGGTCGCGGCCGCGGCCGCGAAAGCCACCGTGCGACCGAAAGCGCAGCGCAACTTCACCGACCCGGAGTCGAGGATCATGAAGACCTCCGACGGGGCGTTCCACCAGTGCTTCAACGCCCAGGCCGTGGTCGACGACGCCCATCAGGTGATCGTCGCCGCCGAGGTCAACGACTGCGCCGCCGATGTGGGCAACCTGATCTCCATGACCGAGCAGACGATCGAGAACACCGGGCACGCGCCCACCCAGATGCTGGCCGATGCCGGCTACTGCTGCGAGGACAACCTCAACCAGGCCGCCGACCTGAGCACCCAGACCGGCACTGAGTTCTTCATCGCCCCCGGACGACACAAGCACGACGACCCGGCCCCGGTCGCGCCGAGGGGACCGATCCCGAAGGAGGCCACCGCGAAACAGCGGATGACCCGGAAGCTGAAGACCAGGCCAGGGCGGGCCGTCTACGCCCGACGCAAGACGATCGTGGAACCGGTGTTCGGACAGATGGCCACGCTGCAGAACGCCAAACAGCTCCTGCTGCGCGGACTCGACCAAGCACGAGGTGAGTGGCTACTGCTCGCCGCCTGCCACAACCTGCGCAAACTCCACGGCAACATCGGCAGCGACGGCCTCCGGAACCTGGCGACCAGCTGAACCGGCCCCCACAGGGCTCCGCAGCCCCTCTCCTGTCAAGCCGTGAGCCGCCAACCTCTCGCCAGACCAGGTGACATCGCGGCGGACCGGCCGAACACCCCACACCGCCTCGACCAGGCCCCCCCGAGGCACCACCCGCCACCCCGCTCACGCTGGACGCTTACCGACCCACGCTCCTAGGACAGGGCCGCCACACCTCCTACCCGTGTCTGCCCTCCTATGTCTGCACCCTGCTCCGCTACCGACGATGGTTTCCCGCGTCGTTCGTGGCCAGGGAGTACCTTCCGGCGGGCAATCCCGGACGACGTTCTCGTACGGGTACCTGGCAGCCGGGACGAGCTTGGACATCGACCGTGATGATCTCCTCCCGACGCACGACGCCTACTTCACCGCCGACAACCGAGCCAATCTCCCTGTCGTGTCACGGGACCGAGGCCGTCGCTGGTGGTGTGCGCGCGGGCCGTGTGGCGCGTCGGTAGACCACGGTGACGGCCACGGCGAGGACGACCAGCCAGCCTAGGCCGGCCAAGAGCGCCACCCAGTCGTCGAACGTGCGCATCAGAGCGCCGTCCAGCAGAACGCGAGAGCCTCCGTAGCCGGGGAGCAACTTGGAGCCGGCGGTGGGCGTGGCGTGCAGCATGGGGCTTTGCACAATGCCCAGGTCCAGGAACGGCAGCAGGAACGCGATAAACACTCCGCCGACCCGGCCGAAGATCGGGGCAAGCAGCGCACCGATCAGACCGTAGGTGACGGCGATGAGGACATTGGCGGCGGCGTAGGTCGGCCAGCGTTCGGCGTGGAAGACCAGGGCGGTGGTGGCCAAAGAGATGGCGGTGGCGCCGAGGGCAGCGAAGAGCAGCACGCCGAGGCGGGCGGTCAGCAGGGAAGCAGGGCGCAGCCCCGCGAGGGCTGCGCGGCGGTCGCCGTCGTGGCTGTCGAGCACGGTGAACAGGCCGACCAAGGCAGCGAGGGAGCCGACCGCGATCGGCGCCATGGTGGCGTTGTGCACGTTGAGCATCGTAAAGGAACGGGCGACCAGACCGCTGGGCCCGGTGAGGAAGAACGTGATGGGCGTGTTCGGGGTGATCGCGTTGGCGCCGAGGATGAACACCACCGGGACGACAACGAACAGCACCCACAGGGTGGGGTTGCGACGGGCGTCTTGCCAGGCGGCCCGCCACGCAGCGCCGGCCTGCTCGAACCTCGAGCCGGGCCGGGCGCGGTGAGCCTTGCGGTGCGCGGTTCGGCTGCGAGCGGCGACCAGGGCCCAGGCCGCGACGGCCGCTGCGATCGTGGTAAAAAGGGCCCAGCCCAGGTCGCCGATCGGTCCGCCGTGGCCGGAGGGCAGGTCGACCATCCACAAGGTGACGAAGTGGGTGGGCAGCCCACGCGTGGCGACCCGGTCGGAGGCGCCCATGGCGGGACCGAAGAACACGTCGAGGATCCACACGAACAGGACGATCACCGTGCCGTTGACCGGCGAGCTGACTACCGATCCGACCCCGGCGCCGACGGCCACGTAGATGACGGCGAACATCAAAGTTCCGGCCACGGCTCGCCCGGGGGAGTCGATCCCAGTGCGGGCGGCGAGAGCGATCAGCGCGGTGGTGGCAGCCAGCAGGGCCAGGCACGCGCCGGTGAGCAGCCGGGCCAAAGCTAGCCGCGAGGCGGGTATGCCCGCGATGACCACTCTACGGTCGGTGTCGCGCGTGGCCGCGGTCTGGAAGTACATCGCGATGCCGGCCAGGAACGCGGCGGCCCAGCCGGCGGTGGCGGTCTGCACGGAGGACCCGGGCGGGCCGCCGAGCAGCTCCGCGAAATCGGAGAGGGAACCACCCACGACGACGACGAACACGGTGGGGATGAGGGCGAGCAGGAGCAGATTGACCGGGTTGCGGACGTAGTCGACCAAGAACCGGCGCACCAGCACCAAGGTCGTCACTTCGGGCCTGTCTTACCGTCTCGCACCGCCATGATGCGGTCGAAACGCTCCTCGTCGACCACGAAATGGCTAATGATTAACACTGTTCGGCCGGCAGCGCGCCGTTGCGCGACCAGGTCCCAGAACTTCAGATACGTGTCCCAGTCGAAGCCGGCATAGGGCTCGTCGAGGAGCAGTAGGTCGGGGTCGGCCAGGAGAGCCAGGCCGAGGTTGAGCTTTGACAGAGTGCCGCCGGAGAGCTGGTCGGCCCGGGTGCCCGCGTAGCGGTCGAAACCGAGCGCCTCGTAGATTCCCTGACGAGACCGGGTCGTGGCCTCCCTGGTCATAGCGTATGCGTGGCCGAACAGGTCGAAGTGCTCATTGCAGGTCAGCCTCGGATACACCAGAGCCTCCTGCGGGCAGTAGCCCAGCCGACCGCGGTGGGTGACGGTGCCCCGGTCGGCGGCGAGCGCGCCGACCAGGATCTTCATCAGGGTGGACTTGCCCGAGCCGTTCTCCCCGACCAGCCCCACCACCTCGCCGGGGTACAGGGTGAGGTCCGCGCCGGTCAGGACCGGGGCGGTGCGGCGGCGCGGCCAGATGCCACGCAGGTAGGCCTTGGTAATGGCCGACGCCTGCAGCACCGGCGTGCCCACGCCGTCATCCGCCGGCCCCGCCAGCGTTGCCGCGGTGACGTCAGGGATCATGCTCGCCTTCCGATCGGGTGCCTCCGGCCCGCTGTCCGACGGCGCCGTCATAGCACGCCGCTCGCGTCTCGGCGTGGGTCCAGCTAGCCCAGAGTTTCATGGCGGTGTGAGTCAAGGACGGCCGCCGTCCGCACCCGCCCGATGAACGCCACACACAGCAACCCTAGAACGTCTCGTTAGTGCGTGAAAACGCACCAACAAGACGACACCACCGCACGTCAGCGTCCTACCGCTCGGCGGACCCCAGCCGTTTGGGTTCCCATCGGCGGGCGTCTGGCCCGTGCAGGGTGAGCATCGCGTGCCAGGCCAGCAGGTCGCCGTCACCCTGCGCTGGATCATCCCGGCCTTC
>JBDTWM010000158.1:0-5561 GCA_040006675.1 Dermatophilaceae bacterium | reverse complement strand
CGCGCGGATGACGCGACCACCCGCGGGGATCAATCGGCGCGCCGGAGGCGTTGACACATCAGCGACGTGCACGTCCCGGCGCACCTTGAGGAGCTGACCCGATGACTTCCCGCGAGAACCCCCGCGACCCGGTCTCGCCGATCCCGCCATACGGCCAGGCCGACGGGCCCGACGATCACGAGGATCACGAGGATCACGACCAGCCCGGCAAGCACGGGCCCGTCCTGGAGGGCGTCGTGCTCGGCGGCCCCAGGGGCGGGCGTCCCGGTCCGTCGGATGCGCCCGGCGCGGGGCGGCCCGGTCCGAGCGATCCCCGGATTCGGTTCGCACGTATGCCGTTCGGCGCTCAGGCCTTCGGGCCTGGGGGCGCCTTCGGGTCGGGCGGTCCCGCCGGCGCCCCCGGTCACGCCGCAGCGACCGTGCCGCAGAAGTCCCTCGTGCTCGCGGCCGTGTTGGCCGCGCTGCTCCCCCCGCTGGGCGTGTTCTACGGGTCGTTCCTCGGGGCACTCACGATGATCGTGCTCCTGCTGCCCGTCGGCTTGACGGCCGGCGCCCAGGGGCTGTCCGTCCTGTGGCTGGTCGGGGTCGTGTGGGCCGTCTATGGGGCGTACGCCACGAATCATCGTCGCCGGGCGTTCGCGCGCGCCCTCGGCCTCATCCCCTGACCGGCGCGCGGGTGGCCATCCCCCACCGCCCGGCAAGCCGAGCCGGCCGCCCCTAGGGTGGGGCCATGAAGGCCATCACCGTTCCCACACCCGGCGAAGGGCTCGATGCCCTCGTGCTCGCCGACGTTGACGACCCGGTCCCGGCCGCCGGCGAGGTGGTGGTCGACGTAGCCGCCGCAGGTGTCAACCGCGCCGATCTGCTGCAGCGGCGCGGGTTCTACGCGCCGCCCCCGGGTGCGTCGGAGGTGCCCGGCCTGGAAGTGAGCGGCACGATCGCGGCGATCGGCGAGGGGGTCGGGGGCTGGTCGGTCGGGCAGGAGGTCTGCGCGCTCCTGGCGGGCGGCGGATACGCGGACATGGTGGCCGTCCCCGCCGGGCAGCTCCTGCCGGTCCCGGCGGGGGTGAGCCTCGTCGACGCGGCTGCGCTGCCCGAGGTCGCCTGCACCGTGTGGTCCAACGTGTTCATGACCGCGCACCTGCGCCCCGGTGAGGTCGTGCTGATCCACGGCGGCTCTTCAGGAATCGGGACGATGGCCGTCCAGCTCGCGCGAGAGGTCGGCGCGATCGTCGCCGTGACGGCGGGGAGCACCGCCAAGCTCGACGCGTGCCGCACGTTCGGCGCGCAGGTGCTGATCAACTATCGGGAGACGGACTTCGTCGAGGAGATCCGCACGGCCACCGGCGGGCGTGGCGCGGACGTGATCCTCGACGTGATGGGCGCCGCGTACCTGGGGCGCAACGTCAAGGCCCTTGCCACCAACGGTCGCCTGGTCGTCATCGGCCTGCAGGGCGGGACGAAGGGTGAGCTCAATCTCGGCATGTTGCTGGCCAAGCGAGCGGCCGTCATCGCGACCTCCCTGCGCTCGCGGCCCGACACCGAGAAGGCCGCGATCGTCGCCGCCGTCCGTGAGCACGTCTGGCCGCTGATCGAGGCAGGGCGCGTGGTGCCGGTCATCTACGAACGCCTACCGCTGACACGGGCCGGTGAGGCGCACGGAATTCTGGAGGAGTCCCGGCACATCGGCAAGGTCTTGCTCACCGTGTCCTGACCCAATCCCGGTCGCTTGCCAGGAGGCTCCACCCACCGGACTGACTCCGGACTGACCCCGGACTGACCCTGTCGCAGAACGCCGTGAGGTTCAGATCACTCGAGCCGCGCTACTCCGATAGCGTTCTGAAGCGAATCACCTGCTCGCGCGCACGTGGTGCGGACGAGCCCAGACGGTGCGACTACCGGGAGGCACAGTGACCGAGGAACTCCGAGCAGTTGACCATGCCACAACGGGGCCAACGAACGAGTACCCGGCGTTGGCCGCGCGGCACAAGGGCCCGCAGATGGAGATGCGGCACGCGCTGGCAAAGGGCCCGGTCATCTCGCCCCCGCACACGGTGGACGGGTTCGTGCGCGAGTTCCTCCGCGAGTTGAACTACGGCCAGGGCGTCGGGTTGTCGCGGTCGACGGTCAACGACCAATACCTCGCGCTCGCGCGGACCGTCCGTCATTACCTGATGGCCGACTGGCTCGAGACCGGGCGGCGGCGGCGCGTGTCCCACCCGAAGATGGTCGGCTACCTGTCGGCGGAATACCTTCTCGGGCGCCAACTGGGCAACGCGTTGCTCTCCACCGACCTGTTCGAGATCGTCCGCGAGGGGCTCGCCCAGTGCGGTCTGGATCTTGGCCTGCTGCGCCAACAGGAGCTGGAGCCGGGCCTCGGCAACGGCGGCCTCGGCCGCCTGGCGGCGTGCTTCGTGGACTCCCTCGCGACGATGGACGTGTCCTGCATCGGGTACGGGATCCGCTACGAGTACGGCATCTTCGGCCAGACGTTCGTCGACGGCCGTCAGGTCGAGGTCCCCGACAACTGGCTGGCGCTCGGCGGTCCGTGGGAGTTCCCGCACCCCGACCGGGCCGTCCAGATCCACTTCGGCGGCCACACCGAGAAGTACACGGGCGATGACGGTGTCGAACGCACCCGTTGGGTGCCTGACTGGAACGTGCTGGGTGTCCCTTACCACTACATGGTCCCCGGCTACCAGAACGGCGTCGTCAACACGCTGCGCCTGTGGAGCGCCCGGGCGACGAAGGAGTTCGACCTCACCATCTTCAACGCCGGCGACTACGCGGAGGCCGTGCGGGCGCAGACGTTCGCCGAGAACATCACCAAGGTGCTCTACCCCGAGGACTCCACCCCGCAGGGCCGTGAGCTGCGCCTGCAGCAGCAGTATTTCTTCGTGGCCTGCTCGCTGAAGGACTACATCGACCAGACGCTGCCGGCAGATTTCGACATGCGCAAGCTGCCGGACCAGATCATCTTCCAGCTCAACGACACCCACCCCGTCATCGCGATCCCCGAACTGATGCGACTCCTCGTGGACGAGCGCGGCATGGACTGGGACGACGCGTGGGCTATCACGAGGCTCTGTTTCGCGTACACCTGCCACACCCTCCTACCCGAGGCGCTCGAGGTGTGGCCGGTCGAACTGATGGGTCGCCTGCTGCCCCGCCATCTGGAGATCATCTACCGGATCAACGACGAGTTCCTCGAAGAGGTGCGCGAGCACTTCCCCAACGATGAGCTGCGCCTCAGCGGTATGTCGATCATCCAGGACCACCCCGAGCGAGCCGTGCGGATGGCTCACCTCGCGACCGTGGCCGGGACCAAGGTCAACGGCGTGGCCGCGCTGCACTCCCAGCTCCTGCGCGACAAGGTGTTGCCGGACTTCTCAGAAATGTGGCCTGAGAAGTTCATCAACGTGACGAACGGCATCACCCCGCGCCGCTTCATCCGCCTCGCCAACCCCGCGCTGTCCAAGGTCATCACGGACGCGATCGGCGTCGGGTGGGTCACCCACCTGGAGCGGGTCGCCTCGCTGGAGCCGTTCGCCGAGGAGCCGGAGTTCCGGGAAGCGTTCCGCGCCGCGAAGAACGCGAACAAGTCACGTCTGCGGGCGCTGCTCATGGAGCGCGACGGCATCGTGCTCCCCGAAGGTCACATGCTCGACGTCATGGTGAAGCGCCTGCACGAATACAAGCGACAGACGCTGAAGCTGCTGCACATCGTGACGCTGTACGAGCAGATCATTTCGGGCCACGTGGACGTAAATGACGTCACGCCGCGGACGTTCATCTTCGGGGCGAAGGCCGCACCGGGCTATTTCATGGCCAAGGAGACCATCGCCCTCATCAACTCGGTGGGCGCCACGATCAACGCGGACCCCCGGGTGGATGGTCGCCTGTTCGTCGCCTTCCCGGCGAACTACAACGTCACCCTCGCGGAGAAGCTCATCCCCGCCGCTGACCTGTCCGAGCAGATCTCCCTCGCGGGCAAGGAGGCCTCGGGCACGGGCAACATGAAGTTCACGCTCAACGGCGCGCTCACGATCGGCACCGACGACGGGGCCAACGTCGAGATCCGCCAGCTCGTCGGTGACGACCACTTCTTCCTGTTCGGGATGGACGAGCCCGAGGTCGCCGCCATGCAGGCCAAAGGGTACGTCCCGAGTAGCTATTACGAAACGAACGAGGGGCTCAAGCGGGCCATCGACCTCATCGCGAGCGGAGCCTTCACGAAGGGCGACCGGGATCAGCCCGCCGCGGTCATCGGGGACCTGCTCCACAACGATCGATTCATGGTCCTCGCCGACTACCAATCGTATATCGACGCGCAGACCAGGGTGGAGCGCGCCTACGCGGACCCCGAGCAATGGACCCGCTCGGCCATCCTCAACGTCGCCCGGTCCGGTTTCTTCTCTTCGGATCGCTCGATGCGCGACTACCTCGACCGCATCTGGCTCGCACCCGCCGGCCGCTGACGCCAAAACCGCCACCGGGGCGGCGCACTCCCTGCGCGGGGGTGCGCCGCCCCGGTGCGCAGGGTGGGCGATGCCGGGTTCGTCCGTGCAGGCCGGGGGGCACCGTGAGCCCGGAACGCCCGGGGGTCAGAAGGTACGCTGCGCCCCCGGCGACACGGTGAAGCCTCGACCCGTCAGCACGTCCAGGCAGGTCACCCCGGAGAGTGCGACCGAGCAGGTCGCGGATCCGTTGCTGATGGCCCGACCGTAGGCGAGCCCGCTCAGCTCGCCGTGCTGCGGATCGCGGATCAACGGGTCGCTCCCCCGCCGCTGCCAGGTCGCCTCGGGACCGCTCGCCGCCGCGCGAAACGCCTCTCCGTCGGCGCACCCGTACCCCGGGTGCCCGTCACGCAGGACGACCGTGCCCGCGACGTCCTTGCCCGCGCACTCCTTCGGGGCGGTCTCAGCCGGCGTCCATTCCGGCGAGGTGACCTCGCAGGTGACGGACGCGCCGTCGATGACGCAGGCCGTGCTGCCGGTCGGGTCGACGAACGCGACCCGCTGGCCCGCTGGCACGATCGAGGTGGCTCCGAGGGCGCGGCCCCGATCGGTCGGGGTGAAGCTCGTCGCAGAGCCGCGCATCGTCAGCAGGTTCTCGTAGGGACGCTGGTCGGCCCCCGAGGCGTCGGAGGCGACCCAGTCCACCACCACCCCGCCGTCCGCCGCCCGCCAGCTGGTGACCTGTGCGGCATCGGTGCGGCTCACGTCGCCGAGCTTCACGTTGCCGACCACCGTCCCCTCGGACCCGACGACCAGGATCATCGACGGCCACGACGTGGTGCCGCCGACACAGCGGTACTCGGCGACGACCTCCTTGGCGCGGTCCCCGTCCACGTCGGCCAGGATCGGGGCGGCGGGCCCGGACAGGGTGAGTTCTCCACCGCCGGACCGTTGCGCACCCGGGGACTGCGCGGCGTCGGCGGCGGCGCTGTTCGACCGTGGTGTCGTGTTGGCCGACCCTGGTGACGCGCCGCCCGCCGTGTCGGTGGAACCCGAGGTGCTGGGGGCGTCGTCCGGCGTCGACGGCGCGGACGGCCCGGACGG
>JBDTWM010000157.1:0-5613 GCA_040006675.1 Dermatophilaceae bacterium | reverse complement strand
CCGCGCCGTCCGCGTCGTCCACGCCGGGTGGCCCCCCGGGGCCGTCGGGCTCGACAGGGGTCTGGTCGTCGGTCACCGTCGGGTCCTCACAGATCTAAGAAGCGGGCGTCGCGTGCGTTGCGTTGGATGAAGCTCCTGCGGGATTCGACATCCTCGCCCATGAGAACGCTGAAGATTTCGTCTGCCGCGGCGGCGTCATCCAACGTCACCTGGAGCAGCACGCGGTGCTCCGGGTCCATGGTCGTGTCCCACAGCTCGGTGGGGTTCATCTCGCCCAGCCCCTTGTAACGCTGGATCGGCGCGTCCTTAGGCAGCCGCCAACCCTGCGAGGTTCCCGCGTTGAGCTTTTCATTGCGCTCGCGGTCGGTAAAGGCGAACTCGTGCGGGTGGTTGCTCCACTTGATCCGGTAGAGCGGCGGCTGGGCCAGATAGACGTACCCGGCCTCGATCAGCGGCCGCATGAAACGGAACAACAACGTGAGGAGCAACGTCCGAATGTGCATGCCGTCGACGTCGGCGTCCGCCATCAGCACGATCTTGTGGTAGCGGGCCTTGTCGAGGTTGAACTCTTCCCCCACGCCCGTACCGAATCCGCTGATCAGAGCCTGGACCTCCTGATTGGCGAGCACCTTGTCGATACGAGCCTTCTCGACGTTGAGGATCTTGCCGCGGATCGGCAGGATCGCCTGGTTGAACGGGTTGCGCCCGTCTTTGGCCGATCCACCCGCGGAGTCGCCCTCGACGATATAGATCTCGGAGACCGAGGGATCCTTGGACTGGCAGTCGCGCAGCTTCCCCGGCAGGCCGCCAGACTCCATGAGCCCCTTACGCCGGGTGTTCTCTCGCGCCTTGCGGGCCGCGATCCGGGCCGCCGCCGCCTGGACCGTCTTGCGGACGATGTCGCGCCCCTCGCCGGGGTGCCGCCCGAGCCAGTCGCCCAGCTCGCTCGTCATCGCGCCCTGGACGAACCCCTTGACCTCGGAGTTGCCGAGCTTGGTCTTGGTCTGCCCCTCGAACTGGGGATCGCCGAGCTTCACCGAGACAACCGCGGTCAAACCCTCCCGTACGTCTTCACCCGTGAGATTATCTTCCTTCTCCTTGAGCAGGTTCTGCGCGCGCGCGAATTCGTTGATCAGCCGAGTGAGCGCCGCGCGGAAGCCCTCCTCGTGGGTGCCACCCTCATGGGTGTTAATGGTGTTGGCGTACGTGTGCACAGACTCGGTGAACCCGGTCGTCCACTGCATGGCGACCTCGAGAGACAAGTTGCGTTCCGAGTTCTCCAGCTCGAACGAGATGATGTCGTCGTGCACCGGCTCGGTACGTTTGCTGGCGTTGAGGTGCGTGACGTAATCGACCAGCCCACCGTCGTACCGGTAGGTGACGGTCCGCCCACGAACCCGCCCCACCTCGTCGGTGGCCACGTCGCCGGCGCGGGCCTCCAACGCCGCGGTCGCCGCCGACGACGCCGCCGCATCATGTTCGCGGTCCTCGACCGGCGCGACAAACTCTGCCTCTTCGTCCAGCTCGTCCTCGGCCACCTGTTTGGCCTGCTCGCGCTCGTCCACGAGACAGATCGTGAGGCCCTTGTTGAGGAAGGCCATCTGCTGGAACCGGGCGCGCACGGTCTCGAAGTCGTACGCGATCGAATCGAAGATGTTCGGATTGGCCCAGAAAGTGACCGTGGTCCCCGTCGGCTCGCCAGGCACCAGCTGCTCCATCTTGACCAGCGGCGCCACGGGTACGCCGTGCGCGAAGGCCATCCGGAAGACGTGACCCTTCTGGCGAACCTCGACCTCCAACCGGGAGGACAGCGCGTTGACGACGGAGGAACCCACGCCGTGCAGCCCGCCGGACACCTTGTATCCCCCCCCACCGAACTTGCCGCCCGCGTGTAGCTGCGTCAGCACCAGCTCCACGGCCGAGACCCCCTCGACGGGGTGCATGTCGGTCGGGATGCCGCGACCGTTATCGACCACACGCACCCCACCGTCGGCGCGCAGCGTCACGTCGACCCGGTCGGCGTAACCGGCCAAGGCCTCGTCGACCGAGTTGTCGACGATCTCCCACACCAGATGGTGCAGGCCTCGCTCGCCGGTCGACCCGATGTACATCCCGGGGCGCTTGCGGACCGCGTCCAGCCCCTCGAGCACCGTGATGGCGCTCGCGTCGTACGTCGGATCCGCCTCGCCGAGATGCTCCGCGCGGGTGATCAAGGCAGGTGGATCCACCTCGTCAGGATGCTCGTCTCGGGGCTCGGTCACGGATCCTCGCTCAGTGGATGGGCGCGCGCTTCCAATGCCCGCGCGGTGCGCGCCGGACGACGGCGTCGGGGACACACGCGTTCGACGGTCGATATGGTCTCTGCTCAGTCTAGCGGGCCGCGACCCTTCATCCGGACAGCAACGCCGCATGTCGGAGGGGTGAAACGGGACGCGACGGGCCACACACGCCCTCAGTCGGCCGTTGAGAAGGTCGAACCCAGGCGGACGTGTGTCCCGGTATGGACCCAGGGTCTTCGACGGCCTACGGCCCGCTGGAGGGCTGGCCGTGATCGTGCCGCAACCCGCACCCCGTTTCTCGGCAGGAGCGGGGCCGCGGCACGCGAAAGCGCACGCTGCACGAGCCGCCCACGTGCTCGTCTCCGACGTGCGCTTCAGGTCGACCGTCGAGTACCGTTTGCGCCATGGAGTCCCCTCCGCGTGGCGCCACCGGCCGGCCGGGCGCCCGGCGCGTCGCCGCGGTCGCGCTGCTCGCGGTCACGGGCCTGGGTCTCGGTGCCTGCACCGGCGACGATGGTGTGCCTCCGCCCTCCTCCGCCACGGTCTCCGTGGCGTCGACGCCTTCCCCGCCTCCGACGTCCGTGGCGACCACTCGCGCCGCCCCCGCACCGCCCGGAACCCGCCTCGTCAGTGACGGTGCACGCAAGGTCAGCTTCGCGCTCCCGCAGGACTTCACGGTCACTGACCTCTCGGTGATCCTCGCCGACCCGGCCAAGAAGCGCGAGATGACGCGCGTCTTCACACAACTCGGGATGCCCGCCGACACCATCGACCAGCTCGCCGGGCAGGTGAGCTTCGCCGCGTTCGCCACCCCGACGCCGCAAGGTAGCGACACGGTCAGCATCACCAAACAGAGCCTGCCGCGGTTCGTCACCGCGCAGGAGATCGCCGCCCAGCTCGCCACCTTCCCCGACATCCACGTGGACGACACCCGGACCGTGCCCACCTCGCTCGGCGAGGCCCAGCGCACCCCGTTCTCGTACACGCTGCAAGGCACCGCCCTGAGCGGCGAGTTCCTGCAGGTTCCCACCCCCCTCGGGCTCACCCAGGTCAACGTGACCTCCCCCGGCACCCAGACCGCGTCCCTGCTCGCCGACACGCTGCTGGCGACCTGGGCCGCCAGCTGATCGGTTCGCGTTCAGGCGTTCAGGCGTTCGACACCTACCCGGGCGGACGAGGTCACCTGTCAAGGCCCCATCACCCATACGTGTCCCGCGGCCCCCGTCCCCCCGACGCGGACCGCCGCCCGCGCCGCCAACTCGGCGCCGACGGGCCGAGGATGCGCAGCTCGGTGACCACGCCCTCGCCGGTGTCGATCGCGATCTTGGCCAGGATGCCCTCGCTGAGGAAGCGCAGGTTCGTCGCCCATGCCGTACTGTCTGCCTGCACGCTGAGCACCCCGTCCTCGAACGACTCCGGACGGGCGTGCTGCGCCACCTCCGGCCCGACCGTCGCGGGCCACCGGGAGATGACCGCCCCCACCGCCACGTCGTCGCTCCAGCCACGGTCGACGACGAGGTGGTCGAGTTGGTCACCCAGGGTGACCGGGTCGCGCCCGTCACGGCCTGAGGAGCTGTACGTGGCCTCGCGACCCCGCGACGTCCCGGGAATGCCTTGACGGTGTGAGCGCCCACGACCGGCCCCCGGACGCAGTCCACGGGCACGGGCGCTCTCCCGAGCCCGCGCGAGCGCGGCAGCGGCCGCCAGGGCGAGGCGTTCCCGCTCGTCCGGCTCCTCGGGTCCAGGCTCCTCGGCGACAGGCGACTTGCCCCCAGGCGGCTCGGGCCTAGGCGGCTCGAGGGCACCGTGCTCAGTGTCGGGAGACGGCGTCTCAATCACCGGCGACCTCTGGCGGCATGATGACGTCGGAGACCCGACCGGCGTCGGCTCTGTACGTCGCACCCTGCAGCGACGACGGGACGTCCTGAGGAACGGCCGCCGTGACGATGACCTGCTCCGCGTCGCCCACGAGACCCGCGAGGCGATCCCGACGCCCCGTGTCGAGCTCGGCGAACACGTCGTCGAGCATCAGGACAGGATCCGTGCCGAGGTCGCGGCGCAGCAACTGGAAGGCCGCCAACCGCAACGCGAGCGCCACGCTCCAGGACTCACCCTGGCTGGCGTACCCCTTGGCCGGCAGGTCGCCGAGGCTGAGGATCACGTCGTCGCGATGCGGACCCACGAGGGTGACGCCACGCTCGACCTCCTCCTGCCGCCGCTGCTCGAGCGTGGCCAGGACGGCCGCGTACAGCACGTCGTGCTCGGGTACCTCGCCCGCAGCGAGCACTGCCGCAACGTCCTCGGCGAGCGAGCTGCGGTAGCTCGCGGCCGCGTGCGCCGGAGCGTCGCTGACCACCGCGTACGCCTCCCCCAGGAACGGTCGCAGGTCGCGCAGTAGCCTCAGCCGCGCGTAGAGCAGTTGCGCGCCGACCACGGCCAACTGCTCGTCCCACACCTCGAGGGTGTGCAGCGCCGAGGCATCCTCCTCAGCGTCGGACGTCACGATCCGCTCCCGGCCCCTTCTCCGTCCCCGGGGTCCGCGCAGCTGCGGCGCCGCAGACTTCAGCAGGGCATTGCGTTGCCGGACGATCCGCTCGTAGTCCGCCCGCACGGCGGCCCAGCGGGGCTGCCGCGCCACCAGCAGGTCGTCCAGGAACCGCCGCCGCTCGCTCGGATCGCCCTTGACCAGGGCCAGGTCCTCCGGGGCGAACAGGACGCTGCGCAGGGTGCCCAGCAGCTGCCGTGGTCGCGTCAGCGGCGCGCGGTTGAGGCGAGCCCGGTTGGCCCGCCCCGGGATGATCTCCAGCTCGACGAGCGAGCGGCGGCCGTCTCGGTCGATCGACGCCCGAACGACGGCCCGGTCGGCTCCCATCCGTACCAGCGGCGCGTCCTGGGCGACCCGGTGGCTGGCGAGTGTCGCGAGGTACCCGACCGCCTCCACCAGGTTGGTCTTGCCCTGTCCGTTCGCGCCGAGCAGCGTCGTCACCCCGGGCGCCAGGGACAGATCCGCGGCCTCATAGTTGCGGAAGTCCGCCACAGACAGGTGCGCGACGTGCACGTCGACGTTTCCGACCGGCGAGCCGCGCGGGCTCAGCCGGAGAACCGGATGGGCATGAGCACGTACCGATACGACAGGTCCGGGGCGCCCTCGGCCTCGCCCTGCCCCGACAGCACGGCCGGGCGGCTCGGCTGGGTGAACGACAAACGGGTGAACTCCGTGCCCGTCGCATGCAGCCCATCGAGCAGGTAGTGGGGGTTGAACGCGATCTCCAGCTCGGGCCCGGTCAGGGTGCACTCGACCTCCTCGAAGGCCTGCGCGTCATCGCCGGCGCCC
>JBDTWM010000156.1:0-5690 GCA_040006675.1 Dermatophilaceae bacterium | reverse complement strand
ATCTATGCGGCGTCCACGATCGTGAGCCTGGCGCAGGCCCTGAAGCCCGCCGCCCCCAACGGCGTGGCGGCCGCCCTCCCCCAAGGAGCCCCGCCTCACGGGTCGAGCCTCACCGGGCGACCCGACCGGCCCGGTGGTAGCGAGGAGGACCTGTCCGCCGGGACTGCGCCAGACTCGGCAGAAGTGACCTCCGCCCAGGTCAGCAGGCCGGGAAGGTGGGCGCCCCTCGCGTGCGGGACTGCGCAGGCGGGGTGGCTCGTGGTGTATCCCGCGTTGACCTTGATCCTCATGTTCTGGGGCTATCAGTGGATTGCGCTCGGGACTGGACTGGCAGACATCTACCTGCGTTCCCTGATGGTCGGGGCCGGGATTTTCGCCTTCCAGGCAATCCTTCCCATCGTGTTGAAGTGGGCACTCGTCGGTCGATGGTCGCCGGGTGAGTTCCCTATCTGGTCGCTGCGGTATTTGCGGTTCTGGATCGTGAAGACCACTATCCGGACCAGCCCGCTCGTCCTGTTCTTCGCCGGATCGCCGATGTACGTCCTTTACCTGCGGGCCCTGGGTGCGAAGGTCGGCGCCGGTGCCGTCATTCTTACTCGGCACCTGCCCGTCTGTACCGACCTGCTGACCGTCGGTGCGGGCGCGGTCGTGCGCAAGGACACCTACCTGTCGTGCTACCGGGCGCGTGGCAGGGTCATCGAGACAGGCCGGGTCACGCTGGGAGCCGAGGCGTTCGTCGGGGAGTTCGCGGTGCTGGACATCGCGACATCGATGGGTGAGGGGGCCCAGTTGGGTCATTCGTCCTCGCTGCACGCCGGGCAGTCCATCCCAGCGGGCCAGTCCTGGCACGGCACCCCGGCCCAACCCAGCTCGGCGATCTATCGGCTGGAGGCACGCACCGCGCACGGCGCCCGGCGCCGGGTCACCTACTCCGCCGCACAGTTGTTGTTCTACATGGTTCTCGTCCTGCCCTTCCTGACCGGGTTCCTGGAGACGCTGGTGTCGGCCAGCCCGTGGGCGCCGAACCTGAACCCCGGCGCGACGTTGGTCTCGTCCCTCGGGTTCTACGCCGAAGCGGCACTGGCCGCTGGGGTGCTGGTCCTGGGTGGCTTGGGGGCGGGGCTGGTACTGGTCACGACCCTGCCGCGGCTGCTCAATCAGTTTCTCATTCCCGGGCGGTCTTACCCTTTGTACGGTCGGCACTACTCCATCCACCGCGGCGTGGGCCTCCTGACCAACATCCCCCCGCTAAGTGATCTCTTCGGTGACAGCTCCCCCATCACCACCTACTTGCAGGCGGTGGGTTATCGGATGCGGCCCGTGCAGCAGACCGGCTCGAACTTCGGTCAGATGGTCAAGCATGAGAATCCGTACCTCACCACCGTCGGCAGCGGCACGATGGCGGCCGATGGGCTGTCGGTCCTCAACGCCGACTACTCCGCCACGGCCTTTCGCCTGGCCCCGACCCGCATCGGGGCGCACAGCTTCCTGGGCAACTTCGTCGTGTATCCGTCGGGGGCGCGAGTGGGCGACAACGTGCTGCTGGGCACGAAGGTCGCGGTCCCCTTGGACGGGCCGGTGCGCCAAGACGTCGGCCTGCTCGGGTCGCCGGCGTTCGAGATCCCTCGCACCGTCCAGCGCGACACCGCGTTGGGCTTGACCACCCGGGCGGAGTTGCGGCGCCGACTGCGCGCCAAGCTGCGGCACAACCGCGTCACCATGGTGTGGCACCTGCTCTCTCGCTGGTTCCAGGTGTATGTCGTATTCATTCTCATGGGGACGGTCCTCGACCTGTTACCCACGTACGGTCCACTGGTCGCTGTGCTGGCCGACACGGTGCTGCTCGCCTTTATCGTTGGGTATTCGGTGCTCGTGGAGCGAGTTCTGTCTCGGGCGCAGCTCCTGGCCCCCCAGGGGTGCTCCATCTACGAGCCGGACTTCTGGCGGCACGAGCGGTACTGGAAGGTGCCGGCCATCAAGTTCCTCGCCATGTTCGACGGCACCCCGATGAAGAGCCACATCTGGCGGCTGATGGGGGTGCGCGTGGGTCGGGGACTCTTCGACGACGGTTGTTTCATCCCCGAGCGCGGGTTCGTCAGCATCGGCGACGACTGCACCTTCAATGTGGGCACCAGCCTGCAGAGCCACTCCCAGGAGGACGGCGCCTTCAAATCCGATCACGTCACCATCGGTTCTCGCTGCACGATCGGCACGGGCTCCCTGGTCCACTACGGCGTGAGCGTCGGCGACGACGTCGAACTGGGCCCGGACTCCTTCGTCATGAAGGGCGAGGAAGTCCCGGACGGCGCCCACTGGGCCGGCAACCCCGCCAACGCCATCAGCAAGGACCACCCTAGATCCGCGCCCGCTACCGCTACCGCTACCGCTACCGCACTCACCACGGTCAGGACACTGGCCGCAGCCGGGACAGGAAAGCTGTGATGACGACACTTCCCCGATGGAGCCGGACACCCTCGGCCGGCGTGGCCGACCACGAGCAGATCCTGCCCGACGGGCTGCGTGCCTCGCTGGCACGTTGCGCCGACGGCCTGGGGGTGCCGGTTTCGGTGTTGCTCCTGGCTGCGCACGCCAAGGTGCTCTCGACACTCACCGGCGAGGGCGTCGTCGTGGCGGGACTGGCGGAGCACGGGACCATCCGGCAATGCTCGCTGCCGGTCGGCGGCACGTGGCGCGACCTCGTATCCGCGACCAGCCTGACCGTACGAGACCCGGAGGTTGCGCAGACCACGGACGCCACGGACGCCCAGCAAGGCAAGCCGGACACCGCAGGCGCTCAGCAGGGAGAGCCGGACGGTTCCGATGCCTCGTTCGAGACGGTCGTCGACGCCGAGGAACGCCCCGAACCCCTCCCGGTGGAGCTGCCGGGGACAGCCCTCCTACGTGTGTCGCTGACCCTCGACCCCGAGCCAGGATGCCTGTGCCTGCGCTACCGGACCGACGAGATCGACGGCGACTACGCGCGGCGCCTCGTCGGCTACCATGTCGCGGCCCTGGCCCAGTTGGCGGCTGCGCCGGAGCGCCCCGTCGACGCGGACAGCTTGGTGTCCCCCGAGGAGATCCGCCATCAGCTGGAAGCGTTCGTCGGCCCCGTGCGCGAGCTACCCGATCGACGGGTCCACCAGATGTTCGAGGAGCGGGTCCGCGCCCACCCAGGGCGCACGGCCGCCGCCCAAGGGGACCGCGAGTGGACGTACGCGCAGCTCAACGATCGCGCCAACGGCGTGGGCCGGGCTCTCCTGGAGAAGGGGTTGAACCCTGAGGACGTCGTCGCGGTGATCACCGAACGAAACCTCGAGTGGATGACCGCCGTGCTGGCGATCCTCAAGGCGGGTGGCGCCTACCTGCCCCTCGATCCGCTGTTCCCCGCCGACCGCATCGCCAGGGTGTTGCGCCGCTCCGGATGCCGGTACGTCCTCACCCAGGCGGTGAGCACACAATCCCTGCACGAGGCGCTCGACACGTTCGACGCGCACGAGTGCCCGCAGGTCATGGATCTCGACTCGATCACCGCGACGGCACCCGACGGGGCGTCCGACCTGGGGGTCGAGGTCCGGCCCGATCAGCTCGCCTACCTCTATTTCACCTCCGGCTCGACAGGGGAGCCCAAGGGTGCCATGTGCGAGCACGCGGGCATGGTCAATCACATGCTCGCCAAGATCGAGGACCTCGGGATCACCGCCGGGGACACGATCGCCCAGACGGCACCGCAATGTTTCGACATCTCCTTGTGGCAGCTCGTCGCGCCACTCGTGGCCGGTGGTCGCACTCTCATCGTCGAGCAGGAGGCGATCCTCGACGTCGAACGATTCGTCGACACCATCGAAGGGGCCGGGGTCGCCGTCATGCAGGTCGTCCCCTCCTACCTGGAAGCCGTCCTGAGTTACCTCGACACCCATCACCGCGCCCTGCCCGCGCTGCGCTGCGTCTCGGTCACCGGGGAGGCGCTCAAGGCTGAACTCGTTCAGCGCTGGTTCTCCGCGGGCCGCACGATCAAGCTGGTCAATGCCTACGGGTTGACCGAGACCTCTGACGACACCAACCACGAGGTCATGGAGGCTGCCCTGGTGGGCAGCCGGGTACCGCTCGGACGGCCTATCCGCAACGTCCGCGTCTACGTCGTCGACGAGCGGCTCGTCCCGGTCCCGCTCGGGGCGCCGGGGGAGATCGTGTTCTCCGGGGTGTGCGTGGGCCGCGGCTACGTCAACGATCCAGAGCGCACGGCGAGCGTCTACCTGTCCGACCCCTACCAGCAGGGGGAGCGCCTCTATCGCGGCGGTGACATCGGGCGGTGGCTGCCGGACGGCAAGCTCGAATTCCTCGGGCGACGAGACCACCAGGTGAAGATCTCCGGTTTCCGCATCGAGATCGGCGAGATCGAGGACGCGCTGACACGCGCTCCCGGAGTGCGGGACGGGGCCGTCGTCGTCACCGACCTACCCGACGGAGGCCGGCACCTGGTCGCCTTCTACTCCGCCGATCGGCCGCTCCCGTCGGAAGACCTGCGGGCCCACCTGGCTCTGCGGCTGCCCGTGTACATGGTGCCGCACACCCTGCATCACCGGGAGAGCCTGCCGCTCACTGCCAACGGCAAGATCGATCGCAAGTCGCTGACCGCCCTCGCGGCGGAACTCGAGGCGTCACAGGGGGAGGTCCGGCTCGTGCCGGGCCCGCAGACCCCCACCGAGGCGCGACTCGTCGCGGCGTGGGCCGAGGTTCTCGGTCTTCCCGTGGACCAGATCGGGCGGCACGACCACTTTTTCGACCTGGGCGGCACCTCGCTCGCGGCCGTCAAGCTGGCAATCGTCCTCGACCGCGCCGTCTCACTACGCGTTCTGCTGACCCATCCTGTGCTCGCCGATCTGGCCGAGGTGGTGGAGGCCGCAGCCGTTTCGGGGGCACCCGACGCACGCGCCGCTCGCGCGACACGTGAGCCCGCTGCGCATGTGTGATCCTCGCGCCCGGCGCCCTTCGCAACTCATCCCGACAACGCATTCATACGTTCACTACTCAGGGGGTCCCACGACATGCTCTCCGCCACTGAAGCCACACCGTTGGCCGTCGATCTTGCGCCAGGCCGCCCGCCACTGTTGACCCTCGACGGCGTGACCGACGCCGCGAGGTGGGCGGACGTCGATCGCGACGCCCTGCGCGCGACGGTCGCCCGGCACGGCGCCGTCCTCGTGCGCGGGCTCGGGCTGAGCGACCCCATCCAGGTCGCCGAGGTATTCCGCATCGTGGGGACCGGGCTCATCACCGAGCGCGAGGCGTTCGCCGAGCGGAGCCTGTACGCCGAGGGGGTTTATTCATCGTCGACCTGGCCGCCCGGTCAGCCCATGTGCCTGCACCACGAGCTCAGTTATGCATCGCATACCCCGGGAATGATGCTCTTCGCCTGCCTGACCGCGCCCAGCCAGGGCGGGACGACCCCGATCGCCGACGGGACGAAGGTCCTGCGCGCGCTGCCAGCCGAGCTCGTCGCCCGGTTCGAGCGCCAGGGCTGGATGCTCATCCGTCGCTACAACGAGGACATCGGGGCGAGCGTCGCGGACGCGTTCGGGACCGACGATCCCGCGCGGGTGGAAGCATACTGTCGCGACAACGCCATCGAGGCGCACTGGGAACCCGACGGTGGACTCGTGACCCGACAACGGCGCCGCGCCGTTGTGCAG
>JBDTWM010000155.1:0-5756 GCA_040006675.1 Dermatophilaceae bacterium | reverse complement strand
CGGGTAGTCGCTGTGCGGCCAGATCTTCGTCAGGTCGAACGGGTTGAACCGGTACGACTTCGCCTCGTCGTACGGCATCACCTGCACCGTGAGGGTCCAACTGGGGTACTCGTGGCGCTCGATCGCGTCGAAGAGATCCGCGCGGTGGTAGTCGGGGTGGGTCCCCGCCAGCGTGTCCGCGTCGTCCTGCGTCCAGTTCTGCACGCCCTGGTCGGAGTGGAAGTGGAACTTCACCCAGAAGCGTTCGCCGCTGTCGTTGATCCACATGTACGTGTGCGAGCCATACCCGTTCATGTACCTCCACGAACGGGGAACGCCCCGGTCACCCATGAGGTACGCGACCTGGTGGGCCGACTCCGGGTTCATCGTCCAAAAGTCCCACTGCATGTGACTGTCGCGCAGGCCGGAGTCGGCCAAGCGCTTCTGGCTCCGGATGAAATGAGGGAACTTGATCGGGTCGCGCAAGAAGAACACCGGCGTGTTGTTGCCGACCATGTCCCAGTTGCCCTGCGAGGTGTAGAAGCGCAGGGCGAAACCGCGCACGTCACGCCACGTGTCGGGGGAACCGGCCTCGCCCGCGACCGTCGAGAATCGCGCCAGCGCGCGGGTCGTGGTGCCCGGGGTGAAGACCGCCGCCTTGGTGTACTGCGATACGTCGTGCGTCGCCTCGAACATCCCGAACGCGCCCGCTCCCTTGGCGTGCGGCTTGCGATCGGGGATGTTCTCGCGGTTGAAGTGGGCGAGCGTGTCCACCAAGTGGTGGTCGTGCAGCAGCAGCGGCCCGTCGGGGCCCAGTGACAGCGACTGCCGGTCACTGACGGCGGGGGAACCGTTCGCGTGGTGCGAGCCGCTGTCGTCGGCTCCGTCGGTGAAAGGTGCCTGGTTAGCCATGAGGCGCTCTCCTTATGCTGGACGGTGCCGCGGACGCATCGAGCGTACGCGACGGTAGTTAGCGGTTGTCCCGGCCGTACCTCCGCCGCGACCAGGCCCTCCTAGGCGTGCTCACCCTGACGGATATTGCCGTCTCTGAAGAGGTACTTCTTCAGCTCCTTGGCGAAGTGGTCGTCGTGGCGGCGGAGCCACTCGATGAGCATTGCGGCGTGCTCCTTCTCCTCGTCGCGATTGTGTTCGAGGATCTCCTTGAGCGCGGGGTCGGTGCACGCCTCGGCACGCTGGTCGTACCAGTCGACCGCCTCCATCTCCTCCATCAGCGAGGCGATGGCGCGGTGCCGGTTCAGGCACTCGGGGCTGAGGTTCTGTTCGTGCAGGGCTTCGCTCGACATGGTGCCTCCTGGGCCGGCCGTCATGGTCGCTGCCATTGCCGGGAGCGCGGGCGCTCCCGCACCGCCATCCTGGCACGCGAGGTGCTCGCGCGCACCGACGGCGTATCCGGTCCTTCCTGGCGGCATTCAATGGTCTGACAACGACGCAGTCACGTACGTATCATCGAGGACATGACGCAGATGAGGATCAAGGAGGCAGCGGCACTCCTGGGCGTGAGCGACGACACGCTGCGTCGCTGGATCGACGCGGGCCGCTTGGAGACCCAGCTGGATTCCTCCGGACGCAAGGTCGTCCGCGGTCTCGACCTGGCTCGGCTCTCCGAGGAGATCAACAAGAACGCCGGCGCAGATCTCGACCCGACCTTTGGGCGCCGATCGGCGCGCAACCAGTTCACGGGACTCGTCACCGCCCTCGTCTCCGACGCCGTGGTGTCCCAGGTGTCCTTGCAGTGCGGCCCCTACCGCGTCGTGTCCCTTGTCTCCACCGAGGCGGTCAAGGAGCTGGGCCTGGAGCTCGGCTCCGTCGCGACGGCCATCGTCAAGGCCACCAACGTCAGCATCGAGATCCCAGGAGGACGTCTATGATTCGCCCCACGCCCGAAGGCCCCCGCTCGAGCCGCGGCCGGCGCCTCGCCGGGCCGGCCCTGGCCGCGGCGGTGGCCCTCGTCGCCGCAGGGTGCGGCGGCTCCAACGACGCCGGTTCGTCGTCGACGTCCAGCAGCGGCGCGGCCAAGCAGGAGGTCACGGTCTTCGCGGCCGCATCGCTGACCGCGGCGTTCAAGGACATCGCCACGCAAGCCCCCGACCTGGACGTGAAATACAACTTCGACGGTTCGCCCACCCTCGTGGACCAGATCAACGCCAAGCCCGATGTCGCGGACGTTCTGGCGACCGCCGACCAGGCGAACATGAAGAAGGCCACCGCCGAAGGCCTCGTCGTCGCCGACCAGAAGATCTTCGCGACCAACACGGCGGTCATGATCCTGCCGAGCGACAACCCTGGCAAGGTCACGGGACTCAACGACTCGCTGAACGGTAAGAAGCTCGTGATCTGCGCCGCCACCGTGCCCTGCGGCGCGGTAGCCCGCTCGATCGCGCAGGCCGACGACTTCACGCTCAAGCCGGTTTCTGAGGAGCAGAAGGTCACAGACGTGGTCGGCAAGGTCACCTCGGGCGAGGCCGACGCGGGCATCGTGTTCTCCACCGACGCCAAGAGTGCCGGGGACAAGGTGCGGGTCATCCAGATGCCGGGGGCCGACAAGGTGGTCAGCAAGTACCCGATCGCCCTCGTGTCCAAGGCTCCGCACTCGGCTGCGGGCAACGCGTTCATCTCGGTCGTCACCGGTGAGAAGGGTCGCGCTGTTCTCGCGAAGCACGGTTTCACCCTGCCGTGAGGTGCGCCGAGACGCCCGTGGCGGACTCGTCCGGGAACGGCGGGCTCGCCTCGGACACCCCGTCCGAGATGGGCGACCTCGCGACCGCCCCGCGTCGGGGCAGGGGGCTGACGTCCTCGTCGGGCGCCATCCCCCTGCCGCTGTGGCTTCGGGCGCCCGCCGCGCTGGCCGTGCTGTTCGTCGTGGTTCCGCTGCTCGGGGTGACGGTACGCATCCCGTGGTCGAACGCGCTCGCCCTCCTCGCGACCCAGGAGGCGCTGGACGCCCTGCGGATCAGCCTGATCACGTGCGTGTCCGCCACCGCGGTCAGCATCGTGATCGGGCTGCCGCTCGCGCTTGTCCTATCCCGAACAGACTCGCGTGCGGGCGGGATCGTGCGGACGCTCGTGACGATTCCCATGGTGCTTCCCCCTGTCGTCGCCGGCCTGGCACTGCTGATCACCTTCGGTCGACAAGGGGTGGTCGGCAGGACCATGTCGGCGTGGGGGATCGAGATCGGGTTCACCACGTTCGCCGTGGTGCTGGCGCAGGTCTTCGTGTCGATGCCCTACCTGATCACCTCCGTGGAAGGCGCGTTGCGCGCCGCCGGCAGCGGCTACGAGGAGGTGGCCGCGACACTCGGTGCCTCTCCCACGTACGCGCTGCGCAGAGTCACGTTGCCGCTCATGCTGCCCGCGATCGCCAGCGGGTCCGCCCTGACGTTCGCCCGTTCGCTGGGGGAGTTCGGGGCCACGATCACGTTCGCGGGGTCGCTGCAGGGCACCACCCGTACGCTGCCGCTGGAGATCTACCAGGTGCGCGAGCTGGATCCGGACTCGGCGCTCGCGCTGGCGCTCGTGCTGATCGTGGTCGCGGCGCTGACGGTCGGGTTCACCGGGTGGCTGTCGCGCAGCACCGTGCGCCGGAGGGGATCGTGACGACGGTGCCCGCCTACGCGCTGCAGGTCGACGCCGCCCGCCACGATCGCGGCGTGCGGATTCGCTGTGAGGTCCCGCACGGTTCGGTGACCGCGGTGGTCGGTCCGAACGGCTCCGGCAAGTCTTCCTTGATCAAGATCGTGAGCGGCCAGCTGCGGCCCGACGAGGGCACGGTGGCGATCGACGGGCGGCTCGTGAGCGGCCCCGGCGTGTTCGTGCCGGTCCACCGCCGGCGGGTCGCCCTCTTGGAACAACGGCCTCTGCTGTTCGAACACCTCGACGTGCTGGACAACGTGGCGTTCGGGCCGCGCGCCCTCGGCGTGTCCCCCGCGGAGGCGTGTCGACGAGCGCGCACCGAGCTGCAGGCCGTGGGTTGCCTCGACCTGGCTTCGAACCGATCGTGGGAGATCTCCGGCGGCCAGGCGCAGAGGATTTCCCTGGCGCGCGCGCTTGCGACCGATCCGCGGCTGGTGCTGCTCGACGAGCCGATGGCCGCGCTCGACGTGAGCGTCTCGCCCGCGGTGCGCGCCCTGCTCCGCGAGCGCATCCGTGGGGAGGGCCGCACAGCGTTGATGGTGACGCACGACATCATCGACGCGCTCAGCCTCGCTGACACGCTCCTCGTGATCGACGACGGCGGCGTGGCCGACCTGGGACCTGTCGAGGAACTGCTCGCCCGGCCACGAACCCCGTTCCTCGCCGATCTCGTCGGCGTGAACCTGCTGGCGGGGAAGGGTGTCGGCGCGCGTGCCGTCGTCCTGTCGACCGGCGAACGCGTCGCCGGAATGACGGACGGACCGGTGCCCGAGGGCGTCACCGCGCTCGCGTCGTTCGAACCCTCCGCCGTCGCCGTCCATCTCGACGAACCGACCGGAAGCCCCCGCAACCACTTGCGGGCCCAGGTGGTCGGGATGGAGCCGCGGGGCACGCTCGTACGGCTGACGGCGGCGCTCGGCGACGGCACAGAGGTGGCGGCCGATCTCACCGTGGCGGCGGCCGTCGAGCAGGATCTGCACCCCGGCCGCGACGTGTGGCTGGCCGTGAAGGCGGTCCAGGTGTCGCTCTACCCCCGCTGATCTCGGCGGGGTTTCGTGCGGGCACTCAGCGGGCGGGATGCACCCGCAGCCCGGGGCCCATCGAGACGGTGAGGGTGCCGCGGACCCGGCAGCGACGCGGCGCGGGCAGGGCCGCGGACCAGGCGGGGCCGCGCCAACGCCCGACCTCGCCGCCGCCGTCTACGTCAGTGGCCGAGGTCGCTCTCGTGATCGCGGTGTCGGGCCGGTTCCAGCTGGAAGGTGGAGTGTCGGATCGAGATCGAGAAGTGGCTGGCCACGCAATCCTCCAACGTGTCCAGGACGTCCAAGGACCGGCCGTTCGTGAAGCAGGCATCCTCCACGACCACGTGGGCCGTGAGGACCGGCATGTTGGTGGCGATGCGGGAGACGTGCAGGTCGTGGACATCGACGACGTGGTCCATCGAGAGGATGTGCGCCCGGACATCCGTGAGATCCAGCTCGGCCGGGGCGCTTTCCAGCAGCACGCTCATCGCCTCGCGCAGGATGCGCAGGGCCCGGGGCACGATGAGCGCCGCGATGAAGAGACCGGCGATCGCGTCCGCCTGCAGCCACCCCGTGGTCGCGATGACGACGGCGCCGACGATCACCGCCACGGAGCCCAAGGCGTCGTTGACGACTTCCAGGAACGCGGCCCGCATGTTGAGGTTCGCGTTGCGTCCTCCGGCGAGCACCGCCATGGTGGCGAGGTTGCCGGCGAGGCCGATGACGCCGAACACCAGCAGGATCACAGGCGGCACGTCGGTGGGGTCGACGAGGCGGTGAACGCCCTCCACGGCCGCGTACAAGCCCACGAACAGCAGGATTCCCGCCTGCACGCCTGCCGACAGCACCTCGGCGCGCGCGAAACCCCAGGTACGCCGCGGCGTGGGCGGCAGCTGCATGAGCCGCGCGGCCAGCAGCGCCACACCGAGGCCCAGAACGTCGGTCAGCATGTGGCCGGCGTCGGTGAGGAGCGCGAGGCTGCCGGTCCAGGCGGCCCCGATCACCTCGGCGATCAGCAGCGTGGCGGTGATCAGGAACGCGACGAGCAGCCGTTTTGTCGTCGTCGCGGAGTGGTCATGTCCATGCCCATGCCCATGCCCATGC
>JBDTWM010000154.1:0-5805 GCA_040006675.1 Dermatophilaceae bacterium | reverse complement strand
CGGCGACCACCTGACGTTGGCGGGCGGCTACCGCCTCGGTGAGGAGATCGCGATCCTCTGAGCGTCACGTGAGGGCCGGCTGGCGTATCGCATGCTCCTCGCCCACGCTGCTGTCAGATCATCGCGGGTATGAAGAGCCCGCAAGAGTGGTCTCACCTGTGGACGACTCGTGGTCCCCTGATGTGGTCGGTGGGCGCGCCAGCGCTGCACGTCCCTATGGCGCATCATATGGCGTTTGCTGTCCCGACTCGAGAAGGGCGCGCACGACCTGGTGCACCGACTCGCGTCGCTCGCTGCGACGGGTGTGGGTGAAGAACCAGGTAGGGGGAGCGCCGTTGAGCTCGACGTAGCTGAGGTTGGCACGCAGGCCGAGCGCCAGCACCCGCTGGGTGACAGTGACCTCGCGCCCCAGCGCTACGCGGCTGAACACGTCGCCCATCGCGCGGGGCGCGATCTCCACCAGCCTGGCGTTGTCGATCGGACGCACGTCGCCCAGGCACCACAGGTCCATCCATTCGGAGGGAGCGGATGCATCATGCAGCATCGGCCAGTCGGCGAGGTCCTCGACCCGGGCGCTCGTCGACGCCGCGAGGGGGTGGGAGGCGGCTACAACCCCTACCCGGGTCATCGGCCACAGGCGGGTCGAGACCAGCTCGGGTTGCTTCGTCGGGCCGGCTGTGAACACGACGTCGGCCCGGCGCGACACGAGCGCGCTTGCCATCTCCCCGAACGACAGGCCCATGGTGCACACCAGCTGCTGGAAGAGCAGCTGTACGCGCAGCGGCTGGCGCAGGACCCAACGGTTCAGGATCCGCTCCCCGTCGCCCCCGGGCACGGCGACGACCACCGACGCCGGCGCGGCCCGTACCGCAGCAACCGTGCGGTGAGCGTGGTCCAGGAGTCCCTGCCCCCGCTGGGCGAACCGTCGGCCTGCTGGGGTGATGGCGACGACTCCGCCAGGGCCTCTCTCGACCAGGGTGGTTCCCAGGCGACGTTCGAGTCTTTGGATCCGTTTGGTCAGACCAGACGCCGATACGTGCAGCACTTGAGCTGCGTGCCCGAAGTGACCTTCGCGGGCGAGCACCGTGAAGCTGTTCACCTCGGTGAGATCCAGCTCCATCGCGCACCTACTTCGTCGCTGCTCCTCACTATGACAGAGCCGGAAGCGGTGAGGCAACGAGTTTGGGCGGGGCGGTCAAGACCCGTTGCCGATCTGGAAACACTTCATCGACGGAACCGATTCTTGGACGAACGTGTCAAGTGCAAGACGAACCTGTCATTAGCAAGACGACATCATGTCAAGGCGCGGGTTGGAGAAGGCCATGGCGAACATGCGAAGCGACCGCACCCAAACCCGATGGCTGAATGGGGTGGTTCCGTTCGAGATCGACCCGTCGATCGGCGCCGCTGGTAGAACCCTGATCGACGGCGCACAGCGGACATGGCAGTCGCTGGCGCCGGTGCGGTTCGTGGAACGGCAGGGCGAGAACGATTACGTCGCATTTCAGCGGAAGAACGACGAGTGCTTCTCCGCAGTGGGGCGGCACGGCGGGATGCAGAGCATCGGGTGCGAGTTCCCTTTGGTCCCACTGGCGCCGCCGGCCGGCCAGCTGGCCTCGGCGGCCCAGGAGGGTGCCCAGCGCGACCTCCTGTTCGTCGGGACCGATGGCGCCGTCTACGTGCTGTGGACCGTCGGCCCACTGACCTGGTCCGACGCCGTACGCATCTCCGACCCCGGCCTCGCAGTCCCCGGGTCGCCTATTGCGCTGGCCCGCCAGGGCGACCATCAGCTGGATGCGGTCTTCGTCGCCGCTGACGGCCGGGTGTGCGTGATGTGGGTGATCGGTGGCGACGTCTGGCAGGGACCGGTCGGTCTGACTGGCCCGGGTACGGCGCTTCCGGGCAGCCCCGTCGCCCTCGAGCACCAAGGACCCGACCAGCTCGACGCGGTCTTCGTCGCGCCGGACGGTCGCGTGTGCGTGATGTGGGTGATCGGTGGCGACGTCTGGCAGGGACCGGTCGGCTTGACCGGCACTGGGGCTGCGCTTGCCGGAACACCGGTGTCGCTGGCGCACCAGGGCGACCACCAGCTCGACGCGGTCTTCGTCGCGCCGGACGGTCGCGTGTGCGTGATGTGGGTGATCGGCGGCGACGCCTGGCAGGGACCGGTCGGCCTGACCGACGTCGGGATCGCAGCGCCTGGCACCCCCGTGGCGCTGGACCATCAGGGCAATAACCAGCTCGATGCGGTGTTCGTGGGCGCGGACGGGCGGATCAATGTCATGTGGGTGATCGGCGGCGACCCGTGGCAGGGACCCGTCGGGCTCACCGCGCCCGGTGTTGCAGCGGCCGGCGCCCACGTGTCCTTGGCGCACCAGGGCGGACCGAACCAGCTTGATGCGATCTTCGTGGGCGCGGACGGGCGGATCAATGTCATGTGGGTGATCGGCGGCGACCCGTGGCAGGGACCGGTCGGGCTCGACGGTGTCGTGGCGGCCGGTACGCCCGCATGCGTCGTCGTCCACCCTGGCGACACCGTCGAAGTGATGGTGGCCGGTAACGACTCCGAGCTGTACTCCCTCAGCGTTGTCGGGCTCGGCGTGTGGAGCGGGCTCTCCGCGTTAGGCAGCGGCTTCGGTCAGGCCACCGTCACGCACGAGTGCGGCCACGCGCTCGGGCTCTTCCATGAGCAGCAGCGCCCCGATCGGGGCGCCTTCGTCACCTACTACGCCGCCAACGTCCAGGCCGGCGAGGAGCACAACTTCGACGTCCCACCCGAGGCGAGGGGGCTCGGGCCGTACGACTACGGCTCAATCATGCATTACGGACCCGGAGCTTTCTCCGCTCCGGGGATGGGCCCGACTCTCCAAGGCCCACCCGGGGTGTTCTTCGGATCGGCGGCAGCGCCGAGCGCCGAGGATGCCCGAGCGATGCGCTACATCTACGGCCAGGTGACCCAACCCGGCGCCCATGTCGCGGCTGCGCCGCAGACGGCGGACCAGCTGACCCTCTGCTTCGCCGACACCTTCGGCGCGCTATCAGTGATGTGGGTCGTCGGCGGAGGGATCTGGGAGGTCGCCGTACCGCTGACCGCGCCGGGCGTCCTCGTGCCGGGCGGAAGCGTATCACTCACGCACCAGGGCCCCGACCAGCTGGACGCCGTCTTCGTGGGCGTCGACGGCAAGATCAATGTCATGTGGGCTCAAGGCGGCGGCGCCTGGCAAGGCCCCGTCGGCCTCACCGACCCCGGAGTGGCCGTCCCCGGCAGCCCGGTCGCGCTGGACCACCAAGGCCCCGACCAGCTGGACGCCGTCTTCGTGGGCGTCGACGGCAAGATCAATGTCATGTGGGCTCAAGGCGGCGGCGCCTGGCAAGGCCCCGTCGGCGTGAGCTGAGCGCTGCCCAACCTTCAAGCTCAACCTGTTCGAGTCCCACGCTCGCTCGGTAGCAACACACGCCACGTCCGTCACACCCCGCACCACCGCAAAAATGCTGCTCAGCGCCCTGCGTCCCGACTTTGCCGAGCCCCTGCGTTCGATGGTCGACGTCACAAGGCGTCATTAAGGAGGAAACGCCATGAATTCAACGACTCTCGCGCAGCTGCGGGCGACGCCCGGCATCTTCGACAGGGCGGCATTAATGCCCCGACCTGCGCGCAAACGGCCACATGGTCCGCGTCGAGAACTCGAGCTGGAACAGTGCGCCACGAAGGCAGTGGTGCATCCGGCTCTGCCGGCAACCCCTGCCTGGACCTACGACGGGCTGCTTCCGGGACCTGTGATCGTGGTGCGGGAGGGGGAGCGGGTGCAGATGACCCATGAGCACAACATCGTCGGCACCTTGCCGTATCGACACGTGGTCGTCGACACGAAGGCCGGCGGGACTATGAACGACGCCGGCGCCGACTTTCTCTCAGTCGATCCGGGTGATGTCGAGGAGTCCGAGCATGCCGCGGCGCTGCACGCCTACACCGTTGCTCATCTTCACGGTGCAGCGAACGGCCCCGACAGCGACGGTTGGGCGGAGAATGTCATCGGCTTCGGCGAGGAGCGCCGCGACGAGTACGAGTTCCCGCGCGAGTCCTGGCC
The DNA here is from genome assembly GCA_040006675.1 of Dermatophilaceae bacterium. Lineage (GTDB taxonomy): Bacteria > Actinomycetota > Actinomycetes > Actinomycetales > Dermatophilaceae > Austwickia. The sequence continues at coordinate 1,717 of JBDTWM010000154.1, read as the reverse complement.
GATGGCCGATCACGGCGGAACCCTCAGCGCGGTGTACCGCTCGGGCGCGGCGCCGATGTACTGGTACCACGACCACGGTATGTCGGTCACTCGGCTCAACGTCTACGCCGGGCTGGCCGGAGCCTGGCTGGTGCGTGATCGGATCGAGTACTACTTGGGACTTCCCACCGACGAGGACCGGGAGATCCCGCTGGTCCTTTCGGACCGGAACTTCGACACCGAGGACGGAACCGCCGACGGCCCGTTGACCGGTAGCTTCCTGCACAAGGTGCAGCATGATGTGCGGGAAGCCTTTTCGCCGGTCAACCTCGTCAACGGGTTGGCGTGGCCACGGTGCCCAGTGTCCAGGCAGGTGCATCGGCTGCGGATCCTCAACGGGTCGAACGCCCGCACCTACCGGTTGCACTTCCATGCTCAGACCAACCCCGACGACGTGCCTGGCTTGCCGCTTCCCGCGAGCGCGATACAACAGATCGGCACCGACGGCGGACTGCTGGGTCAGTCTGTCGACCTTCCGAGCGGATCGTTGATCCTCTCCCCCGGCGAACGAGCCGACGTACTGATCGACTTCGCTCTCCTCGGCGAGGACGTCAACCACGTCGCCATCTGGAACACCGCCTTCGCGCCGTGGGGAGGTGTCGTATTCACCGGGGATGTCGGCGACCCGGACCCGGAGAAGAGCCATTTCCTCTCGACCCCGCATGTCATGCGTTTCGACCTGGGCTGCGGACACCGCGACTCCGGACTCCGTGGCCAGCCGATCGCTGCCATGCAACTGGACCCGGACTTCCGCCGGATACCGACCGATCACAAGCTCCTGCCCGCAGACCATGGCCACACGATCATCGCCATGCTCGAGGAGCAGATGATTATCCGCGATGCCGAGGGGAGACCCCGAACGAACAGCGACGGGACGATCATCACCCACCCGATGCTCTACCTGCACGAGATGGTCCCGCAATCCATGGCCGAGTTGCACGGATGCAACATGTACGAGCAGTGGATCGACATCGTGGATCCGAACGACCCGAGGAAGGTGCGCTTGCTCGCTGGACGGGCCGGCATCAAGCTGCGCCTGCCCGACGATCCGCAGAAGACCACCTATGTGACCGTAGGAAAACGGTTCAACGACACGACGATGGCGATGGCGGTGCAGGGGTCCTGGCACATGTGGAAGGTGATCAACCTCAGCCCGGACACCCATCCGTTCCACATCCACCTGAGCCAGTTCCAGGCCTTGTCGCGAACCCAGCTGACGCCCGACGGGGCACGCTTGGACCTGAACGCGAACAGGGACATCACCTTCACCGCCTCAGCTGTAGCGCTTCCCGACGACAACGAACGGGGTTGGAAGGACACCTTCCGCGTCAATCCCGGCGCGCGCAACGAGGTTGACGGCACCGTGGAGACCGCCGAGATGGTCAGCGTCATCGGATGTTTCGCGGCCCACGCGGGCAGATACATGTACCACTGCCACATCCTCGAACACGAGGACACGGAGATGATGCGTCCCTTCATCGTGACCCCGGCGGATCTCATGGCTTTCATGGGAACCCACCACCACTGATCCGCGTCGGTCGCTGAGGGTACGTCGTCGACTCGCTGGTGTCAGGCAGTAGTTTCGTTCTATGACCGCAGCCGACATCAGCGGGAAGACCCCATCCTGACCCCTCCCGCCCGAGCGTCCAGTCGAGTACGCGGAGGCGGCCACGGCGAG
>JBDTWM010000153.1:0-5905 GCA_040006675.1 Dermatophilaceae bacterium | reverse complement strand
AGAGACCCGACGCCGCGGACAAGTCATGCCCCGGCATCGGCGAACGTCGACCACACGAAACTCAGGCTCGCCGGGGCGGCGTGGAGGTTGCCCAGTCCGCGGTAGGTCGGAAGCGTCGGGGCCTGATCGACAAGGACGTTGGCCGGGTCAGAGCTGGCTGCGGAATGACTCCAACTCTTTGTGTCGTTCGGGGGTCGTCTTGGGGTAGGCCATCTTCAGGTCGGCCAGCGTGTCGAGGAGGATCTGGGAGATGATGAGCCGGGCGTTGCGTTTGTCGTCGGCGGGGATGACGTACCACGGGGCGTGTTCGGAGCTGGTGGCGCTCAGGCAGTCGCTGTAGACGGTCATGTAGTCGTCCCAGTAGGACCGTTCGTGGATGTCGGCGAGGCTGAACTTCCAGTTCTTGTCCGGGGCGTCGATGCGGGCTCGGAAGCGTTTCGCCTGCTCGTCCTTGGACAGGTGCAAGAAGATCTTGACGATTTGGGTGCCGTTGCGGTGCAGGTGCTTCTCGAGGTCGTGGATGGAGCGGTACCGCTGTTGCCAGATCGTCGTGTCGTCGATGAGCTCGTCGGGTAGTCCGTGTCCGTGCAGGATTTCGGGGTGGACTCGGGCGACGAGGACATCCTCGTAGTAGGAGCGGTTGAAGATGCCGATCCGGCCGCGTTCGGGCAGGCAGCGGCTGGTGCGCCAGAGGAAGTCGTGCTCGAGTTCTTGATCAGTGGGTTGTTTGAAGCTGAATACCTGGCAGCCTTGCGGGTTGACTCCGGACATGACGTGGCGGATCGCGCCGTCCTTGCCGGCAGCGTCCATGCCTTGAAAGATCAGGAGCAGCGACCAGTGGTCGGAGGCGTAGTGCAGCCGCTGCAGCGAGGTCAGCTTCTTGACGTGCTTCTTCAGCTGCTTCTTGTAGTCCTTATGGGAGGTGTAGAGGGGCTTCACGGCGGTGGCCAGGTCGCGTAGTTCCACGGGTCCTGCGGGTTTGATGCGGAACGCGGTCGATTCGGTTGCCACAGTCTGTCCTCACGTGTCGTCGCGGTGCCGCAGGGGGCGTCGCGGGTTGTTGATGGTGGCGACGGACGACTGGTGCCTCGTGCCCGGCTGCGGCCGCTGGTAGGTGGTCACGGTGGCGGTGATCAGCGCCTGGAATGAGGTCAGGTCCTGGCTCGCGGCACCGACCAGGCCACCATCGATGTCGGGCTGGGTGAAGTAGGCCTCGGCGTTGTCGGCCGTGACCTTGTTCGCGCTCACCCGAGCCACCGACGCCAGCGCGGTCATCGACGGACAGACCGACAGTTCGAACAGGTCCCCGGTCCTGGCGGCGGCTTCCACGGCCGCGGCAGCCCGTGTCAAGGAGTGCGCCAGGCTCACTTGGTTCTTCCAGGGCGCGAAGAGCTTGTGTCGCCCTGTCATGGCAGCAACTCCCCGGCTGGGACGGGTGGATCGGCTCGGGGCCTACTCGGGTGTGCCGTTGGATCGGCGGCGTGGGCGAGCAGGGCTGTGTCGGCGTTCCATAGCCCGACGCACCGTTCGCCGTGGTGGTCTTCGATCAGCGAGACCGCGGCTGTTGTGCTGGCGAACAGTTGCCCGTGCTCGGGCGTTAGTCCCAGGGCGCGGGCGGCCAGAATTCGGGAGAAGTGCCCGTGGGTGACGACGATGACCGGCTGGGTGCGGTTCTCGGTGTGGGCGTGGAGAAACGCGTCGGCCCGCCGGCCGACCTGGGCTGTGGACTCGCCGTCGGGGCATCCGTCGCGCCAAATGTCCCAGCCGGGCGCGAGTTGACGGATCTGTTCGGTGGTCAGGCCTTCGTAGTTGCCGTAGTCGTATTCCGCAACGAGCGGTTCGATTCTCATGTGGTGCGCGGGCAGCGCTAGGGTCGCGGTTTCGGTGGCGCGTTTCCGGGGGCTGGAGACCAGCACCGCGCGTTCAGCGTGCAGGAGGCGCTGGAGGAGCGAGCCCAACGCAGCAGCTTGTGCTCGACCGTTAGCCGTCAAGTCCACGTCGGTGCTGCCCGTGTAGCGACCGGCCAAGGACCAGTCGGTTTCGCCGTGACGGACGATGACCAGCCTCATCGGTTGCGCCGCCGTGTCGGCGCGAGCGTCCCGTGCGCGGGGTCGTGCTCGAAGGCCGGGCCCCGCGCGCGGCGTTTCAGGTCGGTACTGCACGCGATGGCGGTCATCTTCACGATGGGTTTTGCCCTTGGCGCGGCCGGGCGCGTTGGGTGAGGTTCTGCGGCCCTCATCGTTCGACCTCCATCGGCTGGTCGTGCTGGGCGCACCAGTCGCATTGGCGGCGGTGGCCGGTGCCGGGGTGGTCGTTGTGGTGGTTCTTGATTTCGATGCCGTAGGGGCACTGGTCGTTGTCGTGGTAGACCGGGTCGCTCGGGTCGGTGTCGGTGTGGAAGGCGACGCGTTGCGTGGTGACAGCGACCTTCGTCGAGCTGGCGCTGTTCGCGGGTTTGTGCTCGGTCGGCGGTTTGCCCGCACCCGTACCGGGGGTGTTCTTCGTGGGGTCCAGGACGCGGTATCCGAGCAGTTTGATGCGGTCGGTGAGTAGGAACCAGGCGATGGCGTAGCCCCAGACGAACGCGGCCCATTTCCAGTCCAGGGCGGGCATGAGGGTTCCGGTTCCGGCGAGCAGCGTGGCGATCGCCTCGGCGCCGAACACGGCCAGCACCAGGATGCGTTTGGGGCGGATGGACCAGAACGGGCCGCGGGTGCGGGTGAGGAAGATGGTCATCGATCCGGCGACGGCCAGCATCAGATACATCAGGGTCTGCACCTGGTCGGGGTCCAGGTCGAACACGTTCTTGCCCAGGTAGAGCAGCCCGAACGCGGCAACCGGTCCGGCCAGGCCCAGGATGGTGGCCATGCCGAGCACCAGGCGCATGTTCCAGGCCTCGGGTTTGTCGCTGTAGTGGACGTTGTCGTAGGCGATGGTCAGGATGGCGCCGTCGTTGAGCAGGGCCAGCATCACGATCATGATCGCGGTCACCGGGAAGGTGTCGTAGACGAGGATGGCTGCGGTGACGAAGACCAGCACCCGCAGGGTTTCGGAGATGCGGTAGATGGCGTAGGAGTTCATCCGTTGGACGATGCGGCGGCTTTCCTTGATCGCGTCGATGATCACGGACAGGCCCGGACTCATCAGCACGATCGCGGCGGCGGAGCGGGCGGCGTCGGTCGCGCCGGACACGGCGATGCCGCAGTCGGCCTTCTTCAGCGCCGGGGCGTCGTTGACGCCGTCACCGGTCATCGCCACGATGTGCCCGCGCTGTTGCAAGACCTCGATGATGTGGTACTTGTGCTCGGGGAAGACTTGCGCGAAACCGTCGGAGTGCTCGATGGCCTCGCCTTGGGCGGCCGTCGCCTTTTTCGTCACGTCCCCGAGCGCGGCAGCGTCGAGGATGCCGGTGCCCATCCCCAGTGTCTTGGCGGTCTCCTGGGCGATGGCGATCGCATCGCCGGTGACCATTTTGACCGAGACTCCCATGCTCTGCGCGGTCGCGATTGTCGCTTTGGCGGCCTCGCGGGGCGGGTCGAACAGCGGCAGCACTCCGAGCATGTGCCACGGCCCGTCGCCGTCGGCGCGGGCCACGCCCAAGGATCGGAAGCCTCGGGCGGCGAAGTCGTTCACCGCGGTGTCGACGGCGGGTGTGATTGTCGCGGCATCATCAACGAGGGCGAGAATGACCTGGGGGGCGCCCTTGGTGACCTGGAACGTCGTTTCATCACTTTCGGTGACGGTGGCTTCGGTGCGTTTGTGGACCGGGTCGAACGGTGCGAAGTGGGTGACCGTGTAGCCGCGCAAAGCCTTCTGGTCGCTCAGACCGGCCAAGACGGCAAGGTCGATGGTGTCGTTGTCATCGGCGCGGGAGGCCAACGCGCCAGCCAGGATGACGTCATCGACGCTGGCCGGGTCCACCGCGAACGGGTCGCCCAGGCTCAGCTTGTTCTGGGTCAGGGTGCCGGTCTTGTCCGAGCACAGCACGTCCACGCCGGCCAGTTCCTCGATCGCGACCAGCCGGCTGACGATGGCCTGCTTCTTGGCCAGCAGCCGGGCGCCGACCGCCATCGTCACTGACAGCACCGTGGGCATGGCGACCGGGATCGCGGCGACGGTCAGCACGAGCACGAACTGCAAGGTGGTCAGGATCGGCTGCCCGCGCAGGGTCGAGACGATGGCGATGATGGCCACCATGACCAACGCGAGCAGGATCAGGAACTTCCCGATCTTCAGGACCGCTTTCTGGAAGTGACTGACGCTGTCCGCCCCCTGGACCAGTTCGGCGGTCTTGCCGAAGTAGGTGTGGGCGCCGGTGGCGTAGACCAGGGCGGAGATCTCCCCCTGGCGAAGGATCGAGCCGGAGAACACCGCCTCGCCCGGGCCTCGGGTGGCCGGCAGTGACTCCCCGGTCAGCGCCGACTCGTCCACCTCGACCGGGTCACCGTCCAGCAGGCGCGCATCGGCCGGGATGACATCACCGAGCCGCATCCTGATCACATCCCCGGGCACCAAGTCCCTCGCGGCGGGAGTGACCCACTCGTCGTCGCGTCGGACGCGGGCGTTGATCGCCAGCTGGGCCTTGAGGGCGTCGATGGCTTTACCGGCCGAGCGTTCCTCGGTGAAGCCGACCGCGGCGTTGGCCAGCAACAGGACCAGGATGATGAAGAAGTCCGGCCAGTGCCTCAGCACTGCGGACAAGATCACCGCGACCTCGATCATCCACGGGATCGGTCCCCAGAAGTAGGTCAGCAGTTTCAGCAGCGGATTGCTCTTGTGCTCGGCGATCTCGTTCGGGCCGTACTGCGTCAACCGCTTCGCTGCCTCGGCCTGGGTCAGCCCATCCGGTGAGGTCGCCAGCTCCTTTTGCACCTGCGCCATCGGCAGGGTCTTCAAGTCGTGCTCCGGCGCCGGCGGTGCCTCGGATGAGGAACCAGTCTGGGGTTGCTGAGCGTCGGTGGTCATCAGAGCGTTCCTTTCTGCTGGAAGTACGTCAGCTCCGTCTGGCCGGGCCGGGGCCGGGCGGGGCAGCACGGCTGCTCGTCACCGGCACAGCAGCTACAGCGCCGGCGCCGCTCGTGGCCGCGGCGCCTCGACGGGCGTCCCGGTTGGCTGTGCACCGCAGGAGCAGGCCATGTTGTGCGCGGCCGGCGTTGACGTCCTGACCGCCCCAGATCCTCAGCGCGGGTTGCTGGATCGCGCGGCCGAAGGAGAACGCGATCGGCCACGGCAGCGGTGAGCCTAGGCCGTTGTTGATGGCGGCCAGCCGGGTCGTGGCAAGGTCACCGGACTGGCCACCGGACAGGAACGCGATCCCGGCGACGGCGGCGGGCACCGCCCGTCGCAGGCAGCGCAGGGTCGCTGCGGCCACCGTCGTGATCGAGTCCTGGGTCGGGCAGTGCGCCCCGGGCAGGATCATGTTGGGTTTGAGCAGCATCGCCTCGAGCACGACCCCCTGGGTGTGCAGTTGGGCGAAGACCTCACGCAGCACGTCCTCGCTGACCTGGGCGCAGCGGGCCAGGGTGTGCTCGCCGTCCATCAACACCTCCGGTTCCACGATGGGCACCAGAGCGTTCTCTTGGCACAGCGCGGCGTAGCGGGCCAGCGCGTGAGCGTTGGCCTGGACGCAGGCTCGGCTGGGGGTCAGTTCACCGATGGTGAACACGGCCCGCCATTTGGCGAAGCGGGCACCCATCCAGGCGTACTCGCTGAGCCGTTGTCGCAGTCCGTCCAGCCCTTCGGTCACCTTCTCCCCGGGGTGCCCAGCCATCGGTGTCGCGCCCAGGTCGACTTTGATCCCCGCGAGGATCCCGGCCTGGGCCAGGACGGTCAGGAACGGCACACCGTCGCTGGTGTGTTCCCGGATCGTCTCGTCGTAAAGGATGACCCCACTGATGCTCTGCCC
>JBDTWM010000152.1:0-5955 GCA_040006675.1 Dermatophilaceae bacterium | reverse complement strand
ATCACCAACGAGTTTGTCCTGGTCGTAGCTATTCCGTGACGTCGCAGAGCAGTTGACCCCGCCGCCGAGTAGAGCCAACCAGCACAGACAGGACGGGGCCATGTCGAAGAGCCGAGCGCCGATAACGGCCCGCATTGGCCGGGGTACCCGACCCGACTCGATTCCGACAGGCACCGTCAGCCGGTGTCCTGACCAGCGCAGGCGGACCCGGTCGACGCCGTTGATCCCCTCAGTCTGCTCGAGCACCTACGCGGCTCCGCCCTCGGCTTTCGCAACCTCACCCGCATCGCCGCCGCGCTACGCCACCACGCACGAGACCCAAGACGACCCATCGACCTCATCACCACCGCATGAACCGACTTTGCCGAGTCTGTGGGTGCCAACATAGTCCCCGTCCCGCCGCGGTGATCTCGGCGGCGGTGTCGCTTTGGGCGTGCAAGGCATCGACGATGACCACTGCGCAGGTCAGCTCGACGAAAGCGAACAGCGTTGGTACGGCGATGGCCTCGTCGTTCTTCGCGGCCACGGCGCCTCGCCCGAGCACCGTCCAGCCGGCATGGCCAAACACGACGACCACGTGTGTGTGGATCCACAAATTGGCGCTGACTCGCCGCTCCAGGAGATCGGCGTCCAGTCGGGGCGAAGAGCTTGCGCAGGATGGCCTCATCCGGTGCGACCTCACTCACCTGAGAATTTATTTCGTCGCCACCCGACAGCATCATGCCAGTGACCAAGCAACCCATCGCTGACCTGCGCAAACACGACTCTGTCGATGCTCTGTTACGGGTCCCGGAAGTGCCACTCAATGCGGAACTCCCGTTTGACGGCATCCGCTAGCCCCGCAACACTCCCAAGGGTTGCCGACTCTGGTGACTCGCCAAGATAGCAAGACGGTCGGGCGTCTAGCGAGACGCGTAATACCGACTAGCATGCAATGTCGCCGAGTATTGAGGAGTGCGTGTGAACGAATTTATTGAGCGCTCGTTCGATGAAATTTTGTTCGCAAGCTGGCAGCATTTTTCGCTTGTCGTTCAGTGTCTGGTACTCGCTACCTTTCTGGCGGTCTTGCTCGCCGTGTTCGTCTACCGCAGCGGAATGCTCCGGGCTCTGGCAAACGGGATCTCGGCAGTGGGCTTGACGGTGCCGTCGTTTGCTCTGATTGGGCTGTTGATCGCACCGTTCGGCTTCGGCGTCACGCCGGCAGTCATTGTTATCACGTTCTTTGCGACGCTACCGATTCTGCGCAACGCCGTCGTGGGCCTGATGAGTGTCGACTCATCCTTGGTGGAGTCCGCCCGAGGCCTGGGAATGAGCAAGCTCAGCATCCTGACCCGGGTCGAACTACCGCTGGCCTGGCCCGTCATTCTCATAGGGATCAGGATTTCAGCGCAGATGGTGATGGGTATCGCCGCGATCACAGCTTACGCTCTCGGCCCAGGCCTCGGTGGCTTCATCTTCTCGGGGTTGTCACGGATCGGCGGCGCTAATGCGTTGAATTTAGTGGTCATCGGCGTGGTCGCCGTGGTGATCCTGGCGGTGATCTTGGACCTGTTGTTCCTCGGCCTAGGCCGCTTGACCATATCGCGAGGTATCCGTGTCTGATAGTTTGCAAACCACGTCCGCGAGAACGGGCGACCATAATACCTACGGTGTCCGGATCATTCTCGACTCGGTCACCAAGAGCTACGACAAGCAGCGGACCCCAGCCGTCAACACGCTGAGCCTGGAAATTCCGGCCGGGGAAATCGTCGCGCTGGTCGGACCCTCGGGATGCGGCAAGACCACTACTTTGAAGATGATCAACCGCCTGATCGAGCCCACTGGAGGGCGCATCATGATCGGGGACGACGACGTCACCGACATCGACGCGACGCAACTCCGCCGGCGCATCGGCTACGTGATCCAGGCGGGTGGGCTCTTCCCACATATGACTATTTCGGCGAATGTCTCGCTGGTCCCACGGATGCTTGGCTGGGACAAGAAACGGATCACCCGCCGGGTGGATGAACTACTCGAACTGGTCTCACTGGATCCGGACCTCTATCGGGACCGCTATCCGAAGCAACTCTCCGGTGGGCAGCAGCAGCGCATCGGTGTCGCCAGGGCACTCGCCGCCGACCCCCCGATACTGCTCATGGACGAGCCATTCGGCGCGGTCGACCCGATCACTCGGCAACGACTCCAGGATGAGCTGTTGCATATCCAGGATGATGTGCAGAAGACGATCGTCTTCGTCACTCACGACTTCGACGAAGCAGTAAAGTTGGGCGACCGGATCGCCATTTTCTCCGAGAGCGCACATCTCGTACAGTACGATACTCCCAGCCGTATTCTCGGTGCGCCGGCCGATGCGTTCGTGGAAGACTTCATCGGTTCTGGCGCCGGCTTGAAGCAACTCCTGCTCATCCGGGTGCAGGACGTCGAGATCGGGAAGGTGATCACCGGTCGACCGGGTGAGGCCGCCGCCGACGTTATCGCGCGCCTGGACGCTTCCGGCGAAATCAACGCAGTGATCGTCGATAGCCGCAAGAGGCCGATGATGTGGCTTTCTCGGCGCCAATTGGCGCGCGCTGACAAGGTCCCGAGCCACGTCGATGACAACCTCCCCGTCGTCGGCGAGCGAACCACCTTGCACGACGCCCTCGATACGATGCTCGCGTCCAGCGCCGGTTCGGCGCTGGTCGTGGGGCATGGAGATGAACTCCTCGGCCTCGTCGACGTGAGCGCGGTGACGCAGGCGATCAGCTCCAGCCGTCGGGCGGCGCAAGGGGCACCAGCGCTCGACCACCCAGATGCCGAGACCGATACTGATAGTGGTGGGCGAGTATGACCATCAGCACCCAGCTGCCCAGCACGCCAGGGTCGGGTGCCCGCAACAGCGGCCCGTGGCCAGGGATCTTGATGCAGTTCGCCGGGATCGCCGTCGTCGCGGGTGGGCTAGCGGCGTGGCTGACGACTGCCGACCTCACGGACACCGAGAGCACGACGCTCGCTCCCGGCCAACTACTCGGGTACATCGGGCAACACCTGGCTCTCACCTTCGTCTCCGCGTTCATCGTTTTGCTCCTCGGCCTGCCGCTCGGTGTTTTGCTCACCCGACCACGGCTGCGGGCGTTCAGCGGACCGGTGCTGGTCATCGCTAATGTCGGCCAATCCGCCCCCTCGATCGGGCTCTTCGTATTGTTGGCCTTCTGGCTCGGTTTCGGTTTCAGGGCCGCCATCGTCGGACTAGTCCTCTACGCCCTGCTGCCGGTGTTGCGTAATACCATGATCGGTATCAAGCAGGTCGATGCCCAACTGGTCGAAGCCGGACGGGGCATGGGGATGAGCCCGTTGGCGGTCCTCTTCCGGATCGAGCTACCACTGGCAACGCCGATCATGCTCTCAGGTATTCGCACCGCGCTGGTCCTCCTCGTAGGCACTGCGACACTCGCGACATTCATCGACGGCGGCGGACTCGGCCTGCTGATCACCACCGGTGTCAACCTCGACCTGCCCGTGGTGCTCGTCTCCGGCGCGCTCATCGTCGCTCTATTAGCACTTCTCATCGACCTGCTAGGCCGGATCATGGAACAGCTGGTCCAGCCGAAGGGGCTGTAGATGAACGCGACCTTGTCGAGATTTCTGCGCAACCGTCGAGTCGCCGCGTCGTCGGCGCTGACATTGACAGCCCTCGCCCTCGCCCTCGCCGGTTGCGGGTTGCAGCCGGCCACCGCGTTCGTACCGGCGGCCGGACCAGGCTCAATCAAATCCATAGCGGGCGCGGAAGACAAAGGGGTCACCGTCACCGGGAAGAACTACACCGAGGCGCTCATCCTGGATAAGGTCGCTGTGCTCACCATGCAAGCGGCTGGTTTCCCCGTCACCGACCTGGCGAACGTGCCCGGGAGCCAGCCGGTGCGCAACCTGATGGTCTCCGGCGTCGCCGACGTCGCCTGGGATTACACCGGCACCGCATGGCTCATCTATATGGGCCACGAGAAGGCACCGACCGACCCGCAGCTGCTCTGGCAATACGTCCACGATGCTGATCTGGCCAACGGCATCACCTGGCTGCCCCGGGCCAATATGAACAACACCTACGCCATGGCGGTGCGCCGCGGCGCGGTGACGAAACTTGGCAACATATCCAAACTGTCCGACATCGCAAACCTACCGGTGAAGGACCGGACGTTCTGTATCGAAGCCGAGTTCAACTCCAGACAGGACGGCATGAACGGGATGCTGCAGGCCTACGGCATCCCACGCGGCACTGCGGATGGCGTACCCGACAATAATATCGGCATCTATGACACTGGTGCGGTCTACTCAGCGACGGCACGAGGGTCCTGCAACTTCGGCGAAGTGTTCACCACCGACGGACGGATCAACGCGCTCGACCTCACGGTGCTCAAGGACGACAAGAGCTTCTTCCCCTCTTACAACGCCTCCATCAACGTTCGCTCCGAGACCCTGGACGAGTTTCCCGGGATCGCCGACGCCTTCGCCCCGGTCACCGCGGCGCTGAGCAACGATGTGATGCGCGAACTCAACGCAAAAGTGGACGTCGACGGTCAGCAACCCGCAGATGTCGCCTTCGACTGGATGGTGTCGAAAGGGTTCATCTCCAAGCCGTGACCGATCCGCGCCGGTCGAGCCGTTCGGGTGGCTCCCCACGACGCCGCAGCCACAGATTCACCGCCCCCCACTGCCGAGCGTCACACAGCAGAGGTAAGGAGCGCGCCAGTCTTCTCGGCAGAAGGGCGCAGATCTGTATGTCTAGGGTCCTCTCTAGATGTACAGGTCTGTTTTCTGCGTGTTTAGGGGCTCTTCACAATCCAGGGTGTATTCGGTCTGAGATCTCGGGTCCGGTGGTGGGCGCGTCGGTGGCGGGGTAGGGGTCGAGGTCTTCCGATGATGGAGGTTCTGACGCCGTCCATTGGGAAGACCTCGACGTGCCTGACGCTACCTTTGCTTGCCCGGATTTGACCACGTTCGCCCGCCTGGATGGGCTCGGTTTGGAGGTGGTGGGCCAGCGTCTCGAACCCGTTCGGGCGGTCCTGGCGTGTCGGGTCGTCGAGGCGGATCAGTGGTGCCGCGGGTGCGGGTGCGAGGGCGCCCCCAGGACACGGTGACCCGACGGTTGGCGCATGAGCCGTTGGGGTGGCGCCCGACGATGTTGCTGGTCACGGTCCGTCGTTACCGTTGCACGGGGTGCGGGCGGGTGTGGCGCCAAGACACCACCGGTGCGGCCGAGCCGCGGGCGAAGGTGTCCCGGCGTGGGTTGCGGTGGGCGCTGGAGGCCATCGTGCGTCAGCACCTGAGCGTCGCCCGTGTCGCTGAGGGTCTGGGAGTGTCGTGGAACACCGCCAACGACGCGGTCTTGGCCGAAGTCAAGCGGTTTTTGATCGAGGACCCCACCCGGTTGGAGGGCGTAGTCGTCGTCGGGGTCGATGAGCACGTCTGGCGGCACACTCGCCGCGGGGACAAGTACGTCACCGTGATCATCGACCTCACCCCGATCAGGGACGGGATGGGCCCGTCCCGTCTGTTAGACATGGTCCCCGGCCGCTTTCAAGCAGGCGTTCAAGGCGTGGCTGGCCGCCCGCCCGCAGCCCTGGCGGGACGCGGTGGCGGTCGTCGCGATGGATGGCTTCACCGGGTTCAAGACCGCTGCGGCTGAGGAACTGCCCCACGCGGTGGCGGTGATGGATCCCTTCCACGTCGTCCGGTTGGGCGGGGAGGCGCTGGACCGCTGCCGCCGACGGGTCCAGCAGGACACCCGCGGCCACCGCGGCCGCAAAGGCGACCCCCTCTACTGCGCGCGGCGGACCCTGCACACCGGCGCCGGCCTGCTCACCGACAAACAAGCCCAGCGCCTACAGGACCTGTTCACCGCCGACGAGCACGTGCAGGTCGAAGCGACCTGGGGGATCTACCAGGCCATGATCGCCGCCTACCGCCAGCCCGACCGCG